>JBEVKW010000416.1:0-18511 GCA_040509495.1 Chitinophagaceae bacterium | reverse complement strand
ACAAAAGTCTAAGCAGTTGTATTCATATAGTAAGTGAGGAGCTGCCCCGGAAACGGGGCAGCTTTTTTTATATATGAACAGGCATGAATTAGCGAATTATTGAGACAGATCACGCAGGTTGGAGAATGCCGGTTTTATTGGTCCGGGTTGAATGATTTGGAATGGTATTAAGCCACATGAAACGTTGGAGGTTTGAAACGGGTCATATCGATGTTTTTCCCGCTGTTTCCTTGTTATTTTCCCCTGAGAATTTGTGAATACCTCTTGGTTTCAGCTATGTTCCAGGGCGATATTTACCGAAGAGAATTCTTAAAGTTCACCGTCATTTTCAGGGCTGGTGGAGGAGGTCAGCCATGAAGTGGCGGTGGCTTTTTTATTATTTATTGAGACTTAAAAAAAAAGATGAAATGAGATAGGGATAAAAAAATCATACATAAAATGTTCGCGGGCGAAAAAACGTATAAGATACGGATGAGCACGCGTGTGCGCACTACCGGCAGCGATCTTAACAGACGCTTCTGATAGTGCTTTTTGCGATCGCATTTTAAAAATGCGTCGCATGCTGCGCGCGCAGATTGTGAGAATTTTTCTGAGTGCGCAGTCTAACTGCGACTTTCCACCGCGCCCCCTAGAAAAGTCTCGATCCTATCCGTCCGCCAATTATTCATCCTGCTCCATCTTATTCCGTGGTCATTTACGTTTTGAAAACAGGTATCGAGGAATCTCATCCGAAATCAACAGTGGAATATTGATGTTGTGATGATCAAGATTACGAAAGGTGGTAAATGTCAGGTTCTTATTGCGTGATAGCTTTCTGTAAAGCAGTTGACTGCCCCGGTAAGGGTTTTCATTATCCTTTTCGCCGTGAATGAGCCATATGGATTTGCGGCTGATCCCGATGATGTTTGACATGTCAGGGACCCCGGCAATAGAAACAATGGCTGCAAATTTTGCAGGAGCAATGCTCAGCAGGTTTTGGGCAGTTGAGCCACCCATCGAATAGCCCACTAGATAGATCCTGTTCGTGTCAATAGCAGGATATTCGTTTGCAAGGCTGTCGATCAACTTCAACAGAGCAAACACATCGTCTGATGGATTCGAAACCAGCATGCCCTGTTTATCTGACGTATAATCTGAAGATCGCTTACTGAAGTGAGGTGCGACAACAAAACATTTATACTGGTTGAAAATTTCATTTCTTAACCAGATCCTTGCCAGCGGCTCCAACTGGTTTTCATTATCATTCCCTATACGTGAGGAATTGTGCAGCGTGATCACCAACGGAGATTTTTCTCCGCTATCAATGCCTTCCGGCAGAAGCAGGCGATAGGGAAGAACAACTTCACCATAATAAAACGTCCTTTTCAAATACTTTTCCACCGAAAGGTCCATCAGCACTTTCCGCGTTTGCTGAAAGGTGACACTATCAATTTCGGTTTTATCATGATCATGAGTCTGTCCCAAGACTATTGATGAGAGCAAACAAAGAAAAATAACGCCTGTGAATCTGAACTGCATAATAAAAGAAGTTGGAACGGCAAGACAGGAGCATGCATTTCACAAATAAGGTCGTTCAAATTTGAAAGTCTTAGATCCCCTTTAAAAAGATCAGGGCATTTCAAACGTGAACGACCTATCGCGTTTATTTCGGCCGTCGTGCTTATTGTATTACCAGCTCGTCGACGAATAACCACGCTTTATGATCAGCTCCCGGCAAGCCAGTCGGAATAATTCCTTTATTCTTTACCCAAACCCGGATGTAGCGGGCTTTGGAAGAAGGAAGAGTGAGTTGTAATGTTTTCTGAGCAGTTATCTCAGAAGTCGTGCCAACAGATTTGAAGTTTTTTCCATCGGCAGAAACGAATACCTCCATTGCGGAAGGGTAGTAGATCCAACTGCCGCGCTGCTCGAGTGTATGAGCTGTTACTTCTTTTATAGCGGTTACTTTACCGAGATCGATCGTTGCATCGCAATCAGTTCCTTCAAAGCCGAGGAATTCACGGGCGCGTGACATGCCTTTTTCATTCTGAACACCATTTACCAATGTGAACGCACCATCGCTGATATATTTACTTGCCGGAGGAGTTGCCAGCGTGATTTTTTTGCCTGTTGCAAGATTGAAACGGAATTCCTGGATGATCGGCATATTGTTTACCTGCGAACCAGTGGTGCTCCATCCGGCAATTGAGGTAGAACTTTTGATCGGAACAGGAGTTGAATAAAGCATCGAACCGGAAGTAATATCCGTTTCCTCACCCGCAGCAGATTTCTTATACCTGACCTGTACACCGGGTTGTTTTGATTCAAGCTTCCATAATAACCCATTGTTGCCCGGAGTGGGAAGAATAGAAGATTTGAGATCAAAGAAAGCGCGACTGTAATTAGTATTCCACAGCCCATAGCGTCTGAATTGCGTTTGCAGGCGCTTTTCAAAATCAGCCCAGTTTTTATTCGCCGGTTGAGTCCATAAAACTTCGCTTAGTGCAGTCATTCGGGGAAATATCATGTACTCCACCTTGCGCGTATTCTTCAGGTATTCAGACCAAAGGTTGGCCTGTGCGCCGAGAACATATTTTGCTTCAGTAGCATTTAAGGCAGGTGGAATAGGGTTATAACCATATACTTTTTCAAGACTTACATAGCCACCAATGGTTACCGAATCTTCATTGGTAGTTTGAGAATAATCAAAGTATACATAGTCCGTAGGTGTCATCACCACTTCATGATGTTGTTTTGCCGCAGCGATGCCGCCAGCTTCACCACGCCAGCTCATAACAGCCGCGTTAGGAGCAAGGCCGCCTTCAAGGATCTCATCCCAGCCGATCAGTTTGCGCCCTTTTGTATTCAGGTATTTTTCCATCCGCTGGATAAAATAACTTTGCAATTCATGCTCATCTTTCAAGCCATTTTCTTTCATGCGTTGCTGGCACAGCGGACATCTTTTCCAATTCGCTTTCGGGCATTCGTCGCCACCAACATGCACGATCTCTGAAGGGAAAAGCGGCAATACTTCATCCAGTACATCCTTCAGGAAATTGAACGTATTCTCTTTACCTGCACAGAACACGTCATCGAATACTCCCCAGGTTTGCTGCACCTGTTTTCCGGTTGTATCACCAGCCCAGGTACAGTCTTTCGGAAAGAAATTTTTCGTCGGTTCAGTTGGAAAACAACTCAGATCAGGATAGGCCGCGATCGCTGCGGAAGCATGTCCGGGCATCTCGATCTCCGGTACCACGGTCACATGTCTCGCAGCAGCATAAGCCACTACTTCTTTTACTTCGTCCTGCGTATAGAAGCCGCCATATTTGAGACCATCGTTGCCTGTACCGGGATAGCGACCGATGATCGTACCATTTCTCCAGCCGCCAACAGTTGTCAGCTTCGGATATTTTTTGATCTCAATGCGCCATCCCTGATCGTCTGTAAGATGCCAGTGGAAATAATTCATCTTGTGCATCGCGAGGTAGTCGATATACTTCTTTACAAAACTTAACGGAAAGAAATGACGGCTTACATCCAGATGCATACCACGATATCCGAAACGTGGCGCATCCTGTATGGAAACAGCAGGAACCTTTAGTATGGTAGCCTTTGTCACCGGCAGTAGCTGGATCAGTGTTTGCATGCCATGGAACGTACCTGCATAAGTATCACCACTCACGTTGATTCCTCCGGTAGTTGATTCAAAGGTATATCCATCCGTTTCCGGCGCTTTAATGAATTTTTTTGTATAGAAGCGGATGGAACCCGCTGCCTGCGTCTTGCTCACCGCCAACCTGAATCCATAGATCTGTTCCAGGTAGGAATTAAGAAACTCTGCAGCCGGAAGGTCTCCATCATCCTGAATAACCAGTGTGGTGGACTTTGACAGGTTGAAAATACCCACACCTTTTTTCAACGATGCTGGCTTGGGAATGATGGATATCTCCTGCGCTTCTGCACAAACAGAAAAGCAGAGTAAAAGAGCCAGATAAAAAAATGATCTCATAGTGCTTTTAATAAATAGTGTCTTTTTACATATTACTGTAATATCGGCAGCACAACATTACTGCTGTTTTTTCCATCGTGGAAGATCCTGATAGTAGCTTTCTGGAAATCTTTCGCGTCCATGCCAGGAATGTATCCGAATTTCTGCGGATTTCTGTCAACCAGCGGAAACCAGCTGCTTTGAACCTGTACCATGATGCGGTGTCCTTTTTTGAACGTATGAGCTACCTCATTCAATTTGATGGAAACTTTCTCGATTTTGTCTTTCACGAAAGGTGTTGGGTTACTGAAACTGTTCCGGAATTTTCCACGGAATACATCAGCTCTTACCATTTGCTGGTAGCCGCCCATCGGCGTGGGACGTGCATTAGGCGTATTTGCCGGTGCCGGGATGATCTCATTTTCCCCCCAGACATCGATCAGCTTCACCACGAAGTCTGCATCTGAACCGGTGATGGACACCAGCAGATTAGCAACCACTTCGCCGGTCAGCGTGAGATCCTGCGTCAGTGTATCTGTTTCAAAACTGATCACATCAGGCCGCTGTGAGGCGAAACGCTGATCTTCCACCAGGTATTCATTATTTCTTCTCGCGCTGATCACCCCCGTGTATGGAACCGGTTTGTTCGGGTCACTCAGATAATCGGTGGAGCTGTTTATACCGGTGGGCTTTGCCGTATTCAATTTCCCTGCAGGCTGGAAATAGTAAGGCACCGGCGTACTATTAGCCGGCGGCCAGACATCATAACTTTTCCATTTATTCGATCCCGTTTCAAACAATGTCACTTTTGATTTATCAAAGCTGCCTTTATCTTTCAGGTAGAAATTAAAAAACTTTGTTTCGATCTCATCCTGGAAATACTGATTCAGGTTTTCACCAAAATGATACTGGCCATAACTCGTCCAGGTTGGACCAGCCCAACCGCCGTGTGTCCACGGGCCCATGACGAGCCGGGCATCACTTTTCGGTGATTGCGAAGCAATAGCTGAATAAGTTTTCAACGCACCATACATATCTTCGGCGTCAAACCATCCACCAACAACCAGTACAGCAGGCGTGATGTTTTTCAGATGCTGTTTGATATTGCGTGATTGCCAGAAATCGTCATACGTATCATGTTTGATCACCTGGCGCCACACGCTGTTGCTGTCGGAAAAAAACTTATCCGTGTTGGCATTTTTCAATGGACCAAAATCGAGGAAGTATTTATACGCATCTGTATAACGTGCGCGGAAGAAAGGCGCATAGCTCTCACCATTGGCTGCTTTAGGACCATCAAATCCGCTGTAGAAACCAAAGTTATCCATCAGGAAAAAGGCTCCATTATGATTGCAGTCATCTCCCATAAATTCATCAGACATCGGCGCCTGCGGCGAAACGGCTTTCAATGCCGGATGTGCCTCCGGTAAAGCGGCGGTGGAGTAAAAACCAGGAAATGAAATGCCGGTGATCCCTGCACGGCCATTGTTATTCGTATGCTTCAGCAGCCATTCGATTGTGTCATATGTATCGCTTGATTCGTCAACATCCTTTGCTGATTTTTTATTCGGGATAAAAGGAGTCATCTCCCTGAATGTGCCTTCGCTTTTATAACGGCCGCGTGCATCCTGGTAAACGAAAATGTATTTCTCTTTCATCAGGCTGGTATTCGGACCAAGCCTTGCACGGTAATTCTCCTCACCATACGGTCTGCATGAATAAGGCGTACGCTGCATAATGATCGGATACTTCTGGGAACTGTCCCTTGGACTGTATACGGCCGTATATAATTTAATACCATCCCGCATCTGGATGTAGTATTCCTTTTTAAGAAAATTCTCTTTGATCCATTTTTCATCAGGATTGCCGCCTTGTGCAAAACCGAGAACGGGGAATAAAAGCAAAAAGTAGAACACTATTTTTTTCATAAATGAAATTTGAGCTGAGAATTTAAAGGTTAAGGCGGTTTGATAAGTTTGACGGGTTTGCATGGTTATTGAAAAACTCATACTATAAAATATGTTACCGGTTAAAAGCGACATGGCCTGATAAGCTGTTCAACCTTCAAAACTTTCCAAACCTTACTTCAGCACCGGCAGCGTCACACTACTGCTGTTCACATTGTCATGATAGATGCTGATCGTCGCCGTTTTGAAATCTTTCGGCTGCGCCTGATAAATATCCATGAATACCTGCGGGTTCCGGTCAGCCAGTGGGAACCAGCTGCTTTGCACCTGTATCATCAAACGATGTCCTTTTTTGAACGTATGTGCAACATCGGGTAGGGAGAATTTCACGGTCTCCACTTTCCCGGGTTTGAACGGTGTTGGTTCAGAGAAGCTGTTCCGGAATTTACCGCGCATGATCTCTCCGCGGACCAGCATCTGGTAGGCGTTCATCGGGTATGAACCGCCGGGAGCGCGGCCCGGTTGAGGAATATCTCCGGGATAGGCGAAATCATCGGGGAATACGTCGATGATCTTAAGCACAAAATCGGCGTCCGTTCCGGAAATGCTTGTTTTCAGGTTGGCAATCACTTCACCAGCGAGTGTAAGATCGCTTTCCAATGGCGCTGTCTGAAAGGTCAGTACATCGGGACGGCGGGAAGCAAAACGCTGGTCATCCGTCATGTATTCACGTGTGCGGTTGAAGTGTACATCTTCCGTATAAGGAACCGGATGAGCGGGATCGCTGATATACGAATATGGCGACGATTTCGCCGTTGGTTTATCCCATGACAGTTGATTGTCTGCAGAGAAATAGATCTCGCGCTCGCTGGTTGCCGCAGGTGGCCATTGATCAAATTTTTTCCAGGCGTTTTCCCCCGTAAAGAAAATGCTTGCTTCCGGTAATTCAGGATTCTTTCCTTTTCCTTTCAGGTAAAAATTAAAGAAAGGGATCTCAATATTGTTCTGATACCAGAGAGCCGTGTTACTGCCAAATTTTACATTTCCGAGAAAGCCACCATCGCGGCTCGCCCATTGGCCGTGGTACCACGGACCCATAACGATCTTATTGTTGGTAGAGGGACTTTGCTTTTCAATTGCCTTGTAAAGATTCCACGCGCCATAGCAATCTTCTGCGTCAAACAAACCTCCTACAACGAGCGTAGCGGGCTTGATATCATACATCGCGGTCCTTGCATCACGCGCTTTCCACCATGCGTCATAGTTGGGGTGGGAATACATTTCTTTCCAGAACCTGACACTATCTCCCATGAGTTCTCCAAGTTTTGACAGTGACCCGGCTTCGAGATAGAATTTATATGCATCTTTCACAGGAAAATCAAAACCTTTCGGACCAATCGTAGTTGGTTTCGGCCTCGGTTTTCCGAATGATGAATAGAAACGGAAACCATCCATCTGGAAGAATGCACCGTTGTGGTGAAAGTCGTCACCCATAAACCAGTCTGTCACGGGCGCCTGCGGCGATACAGCTTTCAATGCCGGGTGACCTGAAGCCGCAGCCATCGTTGAATAAAACCCTGGATAGGAAATTCCAAATACACCTACATTGCCATTATTGGCTGGAATATTTTTTACCAGCCAGTCGATAGCATCATAGGTATCACTGGCTTCGTCAATATCGGCATTTGATTTCTTTTCTTTATTGAATGGCCTTACATCCATAAATTCTCCTTCGCTCATCCACCGGCCACGTACATCCTGCCGCACAATGATATAACCTTCCCGCATATAATAGCGTAAATGCTGCAACCAAAGATTGGAAGGATAGAGTGTGTCGCCATACGGCGCGCAGGAATAGGGCGTGCGTGTCATCAGGATCGGATGTTTTTCCGTCATGTCTTTCGGAGCATACACGGCGGTGAACAGTTTTATACCATCGCGCATGGGAATGTAGACCTCGCGCTTGGTGTAATTTTCCCTGATCCAGGCAGAATCCTGTTCATGCTGGCTAAACCCCGCAGCCGGAAGCATAACCATCAAAAAGTAAACAAAAAATCTTCTCATGATATGCGTAGTTTTGAAGCGATAAATTTACCTATAATGTTTTGCCACAATCATAAAACTTATGAACAATAATAAGGAGGTAATAGAACGATTTTACAGTGCTTTTCAACAATTGGATTATAAAACGATGCAGGATTGTTATAGTGACGATATCGTATTCAGCGATCCGGTATTTGTATTGCTGAAAGGAGAAGAGGTAAAAGCGATGTGGGAAATGCTTTGTAAAAATGCGAAAGACTTCAAACTGACTTTTTCTGACATAGAATTGCTGGACGAAGAATATGCGACCTGCAGATGGACCGCCACCTATACTTTTTCAAAAACCGGCCGCCGCGTTGAAAACAAGATCAAAGCGTTTATGCGTATTGCCGACGGCAAGATCATCGAACACAGCGATGCATTCCGCTTAAGCAAGTGGTTAGAACAGGCTTTTGGCTGGAAAGGCGTACTCTTCGGCTGGACAGGTTTTATGAAAAGGGGAGTACAGAAAGCGGCAAGAAAAGGACTGGTAGCTTTTATGCAAAGAAGACTGCCAGCGGATGTTTAGACCGGAAAACCTGCTGATCCGGCAACAGGATTGTTGAACTGTTCGACATAGTTTGAAAGCCGCTCACCTTGTCAGTAAGCGAGATCCAAAAAATCGTCCGCTGCCCGGCATCCTAATCTTCCAGCACCCCAAACTTTCCCAGGCTCACATCCCTGATCGCCTGATCCACCTCTTCGTAAGTGTTCATGAGGAATGGACCATATTGAGCGATTGGCTCGTCGATCGGTTCGCCGGACAGGATCAGCAAGATCGCATCTTCACCAGCATTGATGGTGATATGCTCGCCTTCATTCCTGAATAAAACGAAATGATCGGCGGGAACACTGGCATCATTGATCGCGGCACTTCCCTCAACAACCAGGATGCCCGTATTGTAAAACGAGGGTAGGTCTAACTCGAGCACAGCACCTTTTTTAAGTCTTGCATTGTACACCTGCATCGGGGTGAAAGTTGATGCGGCACCCCGCACCTCGTTCAGTTCGCCTGCTATGACTTCTACTTCGCCGCTATCTTCCGGCAGCTGGTATCGCCCCATCATACTGTTAGAGATCTCCTGGTATTTCGGCGGACTCATCTTGTACTGTGCGGGAAGATTGACCCAGAGCTGCACCATCTGGAAGATGCCGCCTTTACGGCTGAATTCCTTTTCATGATATTCCTTATGCAGAAGCCCCGCGGCTGCCGTCATCCACTGAACATCTCCTTCACCGATCACACCGCTGTTACCTGCACTATCATGATGCGCCACTTTACCTTTGTAGGCAATTGTCACCGTCTCGAAACCCCGGTGTGGGTGTACACCCACACCACGCGGCTCCTCCCGCGGGCTGAATTCAATTTTTGCGTTGTAGTCCAGTAGGAAAAAAGGACTCATCCTCTTTTTCCCGATCAGGTTATTGGGAAAGAAATTGTATACCCTGAATCCATCGCCTACCATATGCGCAGGAGGAGGAGGGATCACCGCTTCGATTGTTTTTGTTTGCTTTGACATGAAACGCCTGTTTTACCCGATGAATAAATTGGAGAAGATCGATAGTGCAAATGTTAAAACATTGATCGTTGGTTTAATATCCCGGTTGGAAAGCGAAAACCTTTAAACTTTAAAACGTTTCAACGTCGCCCTTCACACCGGGATCCTTTCCGGTAATAACCGTTCTCCCAGCCAGATAAATTCCGACATGAAGTTGTGCACGGTATTGGCAAAGCTTTCGTCTGCGAGGGTGCCGTCAGCATTGAATTTCTTCTCGACAAAAGGAACGATGAGCATATAGGGAGAAGCCAGTCCGAACAATGCCGGTACCAGCAATAAAAGCTGCTGTGCGCATCGCAGTCCTCCATGAGATCCGGGCGAAGCCGTGGCAATGCCAAAAGGCTTATGATGTTGCTTGGGATAGTGATCCAGCAAATTTTTCATGGCAGGAGAATAGCTTCCATTATACTCCGGGGTCAGCAAAATGAATGCATCTGCGCCAAAGATGCGTTCGCTTAGCGGCCTGAACTGTTCCGGGGTCTTGTCAACACTAACAAAAACAGTTTGAACTGCCGGCAGATGCCAGTCCTTCATATCGATGATCCCCGCTTCATGCGGCGTTTGCTCTTTTATCCAGTGTTGCAGGTGCAGTGCCACGCGGCGCGTAATACTATTGGGGCGCGGACTTCCTGATATTATTTCTATTCTCATTTTCCGGAATTAATAACACAAAATTACTTATTAATGTTCGAACATTAAACGGCATGATCCAGGTCAATGATCCGCTGTTTAAAGTTTTTGCCAGGATTACTGCAGGATGATCCTGAAAGTCCTAATTTCGGCAGCTAAAGATATGCAATGATCAACCGCAGAAAATTTCTCTTCTCCTCCGTATTCAGTTCGGCAGCCGTTCTGGCCGGAAAGCTCGCAGCTGGTCAGTCAGCTGCCCATCCACTCAAAGGTAATCCAACCGTAGTTTCCACCTGGGATGCAGGTCTGGCGGCCAACAAAGCCGCCTGGGAGATCCTTGGAAAAGGCGGCCGCGCCCTCGATGCGGTCGAAAAAGGAGTGATGCACACCGAGTCAAGCCAAAGTTGCTGTGTGGGCTTGGGCGCAAATCCCGATCGTGATGGTTTTGTTACACTGGACGCCTGCATCATGGATGAATTTTTCAATTGCGGCAGTGTTGCCTTTCTTGAGCGTATCAAACATCCGATCTCAGTTGCCCGTCGCGTCATGGAAAAAACGCCGCATGTGATGCTCGTTGGAAGTGGTGCCCAGCAGTTCGCCATTGCGGAAGGATTCCCCCTGGAAGAACAAAAGTTGTCGGATGATGCGCAGAAAGCCTATACAGAATGGCTGAAAAAGTCAGAATACAAACCTGTCATCAACATAGAGAATAAAGGGCATGGTCCTTTTGCTCCCAGCCAGTTTGAAAATGGTGAGTGGAATCATGATACGATCGGTATGGTCGCCATGGATACAAACGGGAATCTCAGTGGCAGTTGCACGACCAGTGGAATGGGTTTCAAGATGCGCGGAAGGCTTGGTGACTCGCCGATCATTGGCTCCGGTTTGTTTGTGGACAATGAGGTAGGTGCCTGCACCGCCACCGGTCAGGGGGAAGATGTGATCCGCATTGCAGGGTCTCACACAGTCGTTGAACTGATGCGCCAGGGCCTTTCTCCTGAAGCAGCATGTAAGACTGCCATCAACCGGATCATCCGCATCAAAGGCAATAAAGCGAAAGAGATCCAGGTAGCATTTTTGGCGATCAATAAAAAGGGACAGGCTGGGGCGTATTCGATCCAGAAAGGATTCAGTTATGCCATCAGAACTAATGCCGGCGAAAAGCTGATTGCAGCGAAAAGTCATTTCAGCTAAAACATCCTAACATCCAACCTGGAAATAATGAGTTACCTTATAGAGATCGCCACTTCCGATTTTGTAACTACGCAATCTGCTGTTAAGGGCGGTGCCGACCGGATAGAACTTTGTGCCAATCTCGCCGAAGGCGGCACAACTCCTTCAGCCGGAACGATCCGTCAATGCAGGGAAGCCTTTGACGTATTATTATACCCGATCATCCGCCCGCGCGGCGGTGATTTTCTTTATACACCTGAAGAGTTTGAGATCATGCTGCATGATGTCAGGCTTTGCCGGGAATTTGGCTGTGATGGCGTTGTGATCGGAATGTTGGACGCAAGCGGCGCAATTGATCTTAAACAAACCGCCCGGCTCGTAGAAGCTGCTTATCCGCTTGGCGTTACTTTTCACCGCGCTTTTGACCGCTGCAGTGATCCCTTTAAAGCGCTGGAACAACTGGTAGAGATCGGCTGTGAGCGGATCCTGACCTCGGGTCAACAACCAGGCGCTCCTGAAGGAGTCGGGCTGATCGCTGAGTTGAACAGACTGGCAGATCACCGCATCATTATCATGCCGGGAAGTGGCGTGCGAGTAGATAATGTTCGGTGGTTATCGGAACAAACCGGTTGCACAGAATTGCACTCATCCCTGCGCCGCAAAACACGCAGCAGGATGGAGTTTGTTCATCCCGGATTCGCTTCTTCTGAAGAAAGCTATATGAACAACGCGATCGACGAAGAAGAAGTGCGGCTATTGAAAAAAGCTCTTCTTAACAACTAAGATTCAATTCGCTTTTATAAATATCATCCCATGCGTACCATACTGTTGCTGTTTGTTTCAAATATCTTCATGACTTTCGCGTGGTACTATCACCTCAAACACGAAGGCTGGCCGTTATGGAAAGCAATTCTCGTGAGCTGGCTGATCGCATTCATTGAATATTGTCTGGCAGTGCCGGCCAACCGGTTGGGCCATTCAGCCGGCTTCAGCCTCTTTCAGTTGAAGATCATCCAGGAATTTATCACGCTGCTGGTTTTCGGCGTATTTGCCGTATTCGTGATGAAAGAAGCATTTCACTGGCGTTATCTCGTCAGCTTTGCTTTTCTCATCGGAGCGGTCTATTTTATGTTTACGAAGAGGTTCGGATAACGGTCAGCAGTATGCTGACAGTCCTTTGCAGTGCTCAACCAGGACAATCTTTTGCACGATGTTCCGCACTGAAGATTTTGTTAATCTAATGGACAAACCATTCGTTTACCTGCCAGTGTTTTGTAGTTTTGGAGGATATCTTTACAATATGAAAAAACTCACCGCCTTATTCGCCACATTATTCTTTGCCCTGGTCCTGTCGGCACAGGAAGCACCTGAAGGCCTTTTCCTCAACTCCAAAGCGCCCGACTTCAAAGCAAAAGACCAGGATGGGAAGGAAGTCCGCCTCAAAGACCTTTTAAAAAAAGGAAAGGTCGTGCTGGTATTTTATCGCGGCGAATGGTGTCCTTATTGCAATAAATTCCTGCAGAAACTGGAAGATTCTCTTTCGCTGATCAAAGAAAAAGGAGCAACGCTTGTGGCGGTTACTCCGGAACTACCTGAGAATATCGGCAAGACCGTCACTAAAACAAAAGCCGAATTCCCGATTTTGCATGACGAAGAGCTGAAAATCATGAAGGCCTATGACGTGGAATTCGAGGTTCCTGAAAATACATTAACCCGGTACCGTAACTCCGGCATCAAGATCGACGAGAATAATGGAAAAAACGGCAACTTCCTGCCTGTGCCTGCCGTGTATGTGATCAACAAAGAAAGCACAGTTGTTTACCGCTTTTTTAACCAGGATTACAAGAAACGTCCGAACGTAAAGGAAATACTGGAGTTTCTCCAAAAGACATTATAATAATTGATCGCTGAGGCGAGCGCAACAACAGCACCAGGATCATAGCTCAGGCGCTTTTAACTTCTCCGTCTTCCATCTTACCAGTAATTAAAACGGTACCAGTGGAAGACGGATTTTTTTAGGGAAAGTGTTTATTCCTGCTGGGAGATCGGCTCTTCCTGTACAAGCGCAATTTTCGCGATCCGCCCTTTGTTTCCCGCAAGAAAGACCGAGCGGCCGACGCGTGCTATCTTCACTACGTGAAAGCCTTCCTTACTGATCAGTTTCCAGGTCTTACCGCCATCTTCGGAATAATCAACACCGTTTAATCCGCAGGCGAGGATACTTTTTTCTGAGATAAATTCCACGCAACTTCTGTAACCATTTGGGGGAACAAGAGGTGCTTTCCAGGTTTTGCCTCCATCTGTTGAATACAGACAATTCTTGTCCGTCGATGAATCTGCCGAAAAATCGCCACCTACTATCACCATTCGTTTTCCGGGTTTCATAGGAACTCCCGCATCGAAAATATCGATCGCATTTGCTCCGGTTGATTCTTTTCCCTGAAGCAGATCAAGCGGCACGGTACCTTTCGGAGCGGTCAACCTGGATTTTAATCCCCCGCTGACCAGAAAGAATTGTCCGTTCTCAAAAAGTTTTACATTACTGCCGCTTGCGGCGAAGAACGCTTCTCCGCTGTCGAGAGATACCCGGTTTTCGCTTGCCGTCATTTCCTCCCACGTATTACCGCTATTACTTGTACGGGCAATAAAAGCCTTTCCGTTGATCGGGTCTCCTACAACAATCCCATGGCGTGGTGTTGCAAAATCCATCGCATCCAGGAACATTCCTTTCTGGCGGTTTTCGTAAACTACCTTCCAGGTATCTCCGCCGTCATTGGTCTTCAAAATATAGGCTGGCTCGCCAATTCCCAATACGATGGCCACGTTGGCGTCAAACGCTTCTATATCCCGGAATTCGGTTTTTTCAAAACCGGGGACGGTGATCCATTTCCAGGTCTTACCTCCATTACTGCTTTTTCCGACAGTGCCGCCGCTTCCACTCACCCAAACTACATTGTCGCTCACCACGCTCAATCCGCGCAGGCTTGATTTTACACCGGAGGTGATCAGTTCAACGGAAAGATCCTGCGAAAAGGAAACGGTGAATACTCCCGTCAGAAGAAAGAGCAAGAAGGCCTGCCTCAAAGAAGATTTCATGCGGACAAAAAATTTCATTTATTGATTTTGCTTTGAACAAGATATAGTAAAAAAACTATAGTCTTGTTTCATTTCAATTGTCTTTTAAACTCGGCCACGCTGATCATTCCCTCCCGGCGCCAGATCTCCCTTCCATTTTTGAAAATAATGAACGTGGGCAGGCTGCTTATGCCGAGCTCTTCCTGTATTTCGGTTTGGGAGCCTGCGTCAATTTTGATCAGCTCGAAATGAAGTGAACGATCCCTGCTCAATGAATCAAGCGTGGGCAGCATTTTCCGGCAGGGGGGACACCAATCAGCACCAAAATCGACGATCACCGACGCCTTTCCGCTGACCATTGCTTCAAGATCTTTCCGGGTCAGTTGTTTTTCGCGGACCGGATTTTCCAGTGGTCTGTGCTCTTTTTTCCAGGCATTGATCCCACCTTCCAGTTCGATCACCTTGGTAAATCCCCTTGCTTTCATCCATTCCGCTGCCGCGCTGCTCCTCACGCCGCCCAGGCAATAGATGTAGACCGGCTTCTGCGGGTCAATGAACTGGACCCGCTTTCTGAACTCCGCCGTATCATTCCAGTTAGCCTGCATTGCGTTTTTGATGTATCCGAGACGGAATTCTTTGTCTGTCCGGACATCAAGCACAAGCTGATCACCTCCGGAAATGGCTTTTTCAAACGCTTCGGGTGATAAAATAGTGGGTGATTGCGCAAATGCAGCATAAAAATTGAACAGTAAAAGGGAGAGGATTATGGGTCGCATTGACAAAGATTGTTTTACACAAAAGTACGTTGAAGGCAACACCCGTACCGTCCACGTCGTTATTTTATTAGATGAGGGCTCAGGCACGACAAAAAACTCTTATTTTTAAGCATCCTAATTATACCTTTTATGAAGAAACTATGCGGGTTATTTCTAACCGCCCTTATTCTGCTTTACTCCTGTCAGAAAGAAACGAGCTTTGAGAACGGGGCAGGTCTTTCAGCAGAAGGTTCACTGCAATCCGATGTTACCGGAGACTGTCTCCCGAAAGACGTACAGGGAGTGTATGAGGCGACCACCGAACTGGTAGCTACTGATAATACCATTGAAATCCAGGTAAATGTAGAAAAAGCTGGTCCTTATCTGATCAAAACGGATACGGTAAACGGATATTCATTCAGCGCGAGTGGCAACTTCAGTGCAACCGGACTCACCACCGTTACGCTTCAGGGAAAAGGAACGCCTTTGGAAGATGGAATCGATAATTTTCGCGTGATATTTGACTCCACGGAATGCATTGTTCCTGTTAGTGTTTTGCCGCTCGGAGGTAGCGGCCCGGCTGTAATGACCTTCAATGGTGCTCCGGGTTCCTGCATGGATTTTGTTCTTGCCGGTAGCTATGTTATAAATGAACCTCTTGTTCCGGCTAGTAATACTGTAACTATTAAAGTTAATGTTACGAGCCCCGGTACATATTCGATTACTTCACAGGCAAGCAATGGCATGACTTTTACGGGGTCGGGAACTGTATTGGCAGGGGAACAAACAATAACGCTCAGAGGGAATGGAACTCCATCTGCAGCGGGCAACACAACCATTCCTGTGGATTATGATGGTGTTACCAACTGTGGTTTCACGATCGATGTTCTCAACGAGGCGGCAAAAGACTACTTCCCGCGTACTGCCGGCAGCAACTGGAGCTACGAGATCGACGATGATGCAATGGATACTGTCATTTACAGGGCAAGACCCGGTACTGAAACATTCCTGGGCAATCAATTCAATATTTTTGAGGTAAAGAACACGCTTTTGCCTGCTTTTGTTCCGATATCAGGATATAGAAAAGCCGGCAGTAATTATTATATATACACCAACCTGCAGTACTGGCTCAGCTTTGACGCATCGCAGGAAGTTGAGTTTCTTTTCCTGAAAGATGATGCAGCGGCAGGAAATACGTGGTATTCGGCAGAATATTCAGGTACGAAGGGTGGTACACCAGTCAAAGTCCGGATGAAATTCGTTATCGCGCAAAAAGACGTTCCTGTAAGCGTTCAGACTTCGCTGAATAATTTCACTCATCAGAACGTTATAATTGTGGAGGAACACTACGAAATCGAAACGGGCGGCGTTTGGGTCGAAGACGATTATTTCTACAAGCACCACTATGCGGAAGGGATCGGGCTTGTATTGGAAGAAATATACGCAGTTTCTTCACCGGCAACTGCAGGTTATAAAGAAGAGCTTAGGCGTTTTCAGATCGCACCATAAACACTTTACTGTCTAAAAGATAAAGCCGGAAGACGATCCTTCAATATAGGATCCTTCCGGCTTTATCGTTTCTATCTTTCAAATGTTAAAAGCCTTTTTTCTTCTCTGCTGATTTTAGTGGAGTTAATTTGAAATCATCCAGTGCACTTTTCTGAGCGATCATTTTTTCGATCGCTTCAACAGAACGTGGCGCATTGGAAGAAAGCAATTCATATCCGGTCTGAGTGATCAGTGCATCATCTTCGATTCGCACCGCGATGCTCCACCATTTCTTATCGCAATCGCTTCCTTCCGGAATATATATGCCTGGCTCAATAGTGATCACCATATCTTTCTTCAGTACCGAAGAATTACCGCGGTCGTGTACATCAAGGCCGATATGATGGGAGAGGCCATGCGGGTAATAACGTCCCACTTCATTCTTGTTTTTAATGATCCCGTTCTTTAGCAAACCGTCAGCGATCACGTCTCTTGCTGCAGTACTGGCGTCAGACCATTTTGCGCCGTCTTTCAACAGCTTGAAAGCAGCTTCCTGTGCATCGTAAACGATCTGGTAAATGATCTTTTCCTGTGCCGAGAACTTACCACCTGCCGGGATGGTCCTTGTTACGTCTGCGGTGTAACCATGATATTCTGCCCCAACATCCATGAGAAGGAGGGAAGTACCTACTTTCGTTTTTGTGTTCTCCATGTAATGCAGTACGCAACCATTCTCTCCTGCGCCAACGATAGAGCCGTAGCCAACACCTTCAGCGCCGTACTTTTTATGAACGAATTCGTGCAGACCCTGGATCTCCAGTTCACTCATATCGGGTCTGACAGCTTTCATTACTTCATTCTGACCTTCACAGGAGATCTCGACGGCTTTGCGCAGAAGAGCGAGCTCTTCCGGAGTTTTGATCTCCCGAAGCGCACCTGTCATCTGGCGGAATGCGCGGTTATCAAATCTTGCATCCTTAGAATAATCTTCCGGCATGGCAGCCTTCTGTTTAAACTGGCTGATGAGATCATACAGGTCAGCCCGGTCTCTCGGATTATCTGCCACATCTGACGGCAGGCGGTCAAAAATGATCTTTTCAAATTTTGCAAAATCGACGTTGAAGTTTTTAAAGTCTTCTGCATTAAATGACATCGGGATCCCCAGCCTTGTTTGTGCCCCTTCTGTACCGAGCCTGCGGCCAGTCCATTGTTCTGCCTGCGCATTTCTCTTCTGTACAAAAAGTACTTCGGCATATTTTTTACCCGCGGAATCCATTTGTTCATCCTTGAAGATAAGCATCATCGATTGCGGCTCTTTGTATCCGCTGAAATAATACAGATCCGGATTCTGGTGATACATATAGTCTACATCGTTGGAGAAGTTGCGCGTTGGATAGGCAAACACGATGGCTACCGAATTGGCCGGCATCAATTGTCGGAGTGCGGCACGGCGTCCGGCATGAAATTCTTTTGGTAAATAATCCTGGGGAAGATCGTCCTGTGCGACTGCAGTCACAGCAGTGCAGACTGCCAGGAAAGGGAGCAGTTTTTTTCTCATGAGTGCATTAAACATAAAACGGTAATTAGTTCGACTAAAAATAGTCTTTTCTAATTACCGTTTAACATAAAATACATGAATGGTCCTGTCAGCATCATTCATCATCTTCTTCTTCTTCGTAGTACGCATCTTGCGCATTGTAGTGTTCTTCCCAGGCTTTCACGGCTTCATCACTCAGGCATTCGATGATATCAAACAACATATCCTTTTTCAGCTTCCATTCTGTTTGCGTTGGATCATCGAACCGTTGTATAAAAAGACAGTGATCTGTTTCCACCGCAACTTTAATCAGTGCGATCGGTGACTCCTCTTTG
>JBEVKW010000415.1:0-3946 GCA_040509495.1 Chitinophagaceae bacterium | reverse complement strand
CCAACCAATGATCCGATTAACAGCCGTTAGTGTACTGTTACTTTTTTTCCCCAACTATCTGTTAGCGCAGCAACTAAACCTGAAAGCTGGCTTATATATTAATAAAAGTGTTAAGGTCAGACAAAAGACTTATCCACTAACGATTGCCGGAACCACACCTGCCATTATTATCGAGGGCGATAATATTACTGTGGATTTTAATAAATCGATCCTGCAGGGAAACCAGGCGATCACAAACCCGGATCAATTTACTGGTATCGCTATCGAAGTGCGTAACAGCAAGAGGGTCACCATCAGGAATTTAAGCATCAAGGGGTATAAGATCGCGCTGCTGGCCCGTAATGTCGAGAGCCTGGTGATCGAGAACAGTGATCTCAGCTATAACTACCGGCCACGTTTGGAAAGTACGCAGGAGCGGGAGGATATGTCTGACTGGCTCAGTTATCATCGTAACGAAAGCGATGAATGGCAACGTTATGGAGCGGGCATTTACCTGGTTGATTGCCGTAATGCCATCATCAGGAACTGTAAAGCCACCGGTAATCAGAACGGTTTGCTGATGACGCGATGCGCGAAGACGCAGGTCGTCAATAACGATTTCTCCTTCAACTCCGGCCTGGGGATCGGCCTTTACCGCTCTTCTGATAACCAGCTACTCTATAACCGCCTTATCTATAATATCCGCGGCTATAGTCATGGCGTTTATCAGCGGGGGCAGGACAGTGCCGGCATTCTCGCATTCGAACAATGTAATAATAACCTGGTCTATAAGAATAATGTCACCCATGGCGGAGATGGCTTTTTTCTGTGGGCCGGGCAAACAACGATGGACACGGGTGAAGGAGGTTGCAACGGGAATGTCTTGTTATCAAATGACTTTTCTTACGCGGCCACAAATGGCATTGAAGTGACCTTCAGTACGAATACAATTAATGGAAACCGTATATATGAATGTGAGAACGGGATCTGGGGTGGTTATAGCTATAATACCAGGATCCGGCATAACCGCTTCCGGAATAATAAAGTGGGCATTGCCATCGAACATGGACAGGATAATAGTATTTCCTACAACCTGTTTGACCAGGATCGCCAGGCAATCAGACTTTGGGCGAACAGTTCCCAGCCCGCAGGGTGGGGATATGCAGAAAAGCGTGATACCCGTAGCCGGAACTATACAATGGTTTCCAATAGTTTTAACCGTAATCCGGTGGTGTTCAATATCACTAAAACGCAGGAGCTGAACATCTTCAGCAACACGTTCTCCGGCAGCGAAACCGTTTACCGGATCGACGATACCGTTACGGGGCTGGATACTGCATTATATTATGAGATCATCGAGGAAGAAGAAAAAGACTCATTACCGCCGATCCCTGATCTGCCGGCGGCTGATCCATTCAAGGGAAGCAGTAAATGGGCGGGCAGAAAGAATATCCGCATGACAGAATGGGGGCCTTACAATTTCAGCTATCCGATCATCTGGAATACCAACCCGGTAGATAAAAGCGGCTGGATGGAATTTGAGTTACTCGGGCCCGAAGGAAACTGGTCTGTTAAAGAGGTGAGGGGGTTGGACAGTCTTTCGATAAGGAGAGGAAGCCTTCCGGCGACGATCCGGGCTAAACGGCAGGAAAGCGGCCCTGCTTCCGACATCCTGCTGAAGATGGATTACGCGGGTAAGGCATTCACAGATCCGTTTGGCAAAAATGTGGCTGCAAGGCCGGCCTACCCCTTTCAGTTCCGCAAATACTTCCAGCCGCTGGAATGGAAGGTGTTTTGGTACAGTCTTGATACGGCGTTTTACAATCCGTTGAAAGAGCAGGGCCTTTTTGCGCCGACCGTCAGGATGGCGCCGGTAAAAAGGGATACTGTACAGGAGCTTAATTACGCCTGGTGGGGTGGGCTGAAACTGGCAGACAGGACCCTGGATCAGTTCATGACCATTGCTCATGCGCGAGCAGATAAATCCGGCAGTTTTGAACTGTCCGTTACCTGGCAGGGGGCGGTAAGAATATACCTTGATGACAAAATTGTGCTGGATGGCTGGAAGTTGGAGAAAAAGGTCGCAGACGAGGCGGATCATCGCCGGATTCCATTGCAGATAAGTGAAGGTCAAAGCCTTAGCGTGGAACATTTAGGGTTTGCAACGTTTTCAGCCTTGTCAGTAAAGCTTCATCCGGGGGAGGTTGGTGGAAAAAAATGACAAATATTGGCCACAATCGTTCAAAATTGTTGCCCAACTATTTGGACGGTATAACCGGTAAACATACCTTTGCACTCCCAAAAGAAAAATTGGGATTTACAAAATGTCTCAGCGAATCAGAATCAAATTACAGTCTTACGATCACAACCTGGTAGATAAATCAGCTGAAAAGATCGTTAAAACAGTTCGCAGCACAGGTGCTGTAGTAACAGGTCCTATTCCTCTGCCTACGCGTACCAAGATCTTTACCGTTCTGCGTTCTCCGCACGTGAATAAAAAGAGTCGTGAGCAATTCCAACTGTCTACGCACAAGCGTTTGTTGGATATTTACACTTCTTCGAGCAGTACAGTAGATGCGTTGAGCAAACTGGATCTGCCAAGTGGTGTTGAGGTTGAGATCAAAGCGTAGTACGCTAATGTTGATACGCTAATTTCGCTAATTGGGCGTAAATAGCGGGAGGCAATAAGTTGCTTCCGCCAGTTCTTATAAATTGAATTAAATTTTTGCTAACCTCTCAAAGGCAGTTAATTCGCGCAATTCGCGTTTTAGAATTAGCGTCCCGAAAAGAGCTCTGGCACATTACATAAAACAAGCCATTCAGGGTTTGTTTACCAACGGTACTTCCCCAGAAAGGAAAAGGTCGTTGGCGAACGGGGATTGAAGAGTTATTAACTTTCAATTGTGGGTTGTCGTTAGTCTTTGACTATCGACGTCAGTAGTCAGAGACTACTGACAACTCTTGAAACAACTAATAACACTGTCCCAATAATCCTGATGTTGGCACAAACAACAAACAATGAAAGGAATTATTGGTAAAAAGATTGGGATGACCAGCATCTTCGATCCCACGGGCAAGCAGATCGCCTGTACGATCATTGAAGCAGGTCCCTGTGTAGTTACCCAGGTTAAAACAACCGCTAACGACGGGTATGATGCTCTCCAGCTTTCTTTTGGCGACAAAAAAGAAAAGCACTCCACTAAGTCTGAAGTAAATCACTTCGCAAAAGCTCAGACAGCTCCTAAAAGATTCTCTAAAGAATTCCGCAACTTTTCTATCGAAAAAAATATTGGTGAAACAATTACCACAGACATTTTCGCTGAAGGCGAAAAAGTTGAAGTAGTAGGTACTACTAAGGGTAAGGGTTTCCAGGGTGTAGTTAAACGCCATGGTTTTGCCGGTGTGGGTCAACAGTCTCACGGCCAGCATGACCGTCAGCGTGCCCCAGGTTCATTGGGTAACTCTTCTGACGCCAGCCGCGTTATGAAGGGTGTTCGCATGGCGGGCCGTATGGGTACTGATCGTGTGAAAATGAAAGGCCTGAAGATCGTTAAGGTTTTCGCTGAGAAAAACTATATCCTGGTTAGCGGTTCAGTACCAGGTCATATCGGTTCTATCGTACTGATCCAGAAATAAGCTATACGTAGTCCGGAGACTACGTATAACAATAAAAAAATTAGAAAATGCAAGTTCAAGTTTTAAATACACAAGGACAAAACACAGGCAGAACAGTGGAACTGCCCGAGGATATCTTCGGGATCGAGCCAAACGACCACGTTATCTACCTGGCCGTTAAACAATTCCTGGCTGCTCAGCGTCAGGGTACACACAAAGTGAAGACCCGTGCTGAAGTAAAAGGTGCGAGCCGTAAGCTGCACCGTCAGAAAGGTACTGGTGGTAGCCGTAAAGGTAACATCCGTAACCCGCTGTATAAAGGTGGTGGTACCATCTTCGGACCAAAACCTCA
>JBEVKW010000414.1:0-11286 GCA_040509495.1 Chitinophagaceae bacterium | reverse complement strand
TGCGTTACTCCTTACGCCAGTTCAATGTCCAGGTCTCAGAAATTACAGCTGAATTTCACTGCTGAGCTACCGCTAAAGTTATCAATCGGCGGGTTTAATTTCTCCACAGAAACCATTGCCGTTTTTATAGAAGGAAATTTCTGATGCGCAGCATAAGCAATAGTTTGCGTTAGCGTTTCCAGCAGATCCACCGGCTGCTGCATCGTTTCATTGATAATACTGAACAGCGCTGCATAATCAATCGTCTTATCCAGATCAACAATGATCCCCTCCCCCGGTTCATAAGCCACTTCCATATTCACTACAAAATCATTTCCCTTCTGACGTTCTTCCGGATAAAGACCGTGATAGGCACGAAAGCGGACATTGTTGAGAGAGATGTGCATTAAACCGGGCATAGACAGAAAGTTTAATAGTTTAAATGTTTGAAAGTTTAATGGTTTGAATGCGGAAGTAAAGTTTATAAAAAAAGGTTTCTTAAGCTTAACGTTATTGATTAACTGTAAACTTAAGAAACCTCGGAAACTTTTAAACTATTAAACTTTTAAACTTCTTAGTGTAATCCTTTTGCACTCAGGTACCGTTCTGCATCCAGTGCTGCCATACAACCGCTGCCGGCAGCGGTCACGGCCTGGCGGTAGATCTTATCCTGCACATCACCGGCAGCGAATACGCCTTCCACATTTGTTTTGGAAGTGCCTGGAGTGGTTTGGATATAACCTGCTTCATCCATATCGAGGAGGCCTTTGAAGATATCAGAGTTTGGCTGGTGACCAATTGCTACAAAGAAGCCGTTGATCGCGATCTCCTGTGTTTCGCCGGTCTGGTTGTTCTTGATCCGAACACCATTCACGGTTTTTTCGCCGAGGATCTCATCGGTTTCTGTATTCCAGTATACTTTGATATTTGGAGTAGCGAGTACACGATCCTGCATTACTTTGCTGGCTTTCATCTGGTCTTTCCGGACGAACATGTGCACATTGGTGCAAAGTTTCGAAAGGTACAGCGCTTCTTCGGCAGCTGTATCACCGGCGCCAACGATGGCCACTTCTTTATTACGGAAGAAAAATCCGTCGCAGACAGCACAGGCGCTAACACCAAAGCCGTTCAAGCGTTCTTCGCTTGGCAATCCGAGCCATTTTGCGGAGGCGCCTGTTGCGATGATGATCGAATCAGCTTCGATCCATTTTTCTTCGTCTATCTCTACTTTATAAGGGCGGACTGACAGATCAACTTTAGTGGCGAGGCCGAAACGGATATCGGCACCCATTCTCTTCGCCTGTTTTTCAAAATCAACCATCATTTCCGGGCCCTGGACGCCTTCCGCGTAACCTGGATAGTTTTCTACTTCAGTGGTAATGGTGAGCTGGCCACCCGGCTGAATTCCCTGGTATAAAACAGGTTTCAGGTTTGCGCGGGAAGCATAGATGGCAGCGGTATATCCAGCGGGTCCGCTGCCGATGATCAGCAGGGAAACTTTTTCTTGTTCGGTCGTCTTTTCCATTCTTACAGAGGAATTTAATCGTCAAAAATAAGCCTTATTGCGTTTTAAAAAACGCATCGTCAGCTTATCTGAATAGCATGTGTAAAACTGTAGAGATAACAGCGGAAGTAGGGAAGAGTTTAAAAGTTGGTAAGGTTTCGGAGGTGGAAGGTTTCCTGCGCACTGTCGAGAGTAACGCAGCGTACGCGGCGACACGCAGCGAGCGCGGCGAAATACAATACTTGTCCACGGCTGTTTCCGCCGCAACCGTTGCGTATCGCCGCCGCGTTGTTTACAAAGTGTACCGCATAAAAAGAGGTTTAACAAGCAGGAAGAATACCTCCTAACTCGTTAAACCTCTTTCACTTATAAAAAACTAAAATTTATGGAACCGATGAAATATTCCAAACCTCTCTCCTATCCCAACCCCTCATCAATAATCTTCTTATCTACTTCCGCCTGTGTGCGGTTTTCTTCCTGGAGGCGTTTGAGCTTTTTGCCATAGGCCAGTTTAGTGATCAGGGCAAAAAGAACGGGAACGACAAAGATAGCGAGTGTGGTTGCCGCGATCATACCGCCGAATACGGTCCATCCGATGGTTTTACGGCTTTCAGCTGCCGCACCGCTGGCAAATGCCAGGGGAAGTACGCCAAGGATAAAGGCGAGTGACGTCATCACGATCGGGCGAAGACGAAGTCTGACGGCAGACAGGGTGGCGTGAACGATATCAATACCACGGTCTACCCTTTCTTTCGCAAACTCTACGATCAGGATCGCGTTCTTGGCGGCGAGACCGATCAGGGTGATCAGACCGATCTGCGCATAGATATTGTTGCTGAGATTCGGTAACAGCGTGAGCGTAATGATCGAACCCAATGCACCGATCGGTACGGCAAAGAGTACCGAGAACGGAACGGACCAGCTCTCATATAAGGCAGCCAGGAACAGGAATACGAACACAAGCGAGATGGCGAAGATGACCGCTTGTTGTCCACCGGCAGCGATCTCCTCACGGCTCATACCAGAGAACTCGTAACCATAACCAGCAGGCAGTTTTGCCGCTTCTTCTTTCAATGCTTCAATTGCCTGACCGCTACTGAAACCAGGTTTTGGAGAACCGTTGATCTCGATCGAACGATAGATATTATAGTGCGATAATACAGATGGCGCTTCAATCACCTTGCTGGTGATCAATGAACCCAATGGCACCATATTACCCTGGCTGTTGCGAACATAATAACGCCCTACATTATCCAGGTTGCCACGGAAGGAGCTGTCTGCCTGCGACATTACCCGGAAGTTACGTCCGTACAGGTTGAAGTCATTCACATAGCTACTACCAAGGTAGTTGGACAACGTAGCATATACATCGGAAACCAGCACGCCCTGTTTTTTCGCCTGGTCTTTATCTACATCGATCTGATAGCTTGGAGTTCGTGCGTTAAAGAACGTATAAGCCATCGCGATCTCCGGGCGTTGGTTCACTCTTCCGAGGAATTCCATGGCCACGCGCTCAAATCCTTTTGCATCATCCGTACTTCCTGTTTGCTGCAACTCGAAAGTGAAACCCGATGTTGCACCCAAACCGGGGATGGCAGGCGGCGCGATCGGGATAACCCGCGCCTCTTTGATGTCTTTTACTGCTGCACTGATCTTCGCTATCACACTTTGTACGTGATGATCCTGTCCTTTACGCTTGTCCCAAGGCTTCAGGTTCACGAACATGGTACCCACGTTCGATTTGTTGGAGAAGCTCACGATATTCAATCCCGCAAGACCACCCACTACATTGATCTCTTCAAGCTTCTGCACACGACTCATGATCTCTTTCAGCATGGCAATGCTTCGGGTGGTTGAGGTTGCTTCCGGCATCTCGTAGGTTACAAACAGGCGGCCTTCATCCTCCGTTGGGATGAAGCCTGTTGGTTTGTTCTTGAACAGGAATACAAGGCCAACAAACAATGCCACCATCATCACGAGTACATACGGTGTGCGACGGATCCATCCGCCTACACCGCGTGTATAACTATTCGTCAAACGATTGAAGTGTTTATTGAACCAGGCAAAGAATTTATCAAGCAGGTTTTTTTTGTCATTCTCACCTTTCGATGGCTTCAGCATGATCGTACACAATGCCGGCGTCAGTGAAAGCGCCACGAATGCAGAGATCAAAACGGATACGGCAATGGTGATCGCGAACTGCTGATAAAGCCGCCCCACGATACCGGGAATAAAACCTACCGGAACGAATACCGCCGCAAGGATCAATGCGATCGCAATTACTGGTCCGGAGATCTCTTTCATCGCTTTTCGCGTTGCTTCTTTTGGCGACATCTTCTCGTGGTCGATATTATGCTGTACGGCTTCCACCACAACGATCGCATCATCCACCACGATACCGATCGCGAGTACGAATGCAAACAGCGTAAGCGTATTGATGGTAAAGCCGAGCGGACCAAAGAAGATGAATGTACCGATCAGTGATACAGGGATCGCCAGTACAGGGATCAATGTTGCTCTCCAGTTCTGCAGGAAGAGGAATACCACCAGTACCACGAGTATGAGCGCTTCCACGAGCGTGTGCATCACCTCATTGATGGAAACTTCTACTACAGTAGCTGTTTCAAGCGGTACGAGGAAGTCCACATCATTCGGGAATGTCTTTCTCATCTGCTCCAGCGCATTGTTGATCCCTTTATAGGTATCCAATGCGTTTGCACCAGGAGCCTGGTAAACCAGTACGAATGCAGCCGGTTTACCGTTTACAAAAGCATTTGCTGTATAATCGAACTTTCCTAACTCAACGCGGGCCACATCGCTCAAACGAACAATGCTTCCGTCAGCAGGTCTGGTTCTTACAACGATATTCTCAAACTGATCTTTGGAGTTGATCCGGCTATTGGTCAGTACACTGTATTCGAAAGTCTGCACACCTGGTTGCGGATTACCCCCAACTGTACCGGCGGCCACCTGGAGGTTTTGCTCCTGTAATGCAGCATTTACTTCCTGTGGAGTAATACCCAGTGCAGCCATTTTCTCCGGGTTCAGCCAGATCCTCATACTGAAGTCATCCGCACGGGAGAAGATATCGCCCACACCTTTCACCCGTAAAAGGGCATCCTTAACGTAGAGGTTTACGTAGTTACCGATAAATGTTGCATCATGCGTACCATTCGGAGAATAGAACGCAAGCGCCATCATGATACTAGGGTTACGTTTCCGTACGGTGAGCCCCAGTCTTTTTACCGCATCCGGTAAAGTCGGTTCCGCAACACTTACACGGTTCTGAACATCAAGTGTAGCGATATCGATATTGGTACCTACTTCAAAGTTCACGGTAATGCTGCTCTGACCGCTACTGGTACTGTTACTGCTCATGTAGGTCATGCCTGGTGTACCGTTCACCTGCGTTTCAATGGCCGTAGTGGTCGTTTGTTCTACTGTCTGCGCATCTGCACCGGTAAAGTTACCCGAAATAGATACAGTGGGCGGAGAGATCTCCGGGTACTGTGCCACAGGCAAATTGATCAGCGAAATGATACCCACCAGGACCAGCACGATTGATACTACAATGGCTGTGACGGGTCTTTTTATAAAAGTATCTGCTATCATGTTTTATGAAAGATACTTGCAGGCTCAGGATTTCTTTTGCCTGCAACTGTCATTAAATATGTTCTACTTTTCATTTAATGATATCGATACCGGAATTAGTTTTTCCGATAGATCATCATTATTATTTTTTAGGTGCAGCAGTACCAGCCTGCCCCTGCGGTGCAGGTTGGGCGGTAGTAACCACAGCTCCCTGCCGTAAATTCTGCATGCCTTCCGTTACGATCTTCTCTCCTTCTTTCAAACCATCCTTCACCAGGATATTTGCACCGATAGCATTTCCTAATACAAGCTTCCGTTGTGACACTTTGCTGCTATCTCCAACTACATACACAAAGAATTCTCCCAGTTGCTCCGTTACAGCTTTGTAAGGAATGACAAGAGATTTACCTCCATCGGCATTCAATACGCGTACGGTAGTGTTCATCCCGGCTTTCAGCATTTTTTCTTTGTTAGGAAAAGACAACCGGATCTTGATGGTACCTGTCTGTGGATCCACTGCACGGTCGATCGTATTCACAGAACCATAGAAAGGGTAGATCTCTTTTCCGAACGCGATAGAGAATGTGGAATCATTGGCTTTCTTACTGGTTTCCCTTTTTGCAAACTGGTAGAAAGATTTCTGATCAACAGGAAAATCAACAGCCATCGGATCATCAGTAGAGATCGTGTTGAGGATGGTCTGACCAGCGATCACGGATGTTCCGCTTCTCACTTGAGAAATGCCAATTGTGCCGGTGAAGGGCGCAACGATCGTTGCGAAACCAACGTTTGCTTTTACAGCATTTACATTTGCTTTGGCAGCAGCCACTTGTTTCTTTGCCGCCTCGAGCGCAGCATCCGCATAGTCAACCTGCTGTTTGGCGATCGCATCCTGTTTATCAAGTGCATGATAGCGATCCGCATCTTTCTGTGCTTTCAGCAGGTTGGTCTCTTGTACCTGCTGGTTGGCGACTGCCTGATCCAGGTTGGCGCTGTAAAGCTGCTGATCGATCGAATAAAGGCGTTGACCTTTGCTTACTTTTTCTCCATCTTTAAAGTAGATGGCGGTAACATATCCCGTAACCTGTGCGCGGATCTCGGTTTGATTCAGCGCCACAACTGTTCCGGGGTATTCATCGTAATAAACAGCGTCAGTAGATCGAACTTCGTCTACAGTAACTGGAGTTGCAGGAGGTGGGCCGGCCTGCTGTGCAGTTTGTTTTCCGCCACAGGCTGCCAGTATTACTGCGCAGCTAATTACAGACCAGTTTTTGATTGATGTTAAAAACATACTTCTATATTAAATATTCGTACTAAGGATTGTTGTTGTTAAGTCAAAATTCAAAAGTAAAAAGTTAAAGTGCCTTGACATTTGACAATTCAGCGAGTCAGGACAGATTCTTTTCTTACCTAGTATTGTATGGTGCCGAGCGCGCGTTGCACGTCGATCTTGCTGCTCAGAACAGTATACAAAGCATTAAAGTAATTGATCTGTGCGGTACGCAGATCTGTTTCTGCTGTGATCACTTCCAGGTAAGCTTTGATGCCATTGCGATATTGCAGGTTGATCACATCATATACTTCCTGTGCAAGCTGCACATTCTCCTTCACTGCCAGATAGTTTGCAAGATTGCTTTTGTAGGCAGCCATTGCAGACGTATACTCAGCATTCACATTGTTCTGCAGGTTCACAATATCAAGGTCAACACGTTTCAGCTGGAACTCGGCAACCTTAATGTTGTATTTCCTTTTTCCACCCTGGAAGATCGGTAAGCCTAAAGTAATGCCCACCCAGGAAGCAGGGTAAGAAGTGCTGTACAGTTTAGAGAACTGATCATTAAGGTAGTTGAAATTATAGGCGCCGTTTGCAGACAGTGTTGGAATAAAGCTCCATTTATTATATTTCAGGTTTGCTTCCTGCAGGCGTTTTGCTGTTTGCAATTGCTGATATTCGATCCTGCCGGTCAGATCCAGCATAGCGAGGGTATCCTGCGGGATCGCGTTTTCCAAAGCGGCACTGTCATAAGCAATATTGAGCTGCCCTGTTGCGGGATAGTTCATCGACGCTTTCAGCATTTCGATATTAGCTTTCAGGTTTTCCTCCGTAGCTTTTTTGGTAGCAAGCGCATTATTCAATGCGATGGTTGCTCTTTTGTAATCTGTTTTATCCGCCACACCGGCATCATAAGCTGCGCGGGAATCTTTCAGGCTTCTTTCCAGCCGTGTGATGGTTTCCTGTACAACCCTGATCTGCTGTTGCGTAGCAAGTACCGCGTAGAATGACTTGCTGACATTCACAACAAGATCGATCTTGTTGCTGGTGGTCTGTTGCCGTGTCTGCAACTGCACATCATTCCGGGAGCGGAGTGCGAGCAATACATCACGGTTAAAGATAGTTTGTGTGGCGCCGAACTGAAAGGCAGAGGTATTGTCTACACCAAGTTTTACCGGGTTACCGCCGATGATATTCGTCTGCACTTCAAAGTTGTGTTGCAGCAAATAGTTGAAATTGACCTGCGGGTACCAATCGGCCAGTCGCGATTTTATCTGCAGCCTGGTGATCTCTTCATCCAGGAGCGACTGTTGTATCACGGGTTGTCTCTTTAATGCATACTGGATAACATTCGGCAGGCTGGCATCCTGTAAAAGGCTGTCAGCACCGGAAGTTTGTGCCGATGACACAGAGGATACCAGCATCGCAGGGATCAGCATACGATAGAAGATATAAGATCGCGTCTTTCTCATAATTGATCGATAGATATATATAATTGTTATACACGATTTTATTCAGCCCGCGATAAAGCTTCGGCTGAAGGGCCATCTTTGCTAAAGCTCAGATAGCTTGATCAGGCAAACATTCCGTTAGTAAAACGGGCAGTTCGTAAAACGGTCCGGCCTGTTCTAAAACTTCGGCAGACAGTTTTTTAATAAATGGGAGTCAATGGAGGATCGGCATGCAAATGTACGGGGAAAGAGGAATACAAATCACTACCGAAAGAGATGAAAACGCTTTTTTTTTGGATGAGCGGCATTAGAGAGTATTAGGAATCAACACTTAGCAAAAAGTGAGTTAAACAGTTGTATAAATTTCGGAGGGTTTGGAAAGGGCGATAGGGTGAGAAGTTTAAAAGTTTAAAGTTTTTGCTTTTGCTCCGGTCCCTCGCCTGATGTAATCAGGCTTGCCGGTATTCTGCAAACGGGTTTTATCACTTGTCCACTTACAGGTTTTTAAGCGATAGCTGTCTGATCGGGCACAAAAAACGTGAGCACGCCTTGAAGCGATATATGCTCTTTAGATACGACATTCTGGCACGCGAAGCTAGTTGATGTGTTGCCCAATGATAATCATTCAGGGTCAAATTCCAAGTGTTTTTGAAATGCTTGTTGGTCGTCGTTAGTCCGTCTCTTGGTCGTCCTTTGGCCGTCCAAAGTTTGACGGGATTTTAGGCAGTGAAAAATGGTGACAAGCTGACACGCTGAGGACGATAAATCTTTTGAGCGACTGGCCCAGGTTCCCTCCTCCGCTTCGCTACGGTGGAAGGGCCGCCAGAAGTTTATGCCAGCGATGCTCATCCCGAACATTTCAACCCAAGCCATTTTGTAGACCATCCCTCAACTTTTCAACATGATCCGGAATGCCCCCTGACTATTAAACTATTAAACTTTAAACCTTGCCATCTAACGAAAACAGCTCCTGCCATCAGATGACCGGAGCTGTTCTTTAATAACCCTTCTGGGTTTTCTTCGCTTTGCGAAGGTGTATTTTTATACCGCCGTTGCCGAGGCGATGGCGGGGAATTGATCTTTCTCTTGGTTAGTGGACTGAGTTTTCTTAACCCAGGTAAGCTTTCAGCGCGCTGCTGTAGCGTGCTTTCTGCAAACGCTTGATCGCTCTTTCCTTGATCTGGCGGATACGTTCTTTGGTAAGATCGTATTTCTGCCCGATCTGTTCGATGGTAACACCTTGTTCACCATCAAGACCGAAATAAGCATTTACGATTTCTGCTTCTCTAGGGCTAAGGGATTTGAGTACGCGACGGATCTCGTTTCTCAAAGAATCTTTCATCACGTCGTCATCAGTGTCATCACCACCTTCCAGCAGGTCGCCCATAGCCACATCTTCTGCTTCGTGCACAGGTGCATCGAGGGAGGTGTGACGGGTGTTGCTTTGGAAAATGTTGTTGATCTCTGTTTCACTCATTTCCAGTAACTCGGCCAGCTCTTCTGTAGATGGTTCTCTTTCGTGCTCCTGCTCGAAAGCCATGTAAGCTTTGTTGGCTTTGTTATAGGTGCCAATTTTGTTTTGAGGCAGGCGGACTAATCTGCCCTGCTCTGCCAACGCCTGAAGGATGGACTGGCGGATCCACCAAACCGCGTAGGAGATAAATTTGAAACCTTTGGTTTCATCAAAGCGTTGTGCCGCTTTAATAAGGCCGAGGTTGCCCTCGTTGATCAAATCACTCAAAGAAAGCCCCTGGTGTTGATATTGCTTTGCAACGGATACCACGAAACGGAGGTTAGCCTGCACAAGTTTGTCAAGTGCTTTCTGATCTCCCATCTTGATACGTTGGGCCAGCGTGGTTTCCTCTTCCGGAGTGATCATCGAAATTTTCGAGATCTCCTGAAGGTACTTCTCAACCGCCTGAGAATCCCTGTTGGTAATCTGGGTAGCAATTTTGAGTTGCCTCATAATGAATCTGTCTGTTTAAATAAAAACAATAATAGACAGTCTTTGTTTGCAGGATATGCAAAGTGTAGTGAAATAAAACCGTCCCGAACCGTCTGCAAAAATACATTGCATTCCCGGAATCTCATAGTCAATGTTGATAATTATTCTATCAAAATTGACGGTAAGTAATTATATTCCGCCGAAGCAATGCTGAAATCGTTACTGGTGGCGAGTTTCGAGGCATTCCCAACAAAATCCCAAATCAGCCATGAAGCCAATCAGGATGTGGATTTCTCCATTCTGGCTCTTCTTTTCAATACGATCCATATGATCAGACCTGCCAGGAAAAGAAGCGTCGAAATCACTTCTGCCTGCGTTGGCCTGAATCCGAAAAGGTTCAGGTGTGTGTTCACCCGTATCTTCTCGATCAGGAAGCGCTCAATTCCGTTCACCATCAGATACAGAGCAAAAAGAGTGCCCGGTATTTTCAGTTTTTTGCGGACCGACCAAAGCAGCACAAAAAGAAGTAACGCCATCACTATTTCATATAGTGGCGTCGGATAAACAGGAACAGGGAGTTCGTTGCAATATTTTCCGATGCAGCCGGCTATCGGTTTGCCCGCTTCATTTACGTTATTAGGGTAAGTATACGCCCAGGCCCAGTCCGGAAGCCAGCTAAATGGCTTAGGATTAAGGTTTTCAATTCCCCAATCGCCATCGCCTGCTACCTGGCATCCCATTCTTCCCACGCCATAAGCCAGCATAAGGGCAGGAGCCGCAGCATCATTCAGGTGCCAGAACCCTATATTGTGCTTTTTCGCATAAACCCAGATCGCGATCGCAGCGCAGATCAGGCCACCATAAAATGTTAAACCTGCGGGAGAAAAAATATAGGAAGAAGGATGTTTCAGAAAGTCATCCCAGTTTTCAAATATATCGAACAACTTCGCTCCAAACAGGCCAAATACCAGTGCCAGAATAGTGATCTCTCCTACCCTGTCCTGCGGCCAGATACGAATGGTACGCTTTTCAGGCTTGGGAAGTTTCTGCTTGTTCTTCTCATACCATTTCATGCCGGCGAACACTAATCCGAGCACGATACCCGCAGGCCAGCTACCTATACCGGAGAAAATGAACTGCTGCGGATCTTCCGTGGCAGAATCATCCATAATAAACAATGCGAGGATCTTATATCCGAGAAGAAACCCAAGAAGAAAGTTCAGGATCAGTTCGACCGTTGTGGCAGGTTGACCGACCATTACCTGCATGTCGGTCGGAAACATCAACTCTTCACGACTTTTACGCTTTAATTCAGCCGTTAACGTGATCGCCGCCAGCACAAAGGCAATCGCAACAAAAAAACCAAATGAATTGACAAACCGGAGAAAACTCCATTCTACACCGAAAAGATCTCTGAAAGCAAAGTACAGGTTTGGATACATTTATCGCGTTGGTTTTAAGCAGGCGAATATACGGGCAAAAAGCGAGGTTAGAGCAGGAAGGGATTTATAGTTTGGGGATGGACGATGGCTGATGGCCGATG
>JBEVKW010000413.1:0-5615 GCA_040509495.1 Chitinophagaceae bacterium | reverse complement strand
TTGGAACATTGTTTACCGATTGCGATATTCTTCCGAGGTGAAGTGACATCATTCTTCCGGGGTGAAGTGACATCGATCACACCGGATCGGGAAGGCCGATTAGAATAATCATCATATGCCAGCCTGCTGCGTGATTGAAACAACAATGCCTCCCTGTAAGGGAGGCATCGTAAATATCGCGGCATTCGTTATAGTCGGCAAACTCCACGCGTAACATTCGCATTAATTATTCTTTTTTTCTTTATCCTTCTTACCAAACAACCTGTTCAGAAATCCTTTTTTCTTCTTTGGTTCCTCGTCCGCTGAGCCAATTGGTTTTGTATTACCTGCCTGTTTTTTATCCTGTTTATTGGCCGAATCTTTTTTAACGGGTTTGTCTTCATCTACCACAGGTTTTGATTCAGGTCCGATATACGGCTGGTTTATATAGTCATTTTCAGCGCCAACTCCCTGGTCAACACCTTCTGCGCCTGGTTCAACTGTTTCGGCCTGGAATTCTCCGTCTGCGCTGTTGGTGTAAATATGGGCGTCTGCGGGCTGCACGAAGCGTGCGTCACGATCTATTCCCAGTGTTTTATCTGCATAAACTTTCTGGAAGAATTTTTCCCAGATCGGCATTGCCGCACGTCCGCCATATCCGAGGTTATTTTCGATACGGATGAAGCGGTCGTCGCAACCGATCCAGACACCACCGAGTAATTGTGGGGTGTAGCCCATGAACCATCCGTCAGCATTGTCATTGGTGGTTCCGGTTTTGCCAGACATCTCTACAGCGCCGAGGCGGGAGCGTAATCCGGCAGCAGTGCCAAAGTCAACGGTTCCCTGCATCATTCTCGCCATATTATATGCCGTAGCTTCACTCACGGCTTCTTTCCTGTTTACGCTGTAGTCAAACCGTTTGATCACGTTTCCATTTCTGTCTTCGATGCGGCTGATGAAATAGGGTTTGGTGGTAAACCCTCTTCCTCCGAAAACGCTGTAACCCCACATCATTTCAAACAGGGAAAGATCGCAGGCGCCAAGAGCGATTGACGGAAAAGCTTCTATTTTGGTAGGAATATTGAGCCGCGCAAGGAAGTCTGTGAATTCTTTTGGTCCTACCTGCTTCATGATATAAGCGGTAGCGCAGTTGCGTGAACCGGCCAGCGCAGAAGCCATCGTCATTGTTCTTCCACTGCATGTTTTGGTAGTGGCGGGTACAAGTTGTCCGTTGCCGAAGTTCTGCTGCTGATCTATCACTTCCGTTTGTGGCGTAAAACCTCTTTCCTCCATTGCCTGGGTATACAGCAGGGGCTTCATGGTCGAACCTACCTGGCGTTTGGTACGCATATTGGCGTGATCGAGTTTATAGGTTTTGAAGTCGATGCCGCCAACCCATGCTCTTACTTCTCCGGTTTGCGGGTCCATTACCATGAATGCGGTTTGAAGCATCTGGCGGTGATACCTGATAGAGTCATAAGGTGTCATGATGGTATCTCTTTGCCTGTTGCTGTTCCAGGCAAAAATTTTCATCGGTGTTTTTTTATTGAATGTGGCTTTGATCTCTTTATCGGTCAGTCCATCTTCCGCAAGATTTTTCCAGCGGTCGCTGGCTTTCATTGAAGCTTCGAGTACATTCTCGTGATCTTTCCAGATCGTACCATTTTTTAATTTTGATTGTGCCATCAAAGCTTTCTGCAGAGTGGGCATGTGCGATGCCACCGCTTCTTCTGCATATTCCTGCATGCGGGGGTTGATGGTTGTATAGATCTTCAATCCATCTTTGTAGATATCATATTTGCTGCCGTCTGGTTTTTCCAGGTCTTTCAGGGTGGTCTTCACTTCATCGCGTAATACCTCGCGGAAATATGGGGCATATCCGTTGTTCTCATCCAGCTTGCGATAGTTCAGTTTGATAGGTGTTCCTTTCAATCTTGCACCATCTGTTTCGCTGATCTTTTTATTAGCCACCATCTGACCTAACACAACGTTGCGGCGGTCGAGTGCGGCTTTCGGATTGCGCATCGGGTTGTAGGTATAATTGGCTTTGAGCATCCCGATGAGTACGGCGGCTTCTTCGACGGCAAGACGATCGGGTTCTTTTTGGAAGAACGTGCGTGCTGCATTGCGGATCCCGTAGATATTGTCGCCAAAGGGAACTGCATTCAGGTAAAGCGTAATGATCTCTTCTTTGGTGAAGTTTCTTTCCAGCTTGATAGCGATGATCCATTCTTTGATCTTTTCTACCGAGCGGTTCAGTGCATTTTTGCTTCCCTGGCCAAGCAATGCTTTCGCAAGTTGCTGTGTGATGGTACTACCGCCACCCTGGCGCCCTGCTGTGAAGATCGCGCGGAGAGTAGAGCGCGTATCGATACCCGCGTGATCATAGAAACGTTCGTCCTCGGTCGCCACCAGTGCGTTGATAACGTTGGGTGAAATGTCGCGGTATTTCACATTGCTGCGGTTGCCACGTTCTGTATAGTATTTACCCATCAGCGTACCATCGATGGCGTACACTTCAGAAGCCTGCTGGATGGACGGGTTTTCCAGTTCCTGCAGCGAGGGCATTTTCCCAAATACGCCGAAATTGGCAAGAAGGATCAATAATACCAAAGTGCCGAATCCGCCCAGGAAAATGTACCAGAAAATGCGAACAGATCTTTTCATATTTTAATAGCGTTAATAGCGTTCCAGAATTCTTGATAGCTGCTTTTACTTCTATTGTCTGACGTGCGCTGGGAAATTCCGGCAGCACTATCCGTCTTCTTTAAAGCTATGACGGATGAGACCCGATCGCTGTTGCGACCGGGTCTCAAAATTACCGAAATCACCTTATCTAATCCCGTTAAAACTTCCCGGGAACCATTTTCTGTAAAAATTGGGTGTAAGCATTGATGTCTTTATTCCCTTTCAACACCTGGAGGTTCTTTTCCGTAATGATAGAGTAGGTGTATTTGCCTCCTTTCAGCCACGGAACGATCTCTGTAGAGGTTTTAGGCTTGGTCTGGTCGACGTAAGCGATCGCTTCAGCCGCATTTTTGAACGGACTGACCAGCAACAGGCGGTTATCTGTATCGATCTCTACCAGTTCTGCCTGCATTATTTTATTGAAATAAGCATCCTTGTTATACCGATAGAATGCATTCCTTGCTTCGTTCACGAAAACAGGATCAACCTTGTTAAGGATGATCACTACATAATGTGCTTCTTCCGCATTGAAGCTGAAGGGACTTCCCGGAGGTGCGATGACGGTTGGCGGAGCTGCCGCGACTGTATCTTTTTTCGGAATAGCCGCAATGACGGTGTCAGGCTTAGCCGCTACGGTGTCTGGCGGGATACTGTCTTTCGAAATCCTTATTGGTTTCTGAACAAGCCCTGGTACACCTGGTGCAGGGTTCTTGATATTCAGGCTATCTTTTGATGCCGGTAACTTGATATCGGTTTTGACGATTGAAGGGGGCTGAGTGACTACAGGCGGCGGCGTTACGGCAACAGGGTCGCGCCGTTGGGTAGTGTCTTCTGCAGGCATCTTGATCACCATGTTCCGCAGCTCTTCTTCAATTTCCTTTCTGCGGTTAAGCACATCGAGTAAAGTGGCTGCCTTTGTAGCCAGAGGAGTGCCATTGAACTGGCTGATGATATTGCCCAACACTTTTTTAGCAGTGCTGTCGTCCCGCTGTTTCACATAGTAGACCGCTTCAATGTAGAGCAGTTGTGGTGTCCAGTAAGTTTTACCATAGGAGCTGTCCGCCGTGCGCTTGCGGGCTACCGCTTCTGTGAAACTTCCTTCTATAAAGAGATCGTATATGTTTTCATATAGTTTTGTTACCTCGGGCCTGGGCACTTTCGAGTTTGGATCCTTTCCGGTAGTAACGATGGTGTTGAAATTGCTTTTGCCATATTGAGCAGCCAGGGTTCTTCTTGCTCCGTCAGCTTTGGTCGTTTCACCGTTTTTGCGATAGCAGAAGTAAAGATTGAACAATACTTCATCCATTTTTGGCGCATCGGGGAAGCGCGTGCGTAATTCTTCGAGGCTCTGCGTACCACGGGCACAATCATCGATTTCCTGGATAAAGGCCGTACCCATTTTGAAAAGGGCATCGCGTATGGAATCGTTTGATGCCTGCAGTTTTTCAGGAGTCAGCGGGATCTTTGCATAAAGAGCCTCAAATGTAATATCGGACCCGGGTCCGGCGTCAGCTCCGCTGATCGTTCCGGTCATGGCCTGGTTGGCTGATGAATTCACGGGTGCTGCGCTTTGCGCGGCGCTTCTGCGCCAGTTATCTGTATTCTTCCGGGTACCCCATTTTGTTCGAAAGTCAGAGAGCCCTTTCTGACGCGCATTGCTGTTATAGAAATACCATTCGCCTTTTGACTCGCTGAAAAGGGTAGGAGGCGGTTGATTGGAAGGAAGCGTTGAACCGGTGGTGACGGCGCCTTCGTCTTTCAATCCTTGTTGTTTGCGGAGTAAGCGCACCATTTTTTTTACCCTGTCGCGCCGATCATCTTCTTCCATGGCCGATAATTTTTGCAGGCTATCCTGGCGGGCGATCGTTTCTGTATATTCAGCCATCCGGACGGATCTGTTTTTCCTGACAGCAACGGCCTGTGGATCCGTTATAACCGGATCACTCATCTGAACACTGTCATAGAAATTGGATGATTGCCGGTAAAGGCTGCTGTTAAAGGAAAGCTCTGCCATTTGCAGAAAGATGCGGTTTCTCAGGTTTGATTTATTCGAGATGTATTTAGTGCCTTTAGACAAAAGGGCCAATGCGCCTTCGGGATTGTTCCTTTCCAATTCCATTTGCGCTGCCATGTAATAAATGATGTCGCGATAGTCAATGTATTTATCACGTCGCGCCATTTTTGTAAGGGTGGCGATATTTTCAGCAATGTAATCTTTGACACTATCGTTTTTATGAACGCGCACACCGGCAAGGCGGGCATACACATCCATCACGGGATCGGTGGTATGAGCTATTGATTTTTCATACCAGTCGGCAGCTGCGTCAAGGTTACGCGTATTTTCATTCAGCTGCCCGAGTAAGAATTCCCAACGGGCTTTTTCCTGCCGGCTGCCGGCATTGCTAAGAGCCTTTTCCAGGTGTACTGCTGTACTGTCCCACATACGCTGTTTGTAGAACATGAACGCCTGCACTTCTTCCAGGTCGTTGCGTAATCTTGCGGGAAAGAGCGTGTCAGTTTTCAGGATCTGTATCAGGGTGGAAGCGTCCGAAAGGCGATTTTGTGCGAGGTAATTCCGTATCTGCCAGATGAAGGCATCGTTCCTGCTCGGCGGCTCCGAAAGTGCCTTACTTAAAAAGCCTTTTTTCTCTTTGCTTGAAATCGACAGGGCACTGTTGCCGTCGCGCGCACTGCCAATGGTGCGGTAATAACCGTCTTTTTCTTTTTCTGCAAAGGCGTAGTTGATGAACTGGAACATCAGGTAGGCGGAATCAAACTGTTTTTGCAGGTAATAGGAGGCTCCCCAAAGAAGATACATGTTATCGGCCCAGTCATTCCGAAGATCATGCAGCACAATGCCGCTTTGAGCTTTGTAGGAAACGGAATCGAGCTGGATGCTGTCAGCTGCAGTTACATCGAGGCTGTAATTGTAAAAAGGCAGCAGTTGG
>JBEVKW010000412.1:0-12077 GCA_040509495.1 Chitinophagaceae bacterium | reverse complement strand
GGTTCTTTGCGTTCGTTGTGTTATTTCTACGCCAGTCAAATAAGGACAGTGGCGGTCTTTAAATCAACTTCAATTGTTGCAACATTTACCGTTTAATGTAGCTTTGCACCTATGAACTCAAGCTTTAACTACGGAACAGATCGACTTACTGTATCCAAAACGATTGCCATCGCCAATGGCCAGTTAAAAGGTTTGCTGGATAATAAAGCCATACAAAAGATCAATACCAGTCACGATCATGTAAAACAGATCGTGGCGGCGAATAAAACAGTGTACGGCGTGAATACGGGATTTGGTATCCTGGCCAACACACCTATTTCAGAAGAAGATACAGCCACGCTTCAATACAAGATCCTGCAAAGTCATAGTGTGGGAGTAGGGGAGCCGATCCCCGTGGAAGTGGCGAAGATCATGCTGATCACCAAAGTGCAGTCGCTTGCGCAGGGGTATAGCGGCGTGCAATTATCTACCCTCGAACGGATCATCTGGCATATCGACAATGACGTGATCCCCGTAGTGCCTGAAAAAGGCAGCGTTGGCGCATCGGGGGATCTTGCCCCGCTTTCTCATTTGTTTCTTCCCCTGATCGGATTGGGTGAGTGCTATTATAAAGGGAAGAAGGTTCCAACAGGTGAAGTATTTCAGCAGGAGAATATTTCATCCATTACGCTTGGTCCGAAGGAAGGTCTTGCACTCATCAACGGAACGCAATTCATTCTCGCGTTTGCCGTGAAAGCTGTACAACGGCTGCATAACTGCCTGGAAGCTGCTGATATTATCGGTGCGATGAGTCTTGAAGCCCTCACCGGTACCAAGGCGCCGTTTGACGAACGCCTGCACGAGTTGCGCAGCTACCAGGGCAATAAACTGGTGGCGCAACGCCTGCGTATATTACTCGATGGTTCAGAGATCATGCAAAGCCATATGGATTGCGGGCGGGTGCAGGATCCCTATTCACTGCGTTGTATGCCGCAGGTACACGGTGCCAGCCGCAACGCATGGCTGCACCTGAAAGAGTTGACGGAAGTCGAATTGAATGCCGTAACAGATAACCCGATCATCCTCGGTGCGGACGATACGATCAGCGGTGGTAATTTTCATGGCCAACCGATGGCACTGCCGCTCGATTATGCCTGTCTTGCAGGCGCTGAGATCGGCAACATCTCAGACCGCCGTTGTTACCTTCTCCTGGAAGGAAAATGGGGACTGCCGATGTTGCTGATGAGAAATGTAGGATTGAACAGCGGATTCATGATCCCGCAGTATACTACAGCGGCACTGGTGACAGAAAATAAAACGCTTTGTTTTCCCGCAAGTGCTGACAGCATCCCGACCTCACTCGGCCAGGAAGATCATGTGAGCATGGGAAGCATCAGCGGACGCAAGGCAAATAAAGTACTGGATAATCTTGAATTCATACTCGCTATCGAACTGCTCAGTGCCTGCCAGGCTATCGAATTCCGAAGACCGATGAAAAGCTCCTCCCTCCTTGAGTATGCCCATGACCTTGTTCGGAACAATGTAAGCTTTGCAGAGGAAGACCGGATCTTCGCAGATGATATCAACCGCGTAGCAGGAATGATCAAAGACTTTTCATTTGTGAAATCGGTAGATGAGTTTGCAGCGAGGAAGAAGGTGGGGTTGAATGGGGGATTTGAGGCGTTTGGTTATTGAGAGGGGTTGAGAAGTTTAAAGGTTTAAAGGTTTAAAAGTTTAATAGTTAAGGAGGTTTTGCAAGAAGGGTTAAATACCTCCTTGCAAAATCTTTTTCACTTATAAATGGAGGATGTTACTAATGAATACTCCGGAACCTATTGAACCTATGGAACCTGTGGAACTTCCCAAACCTCCGTCCTAAACCCTAACAATCGTTATCTTTACGTCCTCAATTGAAAATCACCATATGAAAGAAGTTGTTATTGTTTCCGCTGTTCGTACGCCGATCGGCAGTTTCGGCGGCTCATTGAAATCTTTGTCTGCTACGCAGCTAGGGGCTGCGGCTATCAGGGGCGCAATTGCCAGGGCGGGTATTCAGCCAGACCAGGTGCAGGATGTGCTGATGGGTTCTGTACTGCAAGCCAACCTGGGGCAGGCTCCTGCAAGACAGGCGGCGAAATTTGCCGGCCTTCCTGATCAGGTAAATTGTACGACCGTTAATAAAGTTTGTGCGAGTGGTATGAAGTCGATCGCACTTGCGGCGCAGAGTATATTGCTCGGTGATGCAGATATCGTGGTTGCCGGTGGCATGGAGAGCATGAGTAATGTTCCGTATTATGCGCCAGCTACGCGCTGGGGAAATAAATACGGAGATGTGACAATGGTGGATGGTCTTGCAAAAGATGGCCTGACCGATGTATACGATGGAAAGGCGATGGGCAATGCGGCAGAGTTGTGCGCATCAACCTGTGGTGTCAGCCGCGAAGAGCAGGATTCATTCGCGATCGAAAGCTATAAACGAAGCCAGGCCGCCTGGGAAAATGGCTGGTTTGCCGACGAAGTGATCCCTGTTGAAATTCCCCAGCGCAAAGGGGATCCGGTAGTGTTCGAAAAAGATGAAGAACCATATAATGTAAAATTTGATAAGATCCCGACATTAAGTCCGGCATTCATAAAAGACGGTACGGTCACAGCTGCCAATGCTTCCACCATGAATGATGGTGCGGCTGCACTGGTATTGATGAGTGGAGAGAAAGCGAAAGAACTTGGTTTGAAACCTATCGCCCGCATATTGTCTTATGCAGATGCGGAGCAGGCGCCGGAATGGTTTACTACCACGCCTTCACTTGCTGTGCCGAAAGCTGTAGAGAAAGCGGGTTTGAAGATGGAACAGATCGAATATTTTGAACTGAACGAAGCCTTCAGTGTTGTGGGAATTGAGAATACAAGACGCATGAAACTGGATCCTGCTAAAGTGAACGCGCATGGTGGTGCCGTTGCCATAGGGCATCCGTTAGGTGCAAGTGGCGCAAGGATCATTGTCACATTGATCAATGTACTGAAGACAAAGAACGCGAAGCTTGGAGCTGCCGGGATCTGTAATGGCGGCGGCGGTGCTTCGGCAATGGTGATCGAGTTGCTCGATGGCCGATGGCTGATGGCCGATGGCTGATGGCCGATGGCCGATGACCGATGGCCGATGGCCGATGGCCGATAACCCGGTAACTGATGGCTAAGGGCCGATGGATGATTGAACATTGGAGACTGTATGTCTTTCTGGTGGTCGGTATAATGTTCGGCCATCAGCCATCAGCCATCGGCCATCAGTCATCGGCCATCGGCCATCAGCCATCAGCCACAGCAGGATTCTCCGGCCGATAATAAAAAGTTACAATGCCGCTGTCAAAGGTTTTTGTCTTTAAGAGCTTCAGGCTGATCTGCTCTTTTATTTTCTTGAAGAGTGGTAATCCTTTTCCTTCGATCGTTGGGTGTATGGAGAGCTGCAGTTCGTCAACCAGGTGCAGATTCATTGCACCGACAATTAAGCCCGGGCTGCCTACCAGGATGTCTCCTCCGGTTTGACTTTTCAAGTCTTCGATCTCTTCCTTGATGCTTCTTGTGGCTATTCTTGCATTGTCCCACCGCAGCTTTTTCAGGGTGTGGGAGAAAACCAGTTTATTGATCTTTTCGATAGCATTGGCAAAGTTGTCGGTTGACTGATCTCCCGTAGGATTTTTCACGATGTCGGGCCAGTAATTTTCCATTAACAGGTAGGTGATCCTTCCATAGATGATCGTATCTGCGCTTTGGATCAGGTCAGCATAATGCTGATGTATTGCTTTATCGGCAATTCCGGCGGTGTGGTCACAGAACCCGTCGAGGGTCATGTTCATGGCGGCGATCAGTTTTCGCATCGGTTATGTTTATTAAGAACAGCTCATTTTTCATGCCATGATGATCCCACCGTCCACCATCGGCGATCCAACATCGGCCATCCAACATCACCCATCGGCTATCGCCGAGCAACCAGCAATTTGAATTCAAAATTGATCAATATCCTGCCATGAGTAAGCAGTATTTTTTATGAGATCCAGCATCAGGTTCTGCATTCCCTGTACAAATGCTGTTTCTGCAGACGGGTTAGCGCGGGAGTTAAAGATCAGCGCAATCGCCATCCCGTTGTTGTGGCGCATAAAGCCGGCACGCGTACCCGGGAGGCTGCCGTAGTTGTACCAAAGATTTTGAGCCGACCATAGCCCAAGACCTAAACCGTAGGAGGTATAAACAGGAGAGCCGGTGCTCAAAGCGGTAACAGAAGTTGCGTTGATCATATCCGGCCTGGTGGTAAATCCATCGATCGCCAATATGAATTTCAAAAGATCTGTTGCTGTAGTGATCAGTCCACCGTCAGCATCTCTCCGCGGGAATGCAATATTATAAACATACGGGGCGTCATTGCCCTGTCCGTAATAGGTCACCTCATTGGTTTTCCGATCAGCGGCAGTTTTGCCTGCCATATCTGTTTGTGTAATACCCAGCGGGGCCATCAGCTCTTCCCTGATGTAATTGATATAGGATTTGCCGGAGAATTTTTCAATGATGCGGCCCGCGATCCAGAAATTGATGTTGGAATAGTCATACAAAGCGCCGGGAGTCTGTGGATTGGGCCTTGTGTTCAGGATCCAGTTGAACAGCTGGGTATTGGTATAGGCAGGGTTTTGATCAATAACGTCTCCACCCGTAGCGGCGCCCCAGGCTCCGCTGGTATTATTCAATAGTTGCCGTACGGTGATATTGCCAAGGTTGGTATTGTAAGGAGCGGTGCCGTAAGTTGTTCCCAGCAACTTTCCTTCGCCGAACACTTTATCATCCAGGGAGAACTTTCCTTCCTGCGCCAGTTTCAACACGGCCACGGCCGTGTAGGTTTTTGACACGCTGGCTATGCGGAATCGGGATTGTGTGGTGACCTTCGTATTTGCTGCCTGGTCTGCGAAACCATAACCCTGAACGTAGACGAGCTTGCCGTTCTTGCTGATCGCCAGCGTTGCTCCGGGGATATTATGGGTGGTCAGAAAACCTGTCAGTTTTGAATCGACAGCGGCAATGTCCTGTTGTTTCCCTGGTGCAGGTTCCGGGGGATTTGGTCCGTCATCACCACCACTTTTACTGCAAGAAAATAAAAGAGCGGCGGGAAGTGCGAGAAAAAGTATCTTTTTCATACTGGTTAAGTGTTTTGTATGAACTCTATCGGGTGGAAAGTGAAAAGGTCATCCGGTAAGGAAGATTTTTTTGCCGGAAGCGATGCCGGACAACCGGATGGCTGCCGGCTGAACGGTGTTGGGACCGAATCTTGCATTTGATCCGTCATACTTCATGCTGTTAAAAGCAACAATGCGGACCCTTTCGGATCCGCATTGCAAGATTATTGACAAGATAAGATTCTATTGCTTGATAAATCTCACAGCATTCTGTTGTTCCACTTTCAGAAAGTAGATACCTTTTTTCAACTCCAGGATGTCGATATCCTGGGTAGGCTGGGTCAGCAATCCTCTGCGAATGGTTTTTCCCTCCGCATCTGTGATGCTATACGCGCGTTCCCGTGAACGATCACCGCCTTTCACCGTAATGGTGTTGATGGCAGGGATCGGATATACGCTGATCACAGCGGAAGAAGCAGAGAGATCAACCTGCAGCGTGTTGCTTGTTTCGAAAGTAGCATCACGGTCTACGGTTTTCAGTCGGTAGTAAGCGTGACCAGTTAAAGGTGTTTTATCAGTATAAGAATAGCTAAGCTGTGTGTAGCTATCGCCTGCGGCATTAACGCGTCCGATCGTCTCCCAGTTGCGGGCATCGGTACTGCGTTCAATGGCGAAGTAATGGCTGTTGATCTCAGTAGCGGTCTTCCAATCCAGTTGTACTGTTTTATTGATCACTTTCGATTGGAAGGATACGAGTTTGACAGGAAGTGTTCCGGCAGATACCAGTACCCTGGCGCTTTCCATGGCTGCGCTGGTGCTGATGCCATCATTCGGGACAATTCTTACGGATACATATTTGCCAACGTCTGCAGCGGAAAGGGTATAGGTCTTTGCTGTTGCTCCCGCGATAGTGACTCTTCCCGTAGTGCCGGTAGCCTGGGGATAGCGGTACCAGAGATAAGTGGTGCTATTCGTGCCCCCGTCAACATCTGTATAGGTATAATCCGCAGAAAGCGTAGCGCCTTCCCATGCATTGCCTGATGTTGCGAGGTTTGTAACTGCGGGAGGCGTATTGGCCCTTCCTTCTGTTACGGCGGTTTTGGGGCTTTCAGCTCCCGTGGCTTCCAGTGCCACGACGTAATAATAATAGGGAGTTCCTACTGCAATGGTATTGGTATAGGTAAGCGTAGTGATCGGCGTACCTGTCAGCAGGGAGAAGAACCCTGTTGGACTGGTGGCGCGATATACATTATACTTCGTGGCTCCAGGTGCAGCATCCCAGCTAAGCCTGACACTGTTCAGCGCAGGCGCAACAACAAAGTTATCTGGCGTTGATGGTGGCACACCCAGTCGCGTTACAGTGATGGTCATGGTCCGCGTGTTGGTCGGATGCTGTGGTTGTAACAATATATTGATGGTATTTGTGCCAACGTTCAGATTCATGTCAGCAGAGGTGGCGCCGCTGGCGAGAGGCGTGTAAGTACCTCCGTTGACCCTGACCTGTGCAGTGGTTGTGCTTGCCTCAATGGTTGGCGTGATGCTGATCTTATCAACACTATTCGGCACGGATACCGTATAGTTGGTAGTGTAAATACTGAATGCGGGAGAAAGCGTTCCTGCACTGATACCCAGTGCAGTTAATTTGGTATTCTCATCGAGGTACTGAACACGCGTAACTTTATTAAGGCTGCGGTCTGGCATGTACACGGTGCCTGTTGCATCAACGGCAACACCAGCGTATCTGCCATCTCCCTGGATCTTTCCTTTTACATAGGTTCCGGCCGTATACGTGATAATGTAACTAAAGTCCGTAGCGATATAAAGGTTGCCCTGACTGTCAACAGCCATATCCGCTCCCGTTGTTGTCCACAATTCAGAGTCTGAGTTCTGTGCTTTCAGGATAGTATGAGCGAAGGTAGTTCCATCGATCCGCGATAACTGTCCGTTCTGATTCAGACAAAAAATATTGCCGCTTGCATCAAGTGCAAGCGCCATGATCTCTATACTGCCGGTAATATTGATCGACCGGACCTGTTTACGTGTAGTGAGATCGATGACAGAGATGATTCCCTGGTGACCCATATATAAAAAGTTGCCACGGGCTTTCAAACAATTATGGCGCGACAGTGAAGATCCGGCACTGGCATTCATATGCTCAGGTGTGAAATAAGAGATGTTACCGTTGTTGATCGTACCGACCATAAATCCGTTGGACATAAAGTAGATCGCTCCATTTCCGGCAACTGTGATGTGTGAGCCGGCAGTGGGGATAGCAACGTTGGTAGCGACGCCTGATGGCCAGGGATTCGAGCTGCCCAGGGTACGCGGAATACCTGCGACCACACTGACCTTTCTGTCTGGCGTGATCTTACGGATCACAAAGTTGCCTATATCTGTAACGAACAGGTTGCCTGATGCATCGAAAGCTGCTGCTTTTGGCTGCGAAAATTGTGCAGTTGCTGCATCATTGTTGTCGCCGGCATAGTAGCCACTAACACCTGTTCCGGCAAAAACACTCCGGTAGGCAGCAAGTTGGGCAAAGATTGTTTGATTAATGGAAAGTAAAAAGACCCCTGTAAACAAGATGCACAGAAGACGGGGCACGTGTCGTGCCTGCAACGCAGATTCAGTTCTCATAGTTATATTGAATTATACGCATGTGTCATGTATCATAGCGCATTTCCATGATGCTGACCTTGCGGCGGCGCAAGAATAGATGAGATAAAGCACATAGCCAATAGCAACCGTAAAAGTTTTTATTGATAATTGTCAAATGATCGAAGGTGCAACGTCAACTTTTTGCTGCGCTATACTGTTATCCGGATTTGCCGGGATAAAATATTGGATCACTGTATCGTTATACGTGAACTTTTTAATGTGTTGTAGGCTAATGGATAGTTCCGGTTACGCAACAGCATCCGTATATCTATTGCACTGACCATTCTTTGTCTCTGGTAAAATCGTTCGCTGAATGTCGGCAGGGGTGATGTTTTCTTTAAAAGCTAACTCCAGGATCTTTGGCCAGCATCACGGTTCGGTTTGTCAGCGGTTTGAAAAACAAGCGCTCTCAGAGATAATACTAAAACTGCAGAAGCAGAACAGGTGTTACTCCGTTCTGCTTCTGCAGCTTCTCGTTACAGTAATTACGATTGGATAACGTCCAGGCTTCTGTGCGCGGGTACTAATCCGCCTTGAAAAGATTGGCGTCTTATCTATCCACCACACACCTGAATCCAATAGTTGCGGCTCTGTCTATTCCAGGAGCCAGTAATAAATATTTTCCATACTTATTCAACTCATACGCCTGCGGGAAATACCACCTTGATGTTTTGGCCTGGTAATAACTTCCTCCTTTTAAAACGGCAGCTCTTGTATGTTCATCCGCGTACTCATCTGTCCATTGCCAGACATTGCCCGTGAGATCCATTACACCAAACGGACTCGCTCCAATGGGAAATGCGTCGACATCTGTAGGCATACGGATATCGCGACTGCTATCTACCGCCGGACGTTTGGTACTGTCCGCGGCGCCCCATGGATATAAACGCCCATCCATTCCCTGTGCGGCATATTGCCATTCCCATTCGTGCGGCAAACGTTTGCCCGCCCATTTTGCATAAGCACGGGCGTCTTCAATGGAAACCCAGGTGACAGGTTGTTTGCCGGTTCCAGTTGCATAGGTTCCGTTTTGCCAGTACTTCAAAAAATTATGATCATCCGCAGGATGATATTTTGTAGCATCGATGAATTGTTTGAACTGTTCATTCGTTACCGGGTATTTGTCTATATAGAATGAAGGGATGTCCATCACATGTTTTTGCGTATGTGACGGATGTTGCTCCCAGGGATGCTGGATGCCCAAGCCGGTGGGCAGTTCTTTCCCTTCTATCATTACACCGATCGATTCAAATGGATAATCTTTCGCAGCAGGGATCTCGATCATGCCGGCAGGAGTGGAGCTTGCCCGCTTTGTGGGCTGCAAAGTAAACTGCTGTTGCGGAATTGCTTTCCAGGTAGCGGAGTACGCTTTCAATGGTTGGGCAGACAGCTTCTTCATGGTTTGAAGAAACGTTTTGAAAGCAGCAGTTTCCTGTCCGGATCTGATCACGGCAACTGCGCCGAAGCCTCTCTGCTCGATCGCCAATTCTATGATCACGGAACCATCTTTCTGTTTCGGGAAAAGTTGTTTCCCATTCCAGATATCGTAATAAGCCGTGTTTGCTTCCACAGGCAGCTTCAGGATCTCTCCGTTGAAATCATTGACGGTATCACGGTTCACAAAAGTGTACACAGATCGTTTTTCTCCGGGGAACAGGGAAGCATACACATCCTTATGTAATAACGGAACATGAGGCGTCCAGCCGGCGCTGCTCCATTGTCCGGGGAATTGCTGATAGATCATTCTGATCCGTCTGATCATTTCTCCATGTCTTGGAGAAACCTGGTTCCAGATACCCCAGATATTTTCCCACGCATTATAACCAACCCCATTGAAGAACGCGTATTGCAGATCATCTGTTTTGTCTGTTGCCCAGCGGTTGGTGATATGCACCTGGTGCATCGGTTCCAGCCATTTGTAAACACTGACGCCGGGCTTCTGTTCATAGTTCCAGAAATAACCCCAGCTCATGGTGTTCCATTCGGCCATCTTCAATGTTTGCAGACTGAGTTCCGGTTGCAATGCGAGCGCGTAACCAAGACTATCGTACACTGTTTTGTAATCTTCCGTTACGCCGGGCATAGTATCACCATTTAAACCATCAGCACCGAGTTCTTTCATGGCTTTGGTGAGTTCCACTGCCATGGAGTAGGCAAGTTTTCTTGTACCATGGTCCCAGATCATGATAGGGAAAAATACGCGGACATTCTTTTTGTGAAAGGCATCGATCAATTGTTTGACGCCTTTGTATCCGCCGGGCATATCGGCGAGATAGTCCATTTGATTGCGGTGATCGATCCCGATGTTCGGATAGGTCGGCCAGATCAATACGGCATCCAATCCGCCGTAACGTTTGTTGACATCATTGAGAAAACGATCAACGGTGTACTTTCTTGTTACGGGATCATAGAGATAACGGTCGTGGGCCATTACCTGAGCATAAGTGTAGATATCTCTTGTCCAACTTAATTCTGCTCTCGTGTATTCTTTTGTGTTGAATTGAAGGGTGTCACGCAGTTTCGTACGCCAGCTTTTCATGCTGTCGAGCCATGATTGATGGTTGCCTGCGGGGCCGGCGAAGAGTTCTCTTAGCTGGCCTTGTGTTGGTTGAGAGGATAACTGAGGGTTGGGCTTGCGTGGGCCCATTTGGGAAAAGCTGGTAGAGCTTACCTGTAAGGCGGCTATCAGCAGGAGGAGAGATTTTTTCATGATTGGGAGAGATTTTAAATAGGGAAGTAAGTATCGCAAAAGGCGCAGAGGGCCGCTAAACACGCTAAGGTTTTCTTTGCGCCCGTTGCGGTCCTTTGCGCCCTTTGCGATACTTCAACGCCAGACGTGGTAAATGTATTTCTTATGGTAGTTTTACAACCGCCGGTTTATTACCGTAGATCACATACTCATCTGCCTTAAGATCATAAGCCGCATCAGGATTCGTGATCACCACTTTCACCGTATGCTTTCCAGAAGACAGCCCAAGGTTCCAGAACAATTCATGCCTGCGCGAATGAAAAGCCGTTGGCAATTGCGAAGTCTCCACTTTCTGGCCATCGATATAAAGTTCACCCGTGAACTCCGTGTCCTTTCCGTCTTTCTGTTTTTTACTAACGCGCCCCAGCAATGCAAACCCCGTTCCTTCAAATTCAAAGGAGAAGCCATTCAATTCTGTATTACGAACGGAAACTTTTGATTGAGGATACACATCAGGGAAGCTCTTTTCATAACGAACCGCCACCGGCGCCTGTGTTTTGATCACCACTGCATTCTCTTCTACCGTTCCACCGTTTCGTTTGATCATCTCCAATGCATGTTTGAAGCTAAGCTGATACACTTTATTGAGCGAGATCGTTGTATAACTGAAATTAATGTCTTCAATTTCTTTCAGTCCCTGTTTCCAGTAAGCCGGAATCTTATTATATCCAAGAATGGTTCCGAGTACACCGCCTGCTGTGGATGGATTACAATCAGCGTCCTGGCCTGCTCTTGTAGAAATGTCCAGTGTTTTGGAGAAATCACCATTGCCGTACAGCAAACCCATTACAACATAGGCTGCGTTGATCTTTGCATCTATATTGAACGGAACAAAAACACCTTGCGGAGTGATCATATCATTCGCCCATTTCTTCTGCAATTCAAACCAGGTAGAGCGCCAGTCAGGATATTGCTTATGCCATTTGATCACATCACTGATACACTGATAGAATTCACTTTGTGCAGGGATCGTTTTCAATGCTTCTTTTACTACAAATGCAACATCGTTTGAGGTGAAGGCAATGCTGTACATGGCTCCAACGTAGACACCGCCATACCATCCGTCGCCATAGTTCATGATATGCCCGATCTTATCATTTATGGTAGAAGCCGAGTTGGGCATACCGGGATTCATCAGTCCGGAATAATCCGCTTCTATCTGGTAGTCGATCGCATCTGCCTGCAAGTTATGTTTGGGTTCACCGGATGCCGGTGCTTTGATCCCTTGCAGGATGTTGTAGCGGGCAGCCTGGTTGGCAAACCAGAGATCGTACCCGGCGCGGGCGAATGAATTGGCAAAGGAATCAATAGGGGCATCGAAGCCAACGCGCTCGAGGATGTCAACAAATGTCAGGTCCATATAGATGTCATCATACAGGCCGGGAATGTCGGTCATTGTTTTTTTCAGGTATCCGTCATACCAGACCAGTGGCTGGTTGTCCTGGATGAACGTGCCGTTGTACCTAAATTCGTATGGTCCGCCGAATGTCACGCCGATTGTTTGTCCGGCCCAGCCACCGCGGATCTTATCCTGC
>JBEVKW010000411.1:0-3686 GCA_040509495.1 Chitinophagaceae bacterium | reverse complement strand
CTTCACTTGTTTGTTTTTTCATCCATCGGGCTTTATCATGAAGCGCTTCGGGAGGGTCGGGTAAGTTGCGTTCAGGCCGTAGAACATTACCTGCAGCGCATTGAAGCAACCCGGCACCTGAATGCCTATATCGAAGTTTATGCAGAAGAGGCCCTTCAAAAAGCCAGGGACCTGGATACAAAAAGAAACAATGGCGGAACAATGGGCCGCCTGCACGGCGTAGTGATCGGGCTGAAAGATGTGATCTGCTATGAAGGTCACAAGATATCAGCAGCTTCCAAGATCCTTCGTGACTTCACCTCTATCTACTCAGCAACTGCAGTAATACGCTTACTCGAAGAAGGCGCCATCATCATAGGCAACCTGAACTGTGATGAATTCGCCATGGGTTCTACCAATGAAAACTCCTCTTATGGCAAAGTGCTTAATGCAAGAGATGAATCACGCATTCCCGGTGGTTCCTCCGGCGGGTCTGCCGTGGCAGTCCAGGCAGGACTTTGCATGGTATCGCTTGGCAGTGATACCGGAGGTTCGGTGAGACAGCCTGCCGACCTCTGCGGAATAGTCGGCATGAAACCCAGCTATGGCCGCATTTCACGTTATGGCCTGATAGCCTATGCATCTTCGTTTGACCAGATCGGTGTGTTTGCAACAAACATTCCCGACATCGCCATCCTCCTGGAAGTAATGGCCGGCGCCGATGAGTATGACAGCACCGTATCCCATCAACCTGTAGAGGCTTATGCAAGCCTGCTTCATACGGACCAAAAATACAGGATCGCTTACCTCGCTGAAGCACTCGATCACCCAAGTCTTGACCCGGAGATCGCCACAGCGATCAGAAACCTGATCGAAAAATTGAAAGAGCAGGGCCATGAAGTGGAGCCAGTCGCTTTTGAGCTCATTGATCATATCGTTCCTGCTTACTACGTACTGACTACCGCAGAATCATCCTCCAATCTTTCCCGGTTTGATGGGATCAAATATGGCTATCGCAGCAAAGAAGAAGGCCTTGACCTCAACGAACTTTATAAACAAAGCCGATCCACCGGATTTGGTTGGGAAGTTAAACGCAGGATCATGCTGGGCACTTTTGTATTGAGCGCCGGATACTACGATGCTTACTTTACAAGGGCACAAAAGGTTCGGAAACTGCTCGTTGACCAAACACAGCAGATCTTCAGCAACTATGATGTGGTGCTCCTTCCTACCACCCCATCTACCGCATTCCGAATAGGAGAAAAAATGGAAGACCCGATCGCCATGTATTTAGCTGATATTTACACTGTTATGGCTAATCTGGTTGGAGTTCCCGCGATCTCTTTACCGCTTTTTACCCATAGCAATGGCATGCCGTTCGGACTGCAGGTGATGACCAAAAGGTTTGATGAATTATCCTTGCTCCGCTTCTCCGAACAGATTATGAAGCGATAACCTTCCGGCAACTAAGGGAAGCCGGGCTGCAATCCGGATAATCTTAAGGAATTATTATAATACTACAGTGATTTGATTATCAGATATTTATATATCTTTCCTATTTTACTGACTTTCCCTCCCAAAAAAATATAGTCTGCTGCTAATTTACAATCGATTAATATCGAAACGGTTAGGCAAATCCGGGCCTGACCCGGGCTTTCCATGTCTCCTTTCATGGCATCCTTTTCGCTTAGAGGGGTCTAACGAACCGCCTCAAGAGTTATCTTTGCTGAGCTTTTCGGAGCAAGTGACAGAGCGATACCAGAGCAACCAGATATGTCTGCGGAATTTATTAATTAACCAACCCGCCAACATTAAATCGGAAGATGAAATTGAAATGATCCTCAACAGATCATTTCGGGTTTATCCTTTTTAATTGGAATGGGTTAAAAACTGTCGGGACGATACCGGCAGGGCATTAAAACAATTCGCTGTGATGTTAAAACAAATCGGGATCTCCTGCCTGCTTTCTTTAGTTACCATAAGCTTCGCTTATGCAGGTACTGACAAACAATAACCCATCCAGGTAAAATCATCTTACGCTGATACGACTGATATCAACAGAAAAGATACGCTGGCTACGCCGGTAGCCATACACGCACCTTTAGATCCAAAAGATGGATTTCGCGATCTTTTTGAGTCAGCCACGCTTGAAAATGGCATCAATGCAGAGCAACTGAATCCGCAGGCTATTTCTTTCGTGGAAGATTATATTGATCGTTACGGAAAAAGTATGGAGGCTTTACGCACCTCAGGTAAGCCTTATTTCGATATGATGGATGAGATCCTTGAATCTCATGGACTACCAAAAGAATTGAAATATCTCGCCGTTATAGAATCTAATCTCAAAACAAACGCACGCTCCTGGGCTGGCGCAGTAGGCCCCTGGCAATTTATGCCTGCAACAGGTCGTAATATGGGATTGCGGATTACCAAAAAAGTAGATGAGCGTCGCAACTTTGTGAAAAGTACCCATGCTGCTTCAAAATACCTCAACGGACTGTTTGAACTGTATGGGGATTGGCTGCTGGTGATCGCTGCCTATAATGGCGGTCCTGGTAAAGTAAATGCTGCTATTAAAAAAAGTGGCAGTCAGGACTTCTGGGAACTCCAGGAATACCTGCCTGCTGAATCCCGAAACCACGTAAAGAAATTTATCGCAACGCATTATATCATGGAAAAAGAAGGCGGCATCACAACGCTGACAAAAGAAGAAGCCAGCCAGGTCACTTTCAATACGCCAGCCAATGCAGCGCTTTTTGCCGAGGCAAAAGCTCAACTGATCACCGGCCGATATAATTCAGCGATCATTGCAAAGCACGTATCCATGGACAAGCAGGCGTTTAACAAGATCAATCCAGACTTTGATAAACTCATTGCCACTAATGGCCGTTACGAATTACGCCTTCCTAATGATAAAATGGAGCTCTTCCTGTCCAAGAAGTTTACGATCCTGAGTGAATGTATGGAGCTTCTGCTCAACCCGGACGGCGGTTCACAGGCAGCAGTATTACCGAAATAATTTGCAAAAAAGATAGACGCGATATGCGCCAATTGTTCTCTTCAAAAGAACGATCGGCGCATTTTCATTTTAAGTCATATGCTTCCGATTCACTCTTCAGCGTAATGGCATAATATTTTCCTGATATCCGTATCGGATAAAAAATAACAAAATTCTGATTTTATGGCACAAATAACTTTAAGAAAAATCGCGCCGTTCCTTGCAGGTGCTTTATTGGCAGTATCATGCTCATCTTCAAAGAAGGCTGCTTCAGAAGTGGCACAACGGGAGGATGTAAAAGGAAACTGGGTACTAAATAAAATTACCTACGATGGTATTCCAGCCGGCCAGAAAGTAAAGATCACATTGCTGGATGAAGGTAGTGATGCCTGTTTAACAGGAAGCACCTGGTCTCTTCCTAATAACGGTAACGGTTCTTATACCATCAATTCCGCTGCTGCAGGTTGCGTTACGGGTCAGCGGAATATTGTCTGGTCATATCAAAAAACTGGCGACCAGGCTATCTTTCAATACAAGATCCTGCCAGGCGGGGTAAAACCAAAGAACGTAACAGACGGATATCGCTTTAAACTTGTATCTGCTTCTGAAACATCTATGCAATTACAATCCGAAGTAAGTTTTGAAGGGAAACCTCTTTACATCAATTACAGTTTCAGCAAACAATAAACTATTAAAAAATTAAAGTCCC
>JBEVKW010000410.1:0-36341 GCA_040509495.1 Chitinophagaceae bacterium | reverse complement strand
TTATTTTTTTAATTAAAAATTAAAAAGTAAAAATTAAAAAGTAAAAAGTAAAAAGTAAAAAGTAAAAAGTAAAAAGTAAAAAGTAAAAAGTAAAAAGTAAAAAGTAAAAAGTAAAAAGTAAAAAGTAAAATTTATTTAGATACTCCTGTATCTATGAATCTTTTTTTACTTTTTAATTTTTACTTCATCAGCGTGTCTTTATTTGCCAACTGTCCGCATGCTGCATCAATATCTTTTCCCCGACTGCGGCGTAAGCGCGCATTCACCCGGTTCTTTTCCAGATAATCCATGAATGCTTCTACTTTTTCTTCCGTGGGTTTGGTAAATCTTGCGAAATCGATGGGGTTATATTCAATGATATTAACAAGATCTGCTGGAACCTGTCGATAGATCTTGATCAGTTCATCAGCATCCGCCAGACTGTCATTAAAGTTGTTGAACAGGATATATTCGAAGGTGATCTCGTTCTTTGTTTTCTTATAGAAGTAATTCAGGGCTTCAATGAGCGACTGGATATTATTACTGTCGTTGATCGGCATGATCTCATGACGTTTCCTGTCATTTGCTGCATGTAATGACAGGGCAAGTTTGAACTTGACATTGTCATCACCGAGCTGTTTGATCTGTTTTGCCACGCCTGCCGTTGAAACAGTGATCCTTCGCGGGCTCATGGCGAGGCCATCCGCGGAGGTGATCCTTTCGATGGCCTTCAATACATTCTTATAGTTGAGCAGGGGTTCACCCATTCCCATGAAAACGATATTGGTGAGTTTTTTCCCATGAATGCGTTCGCTTTGCTGGTTGATGAGCACCACTTCATCGTAGATCTCGTCAAATCCGAGATTTCGTTTGCGTTCAATATAGCCGGTAGCGCAGAACTTGCAACTGAGGGAACATCCAATTTGTGATGATACACAGGCAGTTACCCTGCTTTCTGTGGGTATCAGCACGCCTTCCACCAGGTGACCGTCATGGGTCTTGAACCTGGATTTCACTGTTCCGTCTGCAGAATATTGTGTGGTATCGATGGTAAGTGCCGGAAGGGTAAAATCTTCCTGGAGTTTAGCGCGTATCTCTTTGCTGAGATTGGTCATGGCGTCGATGTCCTGTGCCTGCTTCAGCCAGAGCCATTCATATACCTGCTTGGCTCTGAACTTCTTTTCTCCCATTTCTTCAAAATAAGCCTCGATATCCTTGAGCGACAGCATCCGGATATTTTGCTTTACTGCTTTTGCCATGCTGCAAAGATAGTATATTGCACGGCTACCAGAGAAAGTACGATCGCCCCATGCCCTGTTTGTGTATTTATTTTACGATTTCCTCTCCGCACAAGGTCATGCCACGCCCGGGCATTTTTTTCCTAAATCAAATAAAATCAATCTATTAAAATGAATACAGTCTATATCATTGATGCTATCCGTACGCCGATCGGTAAATATGGAGGAGCGCTGTCGGTGTTTCGCCCGGATGATCTCCTGGCACATGTGATCCGCGTGCTGGTTGAAAGAAACCCTTCAATTGATGTAAATGCGATCGAGGATGTGATCGCGGGGGCAGCAAACCAGTCGGGAGAAGATAACCGGAATGTCGCGCGGATGGCTGCTCTGCTCGCCGGTCTTCCGGTGACTGTTCCCGGAAATACGGTCAACCGCCTTTGCGCTTCGGGTTTGCAGGCGATCGCTGATTCGGCAAGACAGGTTATGTGTGGAGATGCTGAGCTCATCATTGCCTGCGGAGTGGAGAGTATGACGCGTGCTCCTTTTGTAACGGCAAAAGCGACGACGCCGTTTCAACGGAGTACAGAGACTTTCGATACCACACTTGGATGGCGGTTTGTGAATAAGAAACTCGCTGGTATGTATCATCCTTTCAGTATGGGTGAAACAGCGGAGAACGTAGCAAGGCAATGGAATGTTTCCCGCGAAGAACAGGATGCATTCGCTTTGTCATCTCAGCAAAAATATTTTGCAGCGAAGGCAGCCAATAAATGGGATGAAGAAATTACCGGGCTGGAGATTTTCCAGAACGGATTGGTGAGCTGGGTTGTGAATGACGAACATCCGCGGCAGACCTCGATTGAAAAACTTGCATCGTTGAAGCCAGCGTTTGCAAAAGATGGAACAGTAACGGCAGGTAACGCTGCAGGCATTAATGATGGCGCAGCTGCAATGCTGCTTGCGAGTGAAGCTGCTGTAAAAAAATATGGATTAAAGCCAATGGCAAAAGTGGTTTCTATTGCGATGAACGGCGTTGATCCATCAATAATGGGTGTTGGTCCGGTGATGGCTACAAAAAAAGCATTGCAACGTGCAAATATTGGTATTGATCAGTTGGGCTTGATCGAATTGAATGAAGCGTTTGCTTCACAAACGATTGCTTGTATGCGTGAGTTATCGCTTGATGAAAAAAAGGTTAATGTAAATGGCGGAGCGATAGCATTGGGCCATCCTTTAGGATGTAGCGGTGTGAGAATTTCAACTACATTATTATATGAAATGCAGCGTTCTGATATCAGGTATGGTCTCGCTACTATGTGCGTTGGTGTTGGACAGGGAGCTGCAATAATCTTTGAAAAAATTTGACGAATGGAATTCAAATTATTTCCATTTTATTTTTTTGTTAAGGTATTTCACCTATTTTAGTCACTTCTTAACTATTGTTAAGGAACTCTGATTATTTACGTCAACCACATGAGAAAATCAACGGGATTATCCCTGCTTGCCGCTTAAATCCAAGAAATAGAAAACCCCCATTTAGTAAGCGAACTAAAGATTTAAACCAAATAAACTACACTGCATGATGAAACGACTAGTACTCGTTTTATCGGTGATCCTTTTTGCCAGTCAGCTCTGGGCACAAAAGGTTATCACTGGTAAAGTGACAGACGACAAAGGCGCGCCACTTCGCGACGTATCAGTAACAGTAAAAGGAACACCAACCGGTACCACCACCAATGCCGAAGGTGCTTATTCGATCTCAGTGCCTGCTGGCAGAACTGTTCTTGTTTATTCTTCTGTTGACATGGAGCCGACTGAAATGACCATTGGCTCATCTTCTACCATTAACGTTTCAATGAGACAGGCCGAGAAAGCACTTGAAGAAGTGGTTGTAACCGGCTATCAGACGGTCCGTAAAAAGGATGTTGCGTCAGCGATCTCCCGTATCGGTGCTTCTGAGATCGATAACCTCGCAATGCCAAACTTCGCTCAGGCGATGCAGGGGCGCGCAGCTGGTGTGATCGTATCTTCTGCAAATGGTATCCCGGGCGGATCATTGAGCGTGATCATCCGTGGTGTGGGTTCTATCAATGCCGGAACTGTTCCATTATATGTAGTGGACGGAGTTCAGATCAACACAAGCGTTGGTTCTATCAACACGCAGAACAACCCGCTTAACTTCCTGAACACTGATGATATCGAGTCTATCGAGATCCTCAAAGACGCCGCTGCGGCTTCCATCTATGGAGCACGTGCTGCAAACGGTGTTGTACTTGTAACTACAAAACGTGGTAAACAAGGCAAGCCTAAATTCAACGTAAGTGTTTATGGCGGTAAAACAAAAGAGCTCGGACGAATAGAAGTTCTTACTACGCAACAGTGGTTTGAGCTTCGTAAAGAAGCGTTGATCAATGCCGGTGCAACTCCAGCAAGTGCGCATACGACCGCATTGAGTAACCTCGGTCTTCCTGCCAACACAACTCAGGGTAAAATCGATAGCTTGCCTAGTTATGACTGGCAGGATGCTGTTTTCGGTCAGGGAGATATTTTCTCTGCGGAAGCGTCTATCAACGGAGGTTCACAGAATGTGAGCTATTACCTCTCTGGTTCTTATCAGAAATTCAATGCATTCATCGCTCCAACTAACTTCCAGCGTGGATCTCTGCTTTCAAAAGTAAGCTTTAAGATCAACCCTAAAGTAACATTGGACAACACACTTAGCATCAGTACTTCAGGCCAGAATGCGCCATACAGCACTGGTAACACTGGTTTCGGTAACGCAGCTTACGCAGCCGGAATGATGCTGCCGATCAACCCGATCTATAATCCTGATGGTACTTATTATGGTATGCCAGGGTCTGGTCAGGCGATCGTTGGTACGTTCAACCATAACATCATGGCGATTGGTGAGTATGTGAATTACAGTACAAGAACCAATCAACTGGTAGGTAACAGTGCTCTTACATACAAAGTAACTCCTGAGCTGACGCTGAGAGGTATGGCTGGTATCGATTACCGTCTTACCCAGGATCACCGTTATCAGGATCCAAGGGTGAACGATGCGTTTGCTGTAAACGGTCGTTTGTCTGATCAGAGCGATTGGAATACGAACTTTATCACCAACGCTACAGTTAACTACAACAAAACTTTCAAAGAAGACCATAACCTTAATTTGCTCGGTGGTATCGAATACCGCAGAGACCAGAATCAATGGTTCCAGGCTGATGGCCAGGGCTTCCCTTCTTATATGTTGCAATACCTTAACTCTGCATCTACTCCAACCGGTGTTAGTGGTGCATGGTCTGCAAGTGCAACCTTCTCTCAGTTTGCGAAAGTTGGATACTCTTTCAGAAGCAAGTATATCTTTAACTATACTGCGAGAAGAGACGCATCCAGCAGGTTCGGTCTGAATAACAAATACGGTATCTTCCAGTCTGCACAGGTAGCATGGAATGCGAAAGAAGAGCCTTTCCTGAAAAACGTGTCAGCTATCAATGATCTGAAACTGAGATACTCTTTCGGTCAGGCTGGTAACGATCAGATCGGTAACGTTTTGTACGCGCAGCTTTATGGTGCAACGAGGATCTATGGTAACTCCTCAGGTATCTTCCCAAGCCAATTGGGTAACCCCGACCTTAGCTGGGAAACAAGAGAAGAGCATAACGTAGGTCTTGATCTGACTGTACTGGACAACAGACTTACGATCACTGTTGATGCCTACCGCAAGCTTAATAAAGACATCCTGTTGAGCCGTGCACTGTATAATACAACCGGCTTCTCCAGCATTACGCAGAACCTGGGTAAGATCGAGAATAAAGGTCTTGAGCTGATGGTGTCTATCGATCCTTTTAAAGGCGCCTTCAAATGGAGATCTTCTTTCAATATCGCATGGCAGAAGAACAAAGTGGTTGAACTTTATGACGGACTGGAATCACTTCCTTCTGATGCATCTATCCGCGTAGGTTACCCGCTTGGTTCATTCTTTACTTCAGAGTGGGCTGGTGTTAACCCTGCAACCGGTCGCGGTATGTGGTATGATATCAATGGTAACATTACTTATAACCCAACTGCTGCTGACAGAAAGATCGTTGGTAACATCTATCCTGAATACTTTGGTGGCTGGAATAACACTTTCTCATATAAAGGATTCTCCGTTGACGCGATGTTCCAGTATGAGATCGGTCGTGTTAGACAGGATGGTCAGTACACCCAGATGATGCGTATGGCTGGTGCTACAGTAAACACACTGCTTTCCGGTTACAATGACCGCTGGCAGAATCCAGGTGATATCGTAGCTACTCCACGTACATTTAATGGCCTGGCCGATTACAACAGCGTAGGCTGGGGTAGCGGTACAAGATACCTGTTCAGAACAGACTATATCCGTTTGAAACAACTGACAGTTGGCTATGACCTGCCTGCAAGCAAGGTTAAAAAATTGTCACTCGACGGCGTGAGAGTATATGTACAGGCAATCAACCTTTGGACAAGATCTAAATGGCCAAGCTACGATCCTGAGTTCACCGGTGACAACTTCGGTATCATTCCGGTGTCTAAAAACTTTACAGCTGGCGTACAGGTTAGATTCTAGTACTTATTGTTAAAAAAATTACCATGACAAAAATGAGAGTCAAGATATTAATGCTAAGCGTTCTTGCGGGAGTTTTCGTTCAGTCCTGCAAGAAGCAACTGGATATTCCTTCACGTACATCGCTGGATGCAGATCTGGCGTTGAGAACAAAGAGCGGTATTGACGCTTCACTCAACTCAGTATACTCGGTTTTAAAAAGCGAGCGCCAATACGGCCGTGACATGTTTTCTGTTCCGGATGCAATGGCTGATATTGCTTTTGCAAATGGACGCTCTTCACGCTTACTGGGTGAGAACCGTAACCAGTCTCTGTCAAATATGGCCAACTGGAGTTCTTCCTATGGTGCGATCAATGAGATCAACCTGACACTTGCTGCCATCCCTGCAGTAGGAGATGCTACAGATGCAGACAAACTGAGATGGGAAGGGGAATTCAAGTTCTTACGTGCGTTGTACTATTTCGACCTTGTAAAGAACTACGCATACATCCCGACTTTTACAGTTCCTTCTCAGGATAAAGGTGGCGTCGTGCTCACCTTACAGGGGTTCAATTCAGCCGCTGCTGCTGCTGAATTCAGACCTTCACGCGCTGCAACAGCTGACGTCTATAACCAGATCATGAGTGATCTGTACGCAGCTGTTGGTCTGTTGAGCAATGCTAACAAAGGCCGTAACTATGCAAGCAAACATGCTGCGCTGGCTCTTGGATCACGCGTAGCATTGTATCAGGGTAACTGGCAGAGAGCTGACTCTTTTGCAACTGCTGCGATCACACTTACTGGTGGTATCGGTACGATGACTACGACTGCTAATTATATCACTGGCTGGAGAGCCGCTGATCATCCGGAAGGCATCTTCCAGGTTTGGTATGCAACACTGGGTGAAAACCTTGGTGTGAACACTTCCCTGGCGGCCACTCATACTACACTTGCAGCTCCTGGTACGTCTACGGGTGTGAGAACAGGCCAGGGTGACCTCGTGCCAAACGGATTCCTGCTGAGCCAGCTTGGTATCACCGGGTATCCTGCAGCACTCTCCGCTTCTCCGCCCCCTCCTGCATTGACTTACAGCAGCGATGTTCGTAACAAATTGTTCGAATGGGGTGTGAATGCTTCCGGTCACTATGTTGAGTGTACAAAATGGTTGGGTAAGAATGGTTCGGCTAACTGGGATAACACTGTTGTTCTCCGCTGGCCTGAGCTTTACCTCAACAGAGCTGAAGCCCGCTATCACCTCAGTAATGAAGTTGGTGCAAATGCTGACCTTACAACTATCTACACTGCAAGGATCGTTGGTTATACTCCGGGTGCTCCTTTAGCCGGTCAACCATTGCTCGATGAGATCCTGCGTCAGCGTATGCTGGAGTTCGCATTTGAAGGTCATCGTTTCTTTGACCTGAAAAGATATGGCCTTACCATCACTAAGTCGAACCCCGTTGTAAGCTTACCAGCCAACGACTTCAGACTGCTCCCCAGAATACCTGTAGGAGAAGTGGATGGCAACCCTAACATGGTTCAAAATTTCGGGTATTAAAAATTGAATGAAACACGAATTATGAAAAAAGCACTTTTATTTATAGGTATTCCCCTGGTTTTAAGTTCATGCGTAAAGCAATTGGATAAAACTTTCAAGGGAGAGACAGTTGTGGAAATTGATGCGGCTCCACTCAACTCCAATGCAACCGGAGCAACTTATCCCATTCTTACAAGGATCCCATTTGGCGGACGTCCACTGGTTACCGCATCTGACTCTACTTTAAGAAGATTCAATGGTACCGTGAGGATCCGGGTTAACCTGGTTGGGCCACAGTCCTCAACAGATCAGACAATAGGTTATAAGGTGTTCACAACTTCACCGACAGCAACTGCTGCGTTTGCCGCAACAATGACTGGTCAAACTCCAACAAGAGCTGCCGCGACGCTTAACCTGCAAAGCGCTGCTGCTGGTACACACTTCACAGCGCTGCCGGGTACTGTGACCATACCAGCTAACAGTTCTTACGGTTTTATCGACGTGAACGTACTGAATACCGGTGCAGCTGCAACAGAAGCAAGATTCCTCGGAATCCAGCTGGACTCAACGGGTTCATTAAGACCCAACCCGAACTACGCAAGGATCGGTCTCGCTATCGATCAACGCTAACTCCGGTTATCAATAAAAGAGAAAAGGTTATCCGGATGGATAACCTTTTCTCTTTTATAATGCTACGAAGCAAGCAAACTTTTTAGTTATTATGCAACTTATAAAGTAAGGATCTTACAAGCCTGTTATTGGTAAACACGGACAGAAGTATGAGTAAGAACGCTACGCAGAGCACTGACCAGTGAAGGACAGAAGATAGCTCAGGCCGGTTGTACATTACCAGATGATGAAATGACCACTGCATTAATTGCGTTACGAGCACGGCGGCAATAACCACTGTTGCGTAGACCGGGATGAACAATGCAGAAACTTTCCGGCTCAGCCATCCGGGAGAATAGCCAAGTGTGAGTAACAATTGCAGACTGTCCCGGCTTCTCGCAATCACGAGCTGCAGGTAGAAGGAGAATAACATCAATGCCAGCAGCACCACCAGCAAGCCAAAGATCCCGAGCCCGCTGAATATTCCCTGTATTACCATCTTGTTTCTTCCAAGCAGGGTTTTGTCCTTATTCAAACTGTATTTTCTGCTGTCTGCAAACCGCAGCAGCTCTGTGCTATTGGCATCTTTTGTTTTAACAAAGATCCTTGAGGCTTTCACGTCTTCTCCTTTGCCAAACTTCCTGTTAGACCATATAAGAAAGTTTTTCGGAACAAGTACGGAATTAACGCGGTCGCTGAATGCGACGATCTTTCCGATGAATACTTCCGATACACCGTTACCCTCGCAGGTGATCTGCACGGGTATACCCATCGCTGTTTCTCTCGAGATCTGTGGCAGGCCCTGTCCGGGCGCAAATACATTGTAGATCTCAAAAAAATCGGAGGACAGGATCAGTGGAATATTCGTCTGCCCTTCCTGCCATTTGAATGTGGGCGGAAGTGTATCGATAAATTCATCATCCAGTGTTTCCAGAAACATATCTGTATTGAACGCGAGCACACTTCCCGCGCCGAGGGTTACCCGAAAGTCGTTGGGCAGGAGTGGAGACACGCCGTCAATAAAAGGCTGCGCTCTTAATTCGGCGAGGTCTTTGTCGCTGAACTGATTTCTGTCAGGAGTTCCCATCGTTTCATTCGTCACTGACTTTGTGAGCGAAATATAATCGAACCCGTCTTTGCGGATACTTCCTTCTTTCAGCAGGCGCTGAATATTGATGAACATTTGTATTGAACAAAGTAACAGCAACACTCCGATACCGAGTCCTACATAAGAGAACCACCGTGAAGCGGAATTGGTCCCCGTTTGCAATAACGGTTTTATTGGTTTGAATGATACAGCCACAATAAGCGATTATAAGTGATAAAGACTTGTGAATGGAAAGAATTCGATCCGCTCAAGATCAGCGAATATAATTGACGCCTGGCGTGCGCCTGCTTCCTCCAGCATCAATTGCATGGCGAGCTCTGCGTTCCGGTTGTCCAAATGACTGAAAGGTTCATCAAGCAGCAGGAAGTCGAACGGTTGCATCAATGCGCGGATGATAGCCACACGCTGTTGTTCACCATACGAACATGTTTTCGCGAGAGAAGATAACTTCTTTCCGATGCCCAGCCGTTCTGCCATTTCCGCTATCTTTTCTTTGGGGTGATAGGGATTCAGTTGTCTTTTGAGCTCTAGGTTATCCTGCACGGTCTGATTAGGAAACAACCGGAGATCCTGGAATACGATACTGAGATGGTCCTTTCTCAACACAGCCATTGATTCTGCATCCGTGGTATCAACCTGGTGTTGGTCATAAAGAATACTTCCTTCATAGTCCTTTCGCATGCCGTAAAGGAAATTGACGAGGGACGACTTTCCGCTGCCAGATGGAGCGACGATCTTGATCATTTCCCCTTTCTGCCATACAAGGTCTTTTCCCCAGATCTCTGAAGTTTCAGTGCGGCTTCTCTCAAAATACGTCGGAAGTAATTTGCTTATCGCTAATCGCATGTGACGTTTTTATAATGGTCTTTAAAAAAATTGTTCGTTGCCGACGTTCAATAAACATCGTACAACGAACAATCCTGTTATTGGAAATAATCAGTTAAATGCTTTTGGAGGAGCTTCTGTTGAAACAGTATCGATCGATACTTCATTCCAACGGCCACGATCTTCCAGTCGGATAGCAGACAATTTTTCTGCGTATTGGTTGATCTGTTTAAGACTATTGGTGCCTTTGTCGAGCATATTCACTTCAAAATGGAATTCACCTTCTCCGCCCTTGTAATCTGCGCTTATTACTACATCCTGCCAGGTTTTTTTTGATACGTCAAGAATTTTAACACCCGTGCTGTCGCGCATGTCTGTAGATATTACATTGAACAGTCTCTGCAGGTTGAAGAACACACCGAACTGATGGCCTTTGATCTTATCTGCATAAGCAGGTTTGTTATTGCCGGCATAGAAGGCTGCACTAACATCATTTGAATTGGAAATAAGCAGCCATCCTTTTTCTGTTTTCACGTTTCCGGTGGAAGAAGGCATTTTTTTGATCTCTTCTGCGAAAATGTTATAGATCTTATCAAATGACTTTTGATCATCGATTGCCGCTCCGAAAACATAAGTAGGATCAGTTTTGGTTGTGGCATAGCTTTGCGTATTACCGTCGTATCCTTCGTATTTCACTGTATCGATACGTTGCTCAACATTGGTAACGGCAAAGGCCATTTCTCCTTTGAAAGCCTTACCGATATCATCAAGGGTGATACCTTTTTGTCCGAGGAACATATTGGCCAGGCCGTCAGCTCCCACAAGCTTAACGATATCCATGATCACTCCCATGGGATAGCTGTAAGCGCCCGCCAGCAGCACGTCACCAGCCGGCAGTCTGCCAGTCAGCTCATCGCCGATTCCTTTGGATTTATATTTTTCGAGCACTTTGGTCAGTTCTTTACCATAGAACTGTTTGCCATCAAAATTGATCTTGCCTTCATCGAAGCTTAAGGTAGCGGTGCTGATGTTTCCTTCAGTCAGCGTACTTAGCTTAAGCATGTTCGTCATCATATCCATTCCCATACCTGCGCTGCTGTAAAGGTTAGATACGCTGAGCCACATATGCATATCTCCTTTTCCTTTGATGAGGTCAGCGAATCTAGCATCTTCGTCAAGCAGTGCTTTGCCTTTTAACGCGTATGTATTTTTTGCGAACAGTACGAGGCTGTCAGTGGGGAAGCGTTGAACGCCCGGATTATTGCTGCCGGTCATTGGTGCGTCTGCAATGATCACAAAAGTGGATTCATTCCAGGTAAGAACAGCACCATCTGACTCGAGTACGTTCAGATCGCCGGATTTGGTAGGAGCACCTGACTGGCTTGAAGATTTTATCATGGCTTCAAATGCCGCCTGGTCCTTTATAGAACCCTGGAAAGAAACATATGCTCCGCGGCCTCTTGGCGCCATAAAAAAGCAGAAGCCTTTTTCTGTGTCAAGACCCGAAACTGCCGGATCATTCATGAGCTTGCGTGCAAGCGTATCGGTTGTTTCTTTTTGCAGTTCTTTAAACCATTCACTTTGTTTGATCTCAGCCCAGCTGAGTTTGGAAGAAAGGGAACCTGAGTTGAAATAGATCACCACAGCAGCTTCTTTCGGAACAAGTAAGCCTGTTTTGCCACCCTTTTTACAGGAAGCGGCGAAAAGGAGTACGGTTGCGGCAAGGGCAAGTAATAGCGGGTTACGTTTTATCATGGTTGGGTCATTGATTTTGGAGTCTAAAGAAAAGAAAAATTCACCAGTTCATCTAATGATACAGCTTTTTGTTCGCCAGTACGCAAATCCTTGATTATACCGTTGTTTTCAGCTAGTTCTTTACTACCGATAATAATCACAAACGGTATGTGTTTCTTCTCTGCGTATTTGAATTGCTTATCGAATTTTGTGTTCTCATGAAACAGTTCCGCTCTGATACCTGCCTGGCGCAACGCTAGCAGAAGGCTGAATGCCTTCCGGCTTTCCGCATCACCCAGGTTGAAGAATAACACCTGGCTTCCAACCTGAACATCGGGCGGGAACAGGCTGAGTTCTTCCATCACGTCATAGATCCTGTCAACCCCAAAAGAGATGCCGACACCCGGGATCCCGGGTACGCCGAACAACCCGGTCAGGTCATCGTAGCGGCCACCGCCTCCGATGCTGCCCATATTCGCGCCCAGCGCTTTGACTTCGAAAATGATGCCTGTATAATAGTTAAGGCCACGGGCCAGGGTAAAGTCAACGGCAACGGGCGGCATATTCACTTTATCGAAGTATCCGAGAATGAATTCCAGTTCGTTTATGCCGGCTCCTCCCGATGTAGTATGACCCAGTATGTCTTTGATCTGCGCGATCCTGTCTTCATTGGATCCGGAAACCTGGAGGTAATTGCGTATTGTCCCGATCTGATCATTGCCAAGCCCTTTCTGCTGCAATTCTTCTTCTACTTTCTCAAGGCCTATTTTATCCAGCTTGTCGATGGCAACGGTAATGTCTATCATTTTTTCAGCGCCTCCGCAGACCTCGGCCAGCGCAGCAAGGATCTTCCTGCTGTTGAGCTTGATCTCGACCGGAATTCCCAGACGTTTGAAGGTTTCTGAATATAAGGTGGTGAGTTCAACTTCGTTCAGCAGAGAGGTGCTGCCAACCACATCGGCATCGCACTGGTAGAATTCCCGGTAACGCCCCCGCTGGGGCCGGTCTGCACGCCATACAGGCTGGATCTGGTAGCGTTTGAATGGGAAGCTGAGTTGCCCATGGTTCATGGCAACATAGCGTGCGAAAGGGATGGTGAGGTCATATCGGAGAGCTCTTTCCGATATATCTTTTGTACTTCGCCCCTGCAGTATCTTCTCAAAGCCCTCCCGGAAAAGCTGCTCCTTATTCTTATTATCCAGCCCGTTATTAAGTATTTTGAAGATAAGTTTATCGCCTTCTTCGCCATATTTACCCATGAGCGTTTCCAGGTTTTCCATGGCAGGTGTTTCCAACGGCTGGAATCCATACAATTCGAATACGGAGCGGATGGTCGAGAAAATGTATTGGCGTTTACGGACGGTATCGGGACCGAAATCGCGGGTCCCCTGTGGTAAGCTGACAGTTGGTTTTGCCATTATTTTATTGAGCGTTGACTCCGCTGTTCGCGGAAATGTTAGCATATTTTTCGATGATAGCATCACAAGCGTCTGCGATCATTGTATAAACATCATGATAGCCTGGTTCCGGTCCGTACCAGGGATCAGGTACGTCCATATCGCTGCCTGGATGCAATTCATTCATCAGCAGTTCTACTTTTGACGGATCATATTTACCTTTTGCAATGCGCCTGATCTCATTTTTTACGTCGCCGGCAAGCGCATAGATCCTGTCATACACGTCGAAGTCATCGGGCGTCAGTTTGCGGGAGCGCTGGCTGCAGATATCGAGTCCATTCAATTTGGCCACTTTTTGTGACAAATGATGCGGCGCTTCGCCGGTATGATATCCGTTCGTACCGGCGCTTTCAACACTCCAGTTCAGTCCTGCCTTAAAGGCCTTCTCCTGCAGAATACCTTCCGCCAGAGGGCTGCGGCAGATGTTTCCGAGACATACCATTAGGATTTTCATGGGGCAAAGATAAGATTCGCTGATCGTTGTCCGCTGATCAGTCAACAGGCGGTCAAATTAGTTACGGATTTTAACGGATCAAAGTCAACAATCCGGCAAAAAAGGTAACTGCCCTGATAGCTGGTAAACGGTGAACGCGCAACCTGCAACGATACTAACACCTGTTATGGAAAAACTCCTCACTTCGCATCTCAATATTTAATCGTGAAAAATTCAAAAAATCAATAATTTGCCCGTTCCGAAAACAACATACATGATTGAAGAATATGAAAAGAAGAGGAAAAAACAGGTATCTTCCATGCGTGCGGTGTTTGACTACGGCATTGGATCGGTGATACTGTTTTTCGGTATATTCCTTTTTTTCAGGGAGCAGTTTGACATCGCATTCAATGAACGGTTCAAGCCCGATGTTTGGGATAAGGTAGCTGGTGTCATGTTCTTTGCATATGGTAGCTGGAGGATATACCGGGGGTATAAGAAAAATTATTTTAAATGAAAGGGTACAGCGGCCTCGTTTTCCTTATTGCGCTCGTCATATCCTGTGTGCTGGTTACCGGATGCGAATCATACCAGGAGAAGCGTGCAAAACTGACCGATACTGAAAAAAGAGGAAGGATCATCATCAGTGCGGATGAATCCTTCAAACCTATAGTTGATGCACAGATCGAGGTGTATGAATCGAATAATCCGGGGACAACGATTGCCGTCCAGTACAAACCGGAAGCTGAATGTCTTAAAGACCTGCTGAATGACAGTATCCGAATGGTCATTGCTACAAGAAAAGCCAGTGCTGCCGAAGAAAAATTTCTGACAGATTCAATGCGCGTGGGACCCGTGCAGGTAACGGTTGCAAGAGATGCGGTTGCTGTGATCGTTCATCCTGAAGCAAGTGATTCCCTGTTTACGATAAATGAGCTGAAAGCCTTACTGACAGGGAAATTTAAGAAAAATTTAATCCCCGTTTTTGACGGTGTACAGGCAACCAGCACGGTACGGTTCATCGTCGATTCAGTACTGCATGATGAACCGCTGACGCCCAGGGCGATGGCGGCAGCAACCAGCGAAGAAGTGATCAATTATGTGGCAACACACCCTGATGCGGTAGGCTTTATCGGCGTAAGCTGGATCGGAAATAAAGATGACGGGAATCAACTTAGCTTTCTTAAAAAGGTCAGAATAGCACAGTTAGAAAGCACCGATGTTGCAGGAAGTTATGTTTTGCCCGTGCAACTAAATATTTACATGAAAAGATACCCAATGGTACGTGATTTGGTATACATACTGAAAGAGAAGCATAAAGGCCTTGGAAACGGATTTGCAGACTTTATGAGTGGGCAGATCGGGCAACTGATTTTCAGAAGGGCCTACCTGGTTCCGACACAGAAAAAATTTACGCTCCGGCCAGTGCAACTCAAAGATGAATGAACAAAGTAGTTATATTTACAACTCTTAAAAAAAAGCGAAAAAAGACATGAAGAAATTTTCAATCGCATTTTTGGTGACGGCATTGCTGGCGTTCAGTGGTGTTGGTATGACGCAGTCACTACAGGATGGTATCAATGATGTTTACGCAGAAAGATTCAAGAGTGCTCAGTCTACTTTTGAAAAACTTGTTGCGGCAAACCCTAACAATCTTGATGCTATTTATTGGTTGGGTCAGACCTTCATCGAAACGAACAATATCAAAGCGGCCAATGATGTATACGACAAAGCATTACTGGCGAGCGCAAACGCTCCTCTGGTAATTGTAGGTAAAGGTCATGTTGAACTGATCGAAAACAAGATCAGTGAGGCCAATCAGCGATTCGAATCTGCTATCGTAATGTCCCGCGGAAAAAAAGGTGACGATCCTGCTATCCTTAATGCAGTGGGCCGTGCGATCACGGAGGTGTACACTGACAAAGAGAAGAAAGGAAATATCAACTATGCAATCGAGAAACTGGAAGCAGCAGCAGCACGCGACCAGAAGAATGCTGAGATCTACCTGAACCTTGGTAATGCGTACCGTAAAGCACGCCCGGGTGAAGGTGGTGGCAAAGCTTTCGAGAACTATAGAAAAGCTACGGAGATCAATCCAAATTTCGGCGCGCCTTACTATCGTCTTGCACAGTTGTTCTATTCTCAGCGCAACTGGGAACTGTATGAGCAATACCTCAACGATGCAGTAGCAAAAGATCCTAAGTTCGCTCCTGCATACTATGATCTGTATTACTACAAGTTGCTCGTGAAGAAAGATTTTGCGGCGGCTGAATTGGATGCAGCTAAGTTTATCCAGAATACAGATCCGGATCCACAGAATGCATACCTGGCTATCCAGACAAAATGGGCTAAAAAAGAATTCGACCAGGCAATCGCTGAAGCGAAAAACCTGATCGCACAAGCGGGCGATAAAACCAAACCGATCGTTTATCGTTTGATCGCTGATGCATACGTACAAAAGAAAGATACAGTGCCTGCAAAGCAATATGTAGATCTGCTGTTCAGCAAAGCAACACGCGAAGAACTGAACGCAAATGACTATCGCCTGAAAGCAGACATCTATTCTGTGATCCCTGGTATGGAAGATTCTCTGTTCGCTTTCTACAAAGCAGGCGTTGAAGCAGACACTGTTTTGGAGAATAAAGTAGAACTGCTGAAAAGAGGCGTGGAAGTTTTCAGGAATAAAGCACTTGCTCCCGACAAGAAGTTCCTTCGTGAAAAAGAAGGTGACCTGGCGAGCATGCTTGTTGATCTGAAACCAAAAGCTACGATCAACGAAATGTTTGACGTGGGTCGTGCATACTATTTCGGCGGAGCTAACGGTAAATCATATGCTGCGTTCGTGAAATTCTCAGAAAGGTATCCTGATGAAGTGTATGGCTGGGAGTGGAAATTCAATAACGCACGCGTGATCGATTCAACGAAGAAAGACAGTATCGCGGTTCCGGATGCCTTGAAGCTGATCGAATTTGCAGAAAAGGACACAGCGAAATACAAAAAACAATATCTGAGTGCAGCTGGTTTCCTTGTGGAATATTATGCAAACGTGGCAAAAGATGGTGCGAAAGCGCTGGAGTTTGTAAATAAAATGCTGGTGCTCGATCCATCTAATCCAAGTCTGTTGAGCATTAAGCAACAATTGGAAAAGCCAGGTGGTCAAAGACCGGCGTCTACTCAACCTAAAACGGGTTCTTCTGGTAAAACAGATTCCGGTAAGCGGGAAAGCAACGCCGGATAACGAAAAGATAATATCTGAAAAGCCCCTTTCGAAGGGGCTTTTTTGTGTCCGTGACGGATGCCCGTATGATTGCAACGACTGGAGAAGTGAAAGTGATACAGTTGAACGCAGGGCTTGTATCTGGCTTTCCCGGCCGATGCTTCCGTCGCCAGCGATCGCTCCTTTTGTTTGTCGAAGGTCCGGATATCAAACTCATCCATGATTTTCGAAGTTGATCAGCTCTGCAAAACCTTCTTATCCACAATTAATGTAGGATTATTGATGTTGCTACCTTATTTTTGCCCGAGGCTTAGAAATTATGATCCATCTCCTCCAGATTAATCCATCCACAGCTGAAGCCGGCTCTTATTTGCCGGTTGCTATTCAGGTAATATTCGCCGTTGGCCTGGTTTCCGTACTTATGGTTGCCACACACCTGCTTGGGCCAAAGCGAAAAACGAGTGATAAACTTCAAAACTTTGCCAGTGGTATCGAGTCGCACGGTGATGCGCGGCAGCCCATGGCTATCAAATACTTTCTCACTGCTATTTTATTCGTTCTTTTTGATGTAGAAGTGATCTTCTTCTACCCTTATGCCGTGAACTTCAAAGAGTTAGGTTGGGGCGGCTTCTGGGCAGTACTGATGTTTGTAGGGTTCTTCCTCTGCGGGTTCACTTATATTATCAAAAAAGGTGCGTTGAAGTGGGAAGATTAACCGGGCGGATCCGGCAAAACTTATCTACCGGGGCCATGCGGGCAGGATTGTTGTACCGGTTAGTGTGTTAACTCGCGGTTTATGTAGTTCCTGAAATTGCCAGTCTGCATGATTCATGATCCACATATTTCGCGCATTGTCTAATTACGTAACTCGCTGATCCGCAAAATGATCAATTCGCGGAATGCGCGTTTTTAATTTGTGTAACTATGTCACGTCCAGTATCATATAATGTAAACGAAAAGAAGCTTGTCAGCGATATCAGCATGGCTGAGATGCCTGAAGGCCATCAGGGTGAAGGTTTTTTTGCCACTTCCCTGAATAGCGTGATCGGGCTTGCCCGTAAAAATTCAATCTGGCCTCTGCCCTTTGCAACATCCTGCTGCGGTATTGAGTTCATGGCCACGATGGCTGCACACTATGATCTTGCACGATTTGGCAGCGAACGTGTTGGATTTTCTCCACGCCAGTGCGACCTGTTAATGGTGATGGGAACAATTGCAAAGAAGATGGGCCCGGTTGTAAAACAGGTTTATCTTCAAATGGCTGAACCCCGCTGGGTGATCGCTGTTGGAGCCTGCGCTTCAAGTGGCGGTGTCTTTGATACCTATAGCGTATTGCAGGGGATCGACCAGGTGGTGCCTGTTGACGTTTACGTGCCCGGATGCCCTCCACGTCCCGAGGCGATCATCGATGGAGTTATGCGTATCCAGGATCTGGTAGGAAAAGAAAGCCTCCGGAGAAGGAATGGCGAAAAGTATAAAGCCTTATTAGAAAGTTACGGAATTCAATAGCATCGAAAGGTCAAGAGCGTTCTGCTCTTGGCTTTAATTTTTTTTTGACTATATGGCATTGACCAACGAACATATCAAGCAACGGTTAATAGAGAAATTCGATACAGAGGTAAGCGGATTCGAAGATACTTACGGCATGCTCAGTTTTGAAGCACCGAAAGATCTTAACCTAAAAGTTCTTCAGTTCCTCTATGATGACGCTGAGCTTAAGTTCCGCTTCATGACCGATCTCTGCGCAGTTCATTATCCTGATCAGCCCGGACGTGAACTGGCAGTAGTATACCACCTGCATAATCTCATAGATAATATACGTCTTCGCTTCAAAGTTTTTACGTCAGTTGCGAAGCCGGATGTTTATACAGCCACAGCATTATTTTCCGCAGCTAACTGGATGGAGAGGGAAACTTATGATTTCTACGGAGTCAATTTCGTAGGTCATCCTAACCTGAAACGCATTCTTAACGTAGATGAAATGGAATATTTCCCGATGCGGAAAGAGTTTCCGTTGGAAGACCAGACAAGGGTCGACAAAGACGATGAAATGTTCGGTCGCGGCGGATCGATGGGATTTGGTACAGAGAAGACAGAGCACGGAACGATCATCGAATCAGATAAGGACAACGTAGGAGAAGAAATCATATAAAGTAAAACTAAAAAATAGCGACGTCTGAGCTAACAACAGTTACTGTATCGGTTTTTTACTTTTGACTTTTTAATTTGCGCAGCACATGTCAGAACAACATATAAAATTACCGGAAGGAAGCATTGAGAAAACAACCACCACGCTGAACCTGGGGCCAACGCACCCGGCGACGCATGGTGTTATGCAGAATATACTTGAGCTCGATGGTGAACGTATCGTGTCAACTGAACAGACCATCGGCTATATTCACCGGGCATTTGAAAAGATCGCAGAACGCAGAAATCTTTACCAGATCACTCCGCTGACAGACAGGTTGAATTATTGCTCATCTCCCATCAATAACATGGGATGGCATCTGACCTGCGAGAAGCTTCTTGGCGTTAAAACGCCAAAGCGTGTTGACTATCTCCGCGTGATCATTATGGAACTCGCCAGGATCTCTGATCACCTGATCTGTAATTCGATCGTTGGTGTAGATAGCGGGGCATTTACCGGCTTTCTTTATGTAATGCAATACCGTGAACTGATCTATGAGATCTATGAAGAGATCTGCGGTTCAAGGTTGACTACCAATATTGGCCGTATCGGTGGTTTCGAAAGAAACTTCAATGATATTGCGTTTACCAAGATCCAGAAATTTTTGGATGAATACCCAAGGGTATTAACTGAGTTTGAGAACCTGTTCAACCGTAACAGGATCTTTATGGAGCGTACAATAGGCGCCGGCGCCATCAGTGCTGAACGTGCCCTGAACTACGGCTTTACCGGTCCAAACCTGCGAGCTGCAGGCGTTGATTACGATGTGCGTATTCACAGCCCATACAGCAGTTACGAAGACTTTCAATTTGATATCCCTGTGGGAACAACAGGCGATTGTTATGATCGTTTCCTTGTGCGTAACCAGGAGATGTGGCAGTCTATGAACATCATCAAGCAGGCGATGCAGAAGTTGCAGGATTTCAAAGGCGCTGAAGCAGATGTGTATCATGCAGACGTTCCTGAGTATTATCTTCCTGAGAAGAAAGATGTATATACGAAAATGGAAGCGCTGATCTGGCATTTCAAGATCATCATGGGTGAGATCAACATGCCCGCCGGTGAGGTATACAATGCTGTAGAGGGTGGAAATGGTGAATTAGGTTTCTATTTTGTCAGTGATGGAGGAAGAACTCCTTACCGTCTTCACTTCCGCAGACCTTGTTTTATCTATTACCAGGCCTTCGAAGAACTGACGAAAGGAGCGATGCTCAGCGATGCGATCATTGTGATGAGTAGTTTGAACCTGATCGCAGGAGAGATGGATGCTTAAAAAAGTAAAAAGTCAAAAGTAAAAATTAAAAAAAGCCATAGAAGGCAAATCTGTTTTTCTTTTGATAGTTTAATAAAATCGAGATTATAGAAAGTAAATAAGCGGATGACTTTTCTTAGAAGGTCATTTTGAATTTTTACTTTTTACTTTTGAATTTGTTTATGATACAGTTTTCAGATAGTAAACTAAAAGAAGTAGAAAAGATCGTTGCACGTTATCCGGATGGAAGACAAAAGAGTGCATTGATCCCGGTACTTCATTTGGCACAACAGGAGTTCGGTGGATGGCTGGATGTTCCCGTAATGGATTATGTGGCATCGATACTGAAGCTATCACCGATCGAAGTATATGAAGTGGCAACTTTCTATAGCATGTTCAACCTGAAGCCGGTTGGCCGTTATATGTTTGAAGTTTGCCAAACAGGTCCATGCATGGTTCGTGGCGCTGATGACATCGTTTCTTATATCGGTCAGAAGCTTGGTATCAAACCCGGCCAGACCACTGAAGACGGAATGTTTACACTGAAAGCAGTAGAATGCCTTGGTGCATGCGGCTATGCTCCAATGATGCAGATGGGTAAACATTACAAAGAACATTTGACACCGCAACGTGTGGATGAGATCATTGAGGAATGCCGAAAGACAGCAGCGGCAAATAATTAGTTCAAAGTAAAAAGTCAAAAGTAAAAATTAAAAAAAGCGTTCCGCGGGTTTGATTTTTCTTTTGACATTAGTAAATGAATATAACAAAGTAAATATGTGAGGAAATTTCAATCGAGAGATTTTTTTACTTTTTACTTTTGAATTTTGACTTTTCACCGATGGGAAGAAAATTATTACTGGAAAAAGCACACGTCGAGAACATCAGATATTTTGATGTATACCGTCGTGAAGGTGGGTATCGCTCTGTTGAAAAAGCATTGAAGTCGATGGCGCCTGATGCCGTTACTGAAGAAGTGAAGAAAGCCGGCCTTCGTGGTCGGGGTGGTGCTGGTTTCCCTGCCGGTATGAAGTGGAGCTTCCTGGCTAAGCCTGAAGGAGTGCCGCGTCACCTTGTAGTGAATGCCGATGAGTCAGAGCCGGGAACATTCAAAGACCGCTACCTGATGGAGTTCCTTCCGCATATCCTGATCGAAGGGATGATCGTGGCGTCTTTTGCATTAGGCAGTAACAACTCTTATATCTATATCCGCGGTGAATACTGGTGGATCGTTGATATTCTTGAGCAGGCAATTGAAGAAGCACGCAACAACGGCTTCCTTGGTAAGAATATACTGGGAACCGGTTTTGATTGTGAGATCTATGTACATCGTGGTGCCGGTGCCTATATCTGTGGTGAAGAAACAGCGCTGATCGAATCTTTGGAAGGTAAAAGAGGTAATCCCCGTATCAAACCTCCATTCCCTGCGATCAAAGGTGTGTGGGATCGCCCGACCGTTGTGAATAATGTTGAAACCATCTGTGCGGTTGTTCCTATCATCAATGAAGGTGGTGATGAATATGCGAAGATCGGAGTTGGTAAATCAACTGGTACGAAACTGATCTCTGCCTGCGGTAATATCAACAAGCCCGGCGTATATGAGATCGATATGACCATCAGCGTGGAAGAATTTATCTTCAGTGATGAATATTGTGGCGGAATTCCAAACGGAAAAAGACTGAAGGCCTGTATCCCGGGTGGTTCCTCTGTTCCGATCCTTCCGGCTAATCTTTTGCTGAAAACCGCGAAAGGAGAAACACGTATGATGAACTATGAAAGCCTGAGTGATGGCGGTTTTGCAACCGGCACCATGATGGGCTCCGGTGGATTTATCGTACTCGACGAAGATCAATGCGTGGTGAAGAATACTTATACACTGGCCCGATTCTACCGTCATGAAAGCTGCGGACAATGTTCGCCATGCCGCGAAGGAACAGGCTGGATGGAAAAACTATTGCTGCGCCTGGAAAAAGGCCAGGGCAAAATGAGCGACATCGATCTGCTTTGGGATATCCAGCGCAAGATCGAAGGAAATACCATTTGTCCTTTAGGTGATGCAGCTGCATGGCCGGTGGCGGCAGCGATCCGTCACTTCAGGGATGAGTTTGAATGGCATGTGTTGAATCCGGATGAAGCAGTGAAGCGGAATTACGGGCTTGCGCATTATGCGGATCCGCTGGAAGCCGTGACTGCCTGATTTGGATTAGTTCTTTATCTGAATAGCGTAGGTTGGAACGCCACGTGCGCCACGATACGCAACGTGCGCTACGAAATACGTTGCGATCGTTGCGGTCCTTTGCGATCGTTGCGTTCCCTTACGACAACCGATCAATAAGAAAGGATAGAATTTAATGTTGACTTTTGAATTATAACAATGGCTGACGAACAACAATTATTCAAAGTAACCATCGACAACATCACCGTAGAGGTTGAGCCGGGAACGACCATCCTCATGGCGGCCCGCAAGATCGGTGGTGATGTTACGCCTCCTGCCATGTGCTTCTACAGCAAATTGCAGGGAAGCGGTGGTAAATGCCGTACCTGCCTTGTGGAGGTGAGCAAAGGTTCAGAGAAAGATCCACGCCCGATGCCAAAGCTTGTCGCAAGCTGCCGCACGACGGTGATGGATGGAATGGAAGTAAAGAATATCACCAGTGCAAAAGTTCCCGAGGCGCGTGCAGGTGTAGTGGAGTTTCTTTTATTGAACCATCCATTGGACTGCCCGATCTGCGACCAGGCTGGTGAATGTCACCTGCAGGATCTCGGATACGAACATGGTAAAGAAGGCACCCGCTACGAATTCTCCCGCCGCACATTTGAGAAAGAAGATATTGGACCATACATTCAATTGCATATGACGCGTTGCATTCTTTGCTACCGTTGTACGTACGTTGCCGCTCAGCTGACTGATAATCGTGTGCATGGTGTACTGGATCGCGGTGATCATGCGGAGATCTCCACCTATATATCGAAAGCAATCTCTAACGACTTCAGCGGAAACATGATCGATGTTTGCCCTGTAGGTGCATTGACCGATAAAACATTCCGCTTCAAGAACAGGGTTTGGTTCACCAAACCGGTCTCGGCACATCGCAACTGCGATAAATGCTGCGGAAAAGTAACCCTCTGGAACCGCGGTGATGAAGTACTGCGTGTAACAGCAAGGAAAGACGAGTGGGGAGAAGTGGAAAGCTATGATGGTAAGCCAGGCTGGATCTGTAATACCTGCCGCTTCGATAAAAAGAAAATGAGTGACTGGACGATCGACGGTCCGGCGACCATCAACCGTCATTCGGTGATCTCCACCAACCACTATGTGGGTGCTCAAAAGCCTGCTGAATTCCTGCCGGAGCTGATGGGCGGACGCAATCCGAAGATGTTGATGGATATCCATAACGTGAGCGATGTGAATGATCCGAAAGTAGACCTGAGCTTATTGCCTGGTCCGGCAACTGGTGCAACTTTTACTAAAACAAAAGAACAATAAGCAGACATGGAGTTATTCTATTTGATTCTTGAAAAGTTTGTACTCGTCGGCTTGATCGTATCTCTCTCGATGGTGGTGGCCATGTATGCAACCTGGGGTGAGCGAAAAGTGGCGGCGTGGCTGCAGGATCGTATCGGTCCAAACCGTGCCGGTCCTTTAGGCTTGTTCCAGCCGCTTGCTGATGGAGGTAAATTGTTCTTTAAAGAAGAGATCATTCCGCTGGTGTCTTCGAAATTCCTGTTCATTCTCGGACCAGCATTGGCGATGATCACGGCTCTCCTTACGAGCGCTGTTATTCCCTGGAGTACTCCGCTGCATTTATTCGATCGCGAGATCAGTATGCAGGTAGCAGATGTGAACATTGGTATCCTGTTCATATTAGGAGTTTTGAGTTTGGGCGTATATGGTATCATGATCGGTGGATGGGCTTCTAACAATAAATTCTCGCTGCTTGCAGCCATCCGTGGTGCATCTCAAATGGTGTCTTATGAATTACCCATGGGCCTTTCACTGATCGCGGTGTTGATGCTCGTAGGTGATCTCCGCATGAGTTCTATTGTAGCTAATCAGTTGGAGAATGGATGGCATATCATTTACCAGCCGCTTGGCTTCCTGATCTTCTTTATCTGTGCATTGGCAGAATGTAACCGGACACCTTTCGATCTGCCGGAAGCGGAGAACGAATTGAACTTCGGTTATCACCAGGAATATTCATCCATGAAACTGGGCTTTTACCTGTTTGCTGAATACATCAACATGTTCATCAGTGGTGTGGTAATGGCTTCCCTTTATTTCGGTGGATACGATATACCATTTGTTAATGAAGCAAGCTGGGGATTGAATCAGAACCTGCTTGCGATCATCGGGTTCGTAGTATTGCTGTCAAAGGCATTCTTCTTCGTCTTCGTGTTCATGTGGATACGCTGGACGATCCCGAGATTCCGGTACGACCAGCTGATGAAGCTTGGTTGGACAAGATTAATTCCATTGGCATTGCTGAATATGATTTTGACAGCGGCAATTGTACTTTGGCTGAAAAAATAAATTTTTAAAGTAGAAAGTAAAAAGTCAAAAGTAAAAACTCAACCCTGAGATGTTGATAAAGTAAAGAGACTTCGCATAGTACGAGATTTTTACTTTTTAATTTTGACTTTTTACTTAGACCTTTGCAACATTATGCAACTGACACAAAGAGCCAAACAGGTAGATCGTAAACCGATGACATTACTCGAAAGGATATATCTGTGGAATATCCTGAAAGGAATGATGATCACCATCAGTCACCTGTTCAAGCGTAAAGCAACGATCAAGTACCCTGAAGAGAAAAGGACCTTCTCTAAAGTGTTTCGTGGTGTTCAGATCCTGAACCGCGACGAAGAAGGCCGTGAAAAATGTACCGCATGCGGACTCTGCGCTGTTGCATGCCCTGCGGAAGCCATTACTATGGAAGCAGCGGAGCGACAGGCAGGGGAGGAGCATCTGTATAAAGAAGAAAAGTATGCGGCAAAGTACGAGATCAACATGCTGCGTTGCATCTTCTGCGGTTATTGCGAAGAAGCCTGCCCGAAAGATGCTATTTATTTATCACAAACATTTGCGCCTGCCAATTATGGTCGCGAGGGTTTTATTTATAAAAAAGAAGACCTGTTGATCCCACACCCGATAGAGAATCCGGAGGGTTATCAAAAAGCCCTGGGTGAAAAAGGTGGCAACGCGTAAGACGCATCTGTTAAACGGATTAAATAAACGAATGGCTTAAGCATACCGCTCAGCCAACAGCTTAGAGAAGATGATTACACAAATACTATTTTGGATTTTATCGGTAATGGCATTGTTTGGGGCAATGATGGTGATCACCAGCAAGAACCCCGTATACAGTGTATTATGGCTGATCCTTACTTTTTTCTCCATATCAGGCCATTACATTCTGCTCAATGCGCAATTCCTGGCGATCGTAAACATCATTGTTTATGCCGGCGCTATCATGGTACTGTTCCTCTTTGTGATCATGCTGATGAACCTGAATCAGACCACCGAACCTAAAAAGAACCGGTGGGTTAAACTGGCAGGTGTTGTTGCAGGAGGATGCCTGTTACTGGTGCTGGTTGCCGCACTAAAAGACACAGAGATCAAACAACAGACAGCAGAAGTTGCAACTGGAAGTATCGGCCTTATTAAAAATCTGGGAAAAGAACTATTCAGCACTTACGTGGTGCCGTTTGAAATAAGCAGCATTTTATTCCTGAGCGCAATGGTTGGAGCTGTTCTAATTGGAAAGAAAGATTAAAAAAGTGGCTAAGTAAAAAGTAAAAATTCAAAAGTAAAAAATGGGGGTCTTCAAATTGAAACTGACTTACGCGAGACGAGATTTTTTACTTTTTGCTTTTGAATTTTAACCTTCTTCTGTCGGCCGATAACAAATTATAAGAAAAGATGCCAATTAATTATTACATCATCTTATCGATAGCATTATTCTGCATTGGTATAGTTGGAGTGCTGACACGCCGCAATGCGATCATTATCTTCATGTGCGTCGAATTAATGCTGAATGCAGTGAACCTTCTTTTGGTGGCATTTTCCAAAATGCATCACCTGGCGGGTAAAGCTGTACTTGAAACTGCAGGTACAGACGGACAGCTGTTTGTATTCTTCATCATGGTTGTAGCCGCCGCTGAAGTAAGCGTTGGCCTGGCGATCATTGTGATGATGTACAGGAATATCCATTCGGTGGATGTAAACTTCCTGAACAGGTTGAAACACTAGATCATAACGCTGCAAAGCGGATATGGTTCAACGAATAAATGAAATCCCGGTGAAAGCCGGGAACTAATACTTCCGGACCAGTGCCGGGATAAATGGGTTTTATGAACAACGTTTTACATTTGGCTTACTTAGTGCCACTGTTTCCCTTGCTGGGATTTCTGATCAATGGACTCGGACGGAAATCCATGTCGAAATCATTGATCGGTATCGTTGGCAGTGGCGCCATACTCGCATCTTTTGTCGTCAGTATCTGGATCTTTATGCAGGTAAAAGGCGGGAATACGTTCACAGCAGAGTATTTCGATTTCATTTCAGCTGGTAAACTCACGATCCCTTTTGCATTCAAGATCGATCAGCTTTCGTCTCTATTCCTGTTGATCATTACCGGTGTTGGTTTTCTCATCCATGTATACTCAACGTCTTACATGCATGAAGAGAAAAGTGAACACTTCGGAAGATATTTTGCTTATCTCAATCTCTTCGTATTCTCCATGTTGCTGCTCGTAATGGGCGGTAACTACGTGATCATGTTCATCGGTTGGGAAGGTGTGGGGCTTTGTTCTTATCTGCTGATCGGTTTCTGGTTCAAGAAGCCTGAGTATAACAAAGCCGCAAACAAGGCCTTTATCATGAACCGTATCGGTGACCTTGCATTCCTGATCGCGATCTTCTGGCTGATCTGGAAACTCGACACGGTTTCTTATGACGCAGTATTCTCTGCAGTAAAGGACGGCAGTCCAGCGCTGGGTAAAACAGATATCCTGGTGATCACTTTGTTGCTCTTTGTGGGTGCCACCGGTAAAAGTGCACAGATCCCTTTGTATACATGGTTACCGGATGCGATGGCGGGTCCAACTCCTGTATCTGCCCTGATCCACGCGGCAACGATGGTTACCGCAGGTATCTATATGATCGTTCGAAGTAATATCCTGTATTCGCTTGCGCCGGTTACATTAAATGTTATTGCAATCGTTGGTATAGCTACTGCGCTTCTGGCTGCAACAATTGCGCTGAAGCAAAATGATATCAAAAAGGTTCTTGCATACTCAACTGTATCTCAGCTGGGTTATATGTTCCTTGCTCTTGGAACAGGCTCGTATATCGCTGCCGTATTCCATGTAATGACGCACGCGTTCTTCAAAGCACTGTTGTTCCTTGGCAGTGGTAGTGTGATCCATGCGATGGGCGGCGAACAGGACATTCGTAAAATGGGTGGCCTTTCGAAATACATGAAGATCACGAACATCACCTTCCTGATCGGATGCCTTGCGATCGCTGGTATTCCCGGCCTGTCCGGATTCTTCTCAAAAGACGAGATCCTGGCCGGCGCGTTCATGAAATCGCCGATCCTTTATGGCGTCGGTTTATTCACCGCGCTGCTGACAGCATTCTATATGTTCCGGTTGTATGCTACAACATTCAGAGGAAGCTTCAGAGGTACACATGACCAGGAGCATCATCTGCATGAAAGTCCTGCAGCGATCACTTTTCCGCTGATCGTTCTTGCCATACTGTCTATTATTGGTGGGTATGTTGGCGTACCGGAATTTATTATGCAGGGTGCACATTCGCTGAATACTTTTCTCGCTCCGGTGATCGCTTCAGTAGATCATGGCGCCGGGCATGCCGCCACGCATTTGACCCATTCTGAAGAATGGATGCTTACGGGGTTATCGACTGTATTGATCGTTGCAGTAGTGGTTTTTGCCTGGACCAAATTCAGCAAGAAGCCAGATACAGAAGAGGCAACCGGATTCGGAAAGGTGCTGGCGAACAAGTGGTATGTGGATGAGATATATGATGCGGTAATTGTACGACCGTTGAATAAACTCAGCAACTTCCTTGATAATATGCTGGAGAAGCCGGTGATCGACGGATTGGTGAATGGTGTGGGCAAACTCGTTAACTATAGCAGCCGCCAGCTTCGTTTGTTGCAAAGCGGGCAGGTTGGGAGTTATGTGTTATTGATGGTAATAAGCATGCTCTTGATTTTCGCATTGCAATTCTTCCTGAGGAAGTAAGCATTGAACAATAAATGACATCGGGTCATCCGGTTGTTGATATAACTAATTTTTAAACAGAATCCGCTGAAGGCGGGTGACAGGAATTATGATTGCAGTTTTATTGATATTGATTCCGCTGTTAACGGGCCTGGCGGCTTTCTTTTTCAGGAATGAAAAAGCAGCCCGTTCATGGGCGCTGTTCTCATCGGTGTTAACGCTGGCGGTTTCGATCCTGGGATTGACCGTTCTCAAACAGGCAAAATATCTTTCCCATCAGTGCGAGTGGATGCAGGGATTAGGCAGCAGTTTTTCTGTTAGCCTTGATGGAATGGGTCAGATCCTTTGTTTGCTTACAGCGGTTTCTTACCCGATTATCTTTTTGTCTACCTGGCACTCCAGCTACAAAAAGGCGAACAACTTTTTTGCGCTGATGTTGCTTGCACAGGCAGGATTAATGGGTGTGTTCCTCGCAATGGATGCACTTTTGTTTTACTTCTTCTGGGAGCTTGCGTTGATCCCTGTGTATTTTCTCTGTTCACAATGGGGAGGCGAAAGAAGGATCCAGGTCACTTTCAAATTCTTTATCTACACATTCGTAGGTTCTGTATTGATGCTGATCGGTATTCTTTTTGTTTACACGCATACAGCAGATCATTCTTTTGCAATTGACTCTTTCTATAAGGCAAACCTTCCTTTTGGCTCACAGCATTGGTTGTTCTGGCTGTTCTTCGTCGCTTTTGCGATCAAGATGCCAATCTTCCCGCTGCACACCTGGCAGCCGGATGCATATGAGCAATCGCCAACAGCCACTACTATGGTGCTCAGCGGCATCATGGTGAAAATGGGTGTATTGGGTTTGCTGCGTTGGTTGCTCCCTGTTTTACCAGTAGCTTCTTATTCTTATGGTGATACGGTATCACGACTGGCTATTATCGGTATGATCTATGCCTCTATCATCGCAATTCGCCAGGATGATATCAAGCGGTTGATCGCTTACTCATCTATAGCACACATTGGTCTGATGTGTCTGACGATCTTCTCCGAAAACAAGGTTGGTTTGCAGGGCGTGATGGTACAGATGTTCAACCATGGTGTAAATATCATCGGGTTATGGATCATGGTTGAACTGATCGAGCGACAGTTCGGCACTCGCAAAATGTCTGAATTGGGTGGTCTGGCGCAGAAGGCCCCGGCAATGGTGATCTTCTTTGTGATCATCGCCCTGGCGAACATTGCGTTACCATTGACGAATGCTTTTGTTGGGGAGTTCCTGATGTTCACCGGCGTATTCACTTCAACGGTTACAAAGTATAATATCCTGTTCACGGTGCTTGCCGGTTTGTGTATCATTCTGGCTGCAGTGTATACGTTGAACATGATCCGCAAGATATTTTTCGGAGAGGCAAATGCATTAACATCTACGGCAATGGATCTTCGCCTGAATGAAAAGATCGCACTGAGTGCGATTGTGGGGCTGATCATCTGGATGGGCGTATATCCAAAACCAATGCTTGACCTGACCAACGAGATAAGCGATTCGATTTTAAAAATTTCAGATGTACAACATCTGTTAAAGAAGTAAGAGAAAGGTATGAACGCATTAATATTATCGGCAGTTTTAGGGGTGATCATGATGTTCAGCGGTATAACGCTGAAGCAGAAAAGCGCTGTTCGCGGCGTTGCCATTACCGGCCTTGCTGCATTGCTCCTTGCTAACATTCTTGAGTTACGCGGCATCCATTTCTTCAAGATCGATGTGGAAGGTATGATGTATTTTGACAGGTTTGCCCTGTTGTTTATCACGATTGCATTGTTTGCCACTCTGGTTTACTTTATCCTGTCAGCAAGGGATATGGAGAAGGTAGGTGCTGATTATGCAGAGTACTTCGCGCTGATATTTTTTATCACCTGCGGTATAATACTGGTAGCATCCTTCAAATCATTATTGATCCTGTTCCTTGGTATTGAGATCATTTCCATTCCCTTGTATATTCTTACAGGTGCAGATAAAAGAAACCTGAAAGGCAACGAAGGTTCCCTGAAGTATTTTTTGATGGGAGCATTCTCTACGGGGCTGATGCTGATGGGGATCGCGCTGATCTATGGCGCGGCAGGCACATTTGATGTAGAAAAAATGAAGTTTGCCATTGAAACACCGGCCGTGCTGCCTGTAACAGGTATGTTATTGCTGTTGTTCTCCATGTCATTCAAAGTATCCGCAGCACCGTTCCATTTCTGGACGCCTGATGTGTATGACGGAGCTCCGACTGTTTTCACCTCCTTTATGGCGACCATCGTAAAAGCGGCTGTATTCATCGGGTTCATTCGTTTGTTTGACGAAACGTTTGGCACATTCCAGGTCAAATGGCAAATGTGGCTTGCAGTCATTGCTGCTGTAACCCTGTTTATCGGCAATATAACAGCGGTATTTCAGCAAAGCGTCAAACGCATGCTGGCTTATTCAAGTATCGCCCAGGCGGGCTTTATGCTGTTTGCCGTATATGCGATGAATACGTCTGCCAAAGAAGGCATTTTGCTTTATGCTGCAGCGTACAGTCTTGCTACGATCGGCATTTTCTCTGTACTGAATAAATTGAATGATTATACTTTCGAAGGATTCAATGGCTTGGCAAAGCAGCAGCCTGTAGTTGCGGCTTCCCTGACGATCTTCCTCCTGTCGCTGGCCGGTATTCCGCTGACGGCAGGATTTCTTGCGAAATTCTTTATGCTTAAGTCTGTAATAGACACAGGCACAGGCGTGTGGCTGGTGATCTTTGCGGTGTTGATGGCGGCGGTGAGCGTCTATTATTATTTCCGCGTCATTCAGGCAATGTATTTCAAAGAGGGTAAAGCCGATATCACGGTGACGGCAACCTTTAAATGGTCGCTCGTGGCGATCGCGGCCCTGATCATTATCCTGGGAACGTTCCCTAACGTATTGATTAACTGGCTCTACTTCTAAGTTTAGCGCAGAAAAAAGATAAAAGAGCAAAAGGAGTATTCAAAAGAATGCTCCTTTTGTTTTTCGTAGCATTTTTGTACTGCGGATAAAGAACGGTGCGTATAATCTCCCTTCCCTCTTTTTCCTGTTTTCCTCCTTCAAACGCTTAGCTTTGTAGAGATACGCTCCAATATGAATTTCTACGATACATTTTCGCTGGCATTCCGTACGGTGCGGAATAACAAGCTAAGAACCGGCCTTACGGTTGCGATCATCGCATTCGGTATTATGGCCCTGGTTGGTATTATCACGGCCATTGAGGCAATGAATCAGAAGTTTTCAGAGAGCTTCTCGACGATGGGAGCTAATGCGTTTTCGATCCGGTTCAGGGAGAGGAATATCCGTTTTGGCGGAGGGGGCAACGATGTCAAACTCTCAAAAAAAACGAACAGGAAGGAGAAGAAATCCAACCTGGGTAAGCGGATCAATAAAAAAGAAGCGGAGCTGTTCGTGGGTAACTTTCATTATCCTGCAACAGTCGGAATATCCGTGTTTGGCAACCGCAATGCTATCGCATCGTTCGGTGACCGTAAAACGAACCCCAACCTTACATTAATGGGAGGTGATGAAAATTACCTGTTACTGAACAGTTTTAATCTGGCTGCGGGACGGAATATCAACCGTTCCGAAGTGCAGTCGGGCTCGTACGTTTGCCTGTTAGGCTACGATGTGGCAAAAAGGCTTTTTGGAGAAGACAGGATCCTGACATCAGCGAATTCGATGATCCGTGTGAATAATATTCCTTTTCGCGTCATAGGGATTATGGCAAGCCGGGGCTCGTCGTTCGGCTTCAGCAGGGATAACATGATCGTCACGAGTTATACTTCGATGGACAGGGTATTTCCATCCAGCAGTTCTTATACGATTGCTGTGATGACGAATAGTATGACGCAGGTACCGGCGGCGATGGGTGAAGCGGAAGCGATCTTCCGGCCGATCAGAAGATTAACAACGATCGAGGATAATAATTTTATACTGGAAAGGAGTGACAGCGTTGCCGAAAAAGCGATGAACAGCCTGGGTTTTTTGACCACTGCTTCGAAGATCATCGGAATGATCACGCTGATCGGAGCAGGGATTGCATTGATGAATATCATGCTGGTGTCTGTATCGGAAAGAACAAAGGAAGTTGGCCTTATAAAAGCAATCGGCGGAAAGAAAAGAATGGTACGGAGCCAGTTTCTGCTGGAGGCGATCATCATCAGCTTAATGGGCGCATTTTTCGGAATTATACTGGGTGTGGTTGTCGGAAATGTGTTTTCTCTTGTATTGAACACCGGTTTTGTGGTACCATGGGATTGGGTTGGGTTGGCGATACTGATCTGCAGCCTGGTTGGTTTGGCAGCGGGTTTGTACCCGGCATTCAAGGCTGGAAAGCTAAATCCGATAGAGGCATTGCGGTACGAATAACAAATGAAATTTCTATATTATAAGAATGTTATGACGTTATTTTCTTCACCGGAACAGGTTGTTCAGTTAAAAAAATCCTTACCTTGACCCCCCTTCGTTGAAAAAAACATCGCGAGGAGATTTTTGTATAAACTTTTTCAGTAGAATTGTAGCCTTAAAGTAAGGCTCATTTAACATTTAAAAACACTAAAAATTAAGATCATGGCTGAGACTAAACCAACTGCCACCGCATCGGTTAAGGCTACTTCTGTTCAACCTAAAAAAAGCGGCAATGCTATTTCCTGGATTGCTCCTCTCGTGTGCGTTATTGCCGGTTTTTTAATCTGGCGTTTTGTTCTTGGTGCTGCCAGTGGCTTTAACACTCCTGATGAAGCTGGTGGTTTCTGGCCTGAGCACAAAGGACCTAAAGATGCCCTTCACAGGATCTACGAAGGTGGTATCATCGTTCCTTTGTTGATTGGTATGCTGTTGATGGTAATCGTGTTCTCTATCGAAAGATTCCTGACTATCCAGAAAGCTTTGGGTAGCGGTTCTATCTCTGATTTTGTTCGTAAAGTACAATATCACCTCGCTAACCGTAATGTTGATGCTGCACTGGCTGAGTGTGACAAACAACGTGGTTCTGTAGCTAACGTTATGAAAGCTGGTCTGCGTCGTTACAAAGAAATGATCAACGAAACTGCGCTGGATACTGAGCAAAAAGTTCTTTCAATCCAGAAAGAAGTTGAAGAAGCGACTGCACTGGAACTGCCTATGCTGCAGAAAAACCTGGTGTTCCTGTCTACTATCACTTCAGTAGGTACACTCGTTGCCCTTCTCGGTACGGTAATCGGTATGATCAAATCGTTCTCTGCACTTGGTGAATCAGGTGGTGGTAACTCAGCTGACCTCGCGGTAGGTATTTCTGAGGCCCTCTATAATACAGCATTGGGTATCGGTACTTCTGCCCTAGCGCTGATCATGTACAACGTATTTACTACTAAGATCGACTCTATCACTTACGGTATTGATGAATCTGGTTTCACACTGACCCAAAGCTTTGCTTCCCTGTATAAATAATCAGGCGGGTTTGTGGATTTTTCCCAATCATTCATCTCATACTAAACTGAAGTATAAATGCCAAGTATTAAAATGCCTAAGAAGAGTACGGACACGGACATGACTCCATTCGTGGATATCGCGTTCCTGATCCTGTCCTTCTTCATTATGGCAACAAAGTTTAAACCAGAGGAGCCTGTTAAGGTTGAAACTCCAAACTCGGTTTCTTCAGACATTTTGAAGGAAAGTAATGCGATGCTGATCACGATCGATAAAGACAGCAAAGTATACGTGAACTTCTCGTCTGTAAATGATGCGAATAAGGATAAGTTGGGTACTATTATCGACGGAGTGGCTACTTCAAGAGGGATTGCTCTTACTGACGCTGAAAAGCAGAACTTTAAGGGCGCGCCGATCCTCGGTGTTCCTTTTGCAAGCCTTAAAAGCTACCTCGATATTCCTAACGCTCAACAAGGTGCAACGCCTCAGCCAGGCATCCCCGTTCTCGACTCATTAAATAATGAGCTGATCTGGTGGATCGCTGAAACTAAGAAAGCGTTCGCAGGCGAAAAGTTGCTTTACCTGATCAAAGGGGACAATACTTCCAAGTATCCAACTTTTGAAGCAGTGATCAACGCCCTGCGTCGTAATGAGGAATTTAAGTATAACCTCATCACTGCACAGGAAGGAGCTCCGGAAGGAACAGAGTTGTTTATTCAACGACTCCAGAAAAGTAAATAATAACCTGTAAATTAATTTATTATGGCAAGTATAGAAGGCGGCGGCGATAGTGGCGGCCACAAGAAAGGCCCGGGCGTGAAGAAAGCCAAGAGAATGTCTACCCGTGTGGACATGACTCCGATGGTGGATCTTGGATTCTTGCTGATCACATTCTTCATCTTTACGGCTACCATGAGCTCTCCAACGACAATGGATCTCAATATGCCGAAGGATACAGATAAGCAGGAAGAAGAAACCAAAGTGAAACAGTCTGGTGCTCTGACTATCATGCTGGGTAAAAACAATAACGTTTACTATTACGAAGGTGAATTGGAAGCTAATGGCGCCAATTTTAAGGCAACTGACTTCGCTGGTATCCGTAAGGAAATTATCCGCAAGAAAAAGGACGTAATCGCTGCTTACAGGGGAGATGCAGCTTGCGAGCAAAAAGCACGTGAGAAAGGCAAAGACCCTAAAGCAGAATGCCAGGACCAGGACCTTGTTGTGGTGATCAAACCAATGAATGAAGCGACGTATAAAAATACCGTGGATATTCTGGATGAGATGACTATCAATGCAGTGAAACGTTTTGCTATGGTGAAGATCTCTGATACAGAGAGAGACCTGGTGAACATGACTGAAGGAAATGCTCCGGCGTCAAAATAAAAATCCTGGATTTCCTTATGGAATGAACCCAGGCTAGCATCTAATTTTAAATAAAAAGCAAAAATGGAAGCGAATAAAATATTATCCTCCGATCTTCTTGACCTCGTATTTGAGGGTAGGAACAAGGAGTATGGTGCTTATGAGCTGCGTAGACGCTATAACAAGCGCATTACGCTTGCTTTGATCATCACAGGCTCCGTTGCGCTGCTGGCCCTCATTGGCTCTATTATCGCCAGTGAACTGAAGCCGTCAGACGATGGTAAACTGGAAATCAAAGAAGTAACGCTGCAGAAAGTGGAGCAGCAAGAGGAGCCTAAAGAACTGCCTCCGCCGCCTCCACCTAAGCCACCAGATCCTCCGAAAATTGAAATGAAGCAGTTCACACCTCCTAAAATCGTAAAAGATGAGGAAGTGCAGGAACCACCACCCGCTCAGGAAGAGCTGAAAGAAGCTAAAATTGACGTGGTGAGCCAGGAAGGTATCAAAGACGAAGGTATCGTTGCCCCTGCCGTGATCGATGACGGTAAAGGTGTTGTGGAAGAGAAAAAAGTAGAAGATGAAAACAAGATCTTCGAAAAAGTGGAGATTGAAGCATCTTTCAAAGGTGGTGAAGGTGCCTGGAGGAAATTCCTCGAAAGAAACCTGAACGGTAACACACCAGTGGATAATGGTGCAGCTGAAGGTACCTACACTGTTTATATCCAGTTCGTTGTAAGTAAAGACGGTTCTATCTCTGATATTAAACCTCTTACAAACCACGGCTTTGGTATGGAACAGGAAGCGATGCGTGTAATTAAAAAAGCACCATCCTGGACTCCAGCGGTTCAAAACGGTCGTAGCGTAAACGCTTACCGTAAACAACCGATCACCTTCCAGGTAACCGGCGAATAAGAACACGAACTTCTTAACGCGGATTCCGCGAATTGACTGGAAATAAATTGAATCCTCCTCCGATCTTCGGGGGAGGATTTTTCATTTAACGCGAATGGGTACGAATGGCCGCGGGAAGTAAGGCCTCTGCTTTTGTTATTTAATTGAATACTGGATCAAGCGTAAAAGTTGTGGAATGGTTGTCTAAGTGTTTAATGGTTTAAAAGTTCAAAGTTTTTGC
>JBEVKW010000409.1:0-27158 GCA_040509495.1 Chitinophagaceae bacterium | reverse complement strand
ATTGCTGCTAATTGGTATAGTGCCATCGGCCATCGGTCATCGGCCATCGGCCATCGGTCATCGGCCATCGGTCATCGGTCATCGGTCATCGGCCATCGGTCATCGGTCATCGGCCATCGGCCATCGGTCATCGGCCATCGGTCATCGGCCATCGTCCATCGGTCTTCCAACAGGAATTCCCCTATAGGATGATCATTCCGCTGCGGAATTCTGCACGCATCGGTTGGTTATCCATGTGCAAAACACAAAACAACTCATAACCCCGCACATTTTGTTTCTTTTCATTATTAAATCTTTCACTTCATATAAGGTTAATGTCCCGTTAACATAAAATTCACAACTCGCAAATATTTTGCGCCCCTAACGAAAAAGCCTCTGTTAAGGCTCAAGATCCCACCTGATCTGCTGACCATTTCTGGATAACGGACTTTTATAAACAACTGTTGAATGAGATACACTACACGATTCAATGGCAGTGCACATGCGGCTGTCACGGGGATTTCTATTTACAAAAGTGAACCGTTATTGACATGCGGTAACAACGTCTGATATGATCACAGGCAATACGAAAAACATACATTCTTTATAAGGCGATTCTAACGTTAAGTTTTTGTTCAATAAAGATTATCGAATCGTTACAATTTATTACAAGCTGTTTTAAACTTTTTCAAAGTGCTTCTTTTGCAAACCAAAATCACTTCAATGCAACGTTTTTCACACCTGGCTGCTTTTCATCGAAAGGCATTCTTTCTCTCAGGATTTCTCCTGCTATTTATTTCATTAACGGTGTTCTCGCAGCAACGGCAGATACGGGGTACTGTCAGAAATGAAGAGAGCAAAGAATTGTTGCGCAGTATCAGCGTAATGGTTGAAGGACAATCCAGGGGAACTGTTACAAACGACAATGGCCAATTCAGCATTGTTATCAACAATGGTCAAACACTGATCTTTTCCGGCGTGGGATATTTTACCAAAAAAGTAGTGATCGGTGCCCAGTCTGAGCTTTCGGTCACGCTTACTTCAGATCAGCGTGAAATGGAGAACGTAGTGGTGACTGCGTTAGGCATTAAAAAGTCTGAAAGGTCTTTGGGTTATGCGCTCACAAAAATAGACAGCACACAGATCACTGATGCGGTTGGCTCAAACTGGCTGGATGGTCTTTCCGGTAAAGTTGCCGGGCTGAACCTGATCCGTTCAGGCTCGGGTCCTGCTGCCTCCAGCAAAATAATCCTTCGCGGTGAAAATAACCTGACAGGAGATAACGAAGCCCTTATCGTTCTTGATGGAGTAGTGATCAATAATAGTAGCGGAAAACGTACTGCGAATGGAAGTGACCAGGTATACGCAACGAACTCGGATAACCTTCCTGCTGACTACGGCAGCTCGGTAAATGATATCAACCCACAGGATATTGAAAGTGTATCTGTATTGAAAGGACCTGCCGCGTCTGCATTATACGGGCAGCGTGCTGCTAACGGTGCAGTGATCATCACGACGAAGTCTGCTTACCAGAAAAAGAAAGGACATTTCAATGTGCGTTACACAATGAACGGAAATATTGAGGAAGCGAACAGGTTTCCCGACATGCAATATGAATACGGACAGGGTTTAGGCGGTGCTCTCCATTACTCTTACGGCGCTTCCGCCGATGGCGCCAGTACAAGCGGTACCAGTTCGGCGTATGGACCAAGATTCGACGGACAAATGTTCTATCAGTACGATCCTGTCAGGCAGCACGTGGGCCTGCAACGTACAGAATGGAAAGCGTATGATAATATCAATGAGTTCTGGGATCGCGGAAGTGATCTGAGAAATAATCTTAGTGTGGATGGTAAGATCGGCTCTACCGGTATCCGCCTCACAGCCGGCACAGAAAATAACAAATGGATCGTTCCCAATACGGGTTTCGACCGTAAAAACCTTGGCCTTTCCACCAACACCGATATCACCAAAAAATTAAAACTTTCTACCAAAGTAACTTATGGTTTCAGGAACAGTGATAACCTGCCTGCTGCCGGATATGGTAACCAGTCTTTGATGTACTGGTACATTTTCTGGCAACCAAGTGCCGACTATAACTGGCTGAGAAATTATTGGGCTGGTGGGCCAGGCAGTATTTACGACAGTCTTTACAAACATATCCGCTATCCCTTCTCTTCTTTCCCGGAAAATCCATTTGCGATCACCAATGAGTTCCTGAACAAAACAAGAAGAAACAACGTGACCGGTAACGTCACATTGAACTACCAGGTGTCTAAAGAACTCAGTGTGATGATACGGGGTAATATGGACTGGATGAATGACAAGCGTGAGCAGGACAGGCCATTCGATGCAGGTACGCGTTTGCCAAGAGGTTCCGTAAGGAAGCAGAATATCTATGCCCAGGAACAAAGCTACGACTTCATGGCACGGTATAATAAAGACCTGAACAGGGATGTGAAACTCGGCGTAACAGTTGGTGGCAGCCAGTTATGGAATAAGTATGATAAATCCGATGTAAGAAATGACGGGTTAAAACAACCAGGGATCTATACACTGGAAAACAGTTTGTATGGCCTGCTGTATTTTCCTGATACAAGCCGTTACAGGATCAACAGTATGTTCGGTATCGTTAACCTGAGCTACAAGAACTTCCTGTTTGCGGAGATCACCGGACGCCAGGATTGGAACAGTGTTCTGGCCACGCCAAAAAGAACAGATAACGTAGGATTCTTCTATCCTTCCATCAACACAGGTTTTGTTGTGTCTGAGGTTGCTGCGCTCCCTTCGGTGATCAACTATGCAAAAGTCAGAGCGTCATTTGCACAGGTAGGCAGCGGTGGAACAACTCCTTACCGCACTGCATATACATATCCTGTGGCGAATGGCGGTATTTATCCGGATAGTGGCCTGGTAAGCCCTACTACATTGCCTAACGTTAATTTGAAGCCTCTTCTCACTACAACCGTTGAACTGGGCGCAGAACTGCAGTTCTTCAATGGAAAACTGAGTACAGATGTAGCTGTTTATTTTGGAAACACGCGGAACCAGATCTTCACCAGAACGGTAGATGCTGCTTCTGGTTATAATTCCTCTATCATCAATGCGGGAAAAGTGAGGAACAACGGTATTGAAGTAACCATCAATGCCAAACTAGTCAAAACCCGCAGTTTTGAGTGGAGCACATTCGGAACGTTCTCTTTCAACAAGAACAAGATCATCACAATGCCAGACAGCACTGCGTTGCTGAGGGCCGGTCAGATCGCAAGTGGTCAGATCGTGGCATCAGTAGGGGGCAGCATGGGTGACTTATATGGCCTGGGTTACAGACGCAGCCCGGACGGACAGGTGATCTTTGATGAAGCTACCGGCTTCCCGAGAATCACCGACAGTATCATCTATCTCGGAAACACCATTCCCAAATTCAAGTTCAGCCTTGGTAATACTTTCTCGTTCAAAAATTTCAGCCTGAAAGTATTGTTCGATGCACAACTGGGCGCAGTAGCCTATTCGCTTACTCATTACAAAATGGCTGAACAGGGCAAACTTAAATCAACATTGCCTGGCCGGTACAACGGCATCATTGGAAATGGTGTGGTACAAAATGCGGATGGCTCTTACCGGCCGAATGATGTGGTGGCTTATGATATCGACCAGTATTATCAATACAGCATAGGAAGTTTCAATGCGGAAGGCAGCACCTTCAGTACAGATTTCCTGAAATTCCGCGAGGCATCGCTGGTGTACAACTTCAAACCGAAACTCCTCAAGAAGCTTGGACTGAAATCCGCACTGATAGGTGTGTATGGAAGGGACCTGTTCATCTGGTCGCCATGGCCAATATTTGATCCTGAATTTGGAACACTGGCAGGATCAGATATCGTAAGAGGTTTTGAAGTGGGACAATTCCCATCGATACGTTCTATCGGATTCAATTTATCAGTAGGATTCTGATGGAGCTGATCGTTATTTCAAACTGATCGTTCTGTGACCGATGGCCGGACCCGAAGGATCTTAAGCCAGCCATCGAACAACAGACAGACTGATACATTCAAAAGAAAAAAAGCATATACGGATGAGAAAGCAATTACTGATAGCATGTATGGCGTTAATGGCAATGCCTGCTCTCTATTCATGCAAAAAAGGATTCGAGGATCTGAACGTTGATCCGATCAACATCATCGAGACCACACCGGATAAACTGCTGGCTCCGGCGATGGTGAATTCGCTCTGGCCCGGGATGAACCGGAACAGAGGCTTCAATAATGAACTAATGCAGGTGACTGTATCGCAAAGCGACGGTGATAATACCGTGTTCCGCTTCGCTTTCAGGGCAAACCAATCCGATTATTTATGGAATACCTGGTTTGTGCAGCTGACCAATTTTAAACAGATTGACAGTCTCGCACGCACAGAAAAAGTTACCAATACTTCTTACCAGGCCATTGGAAAAATCGGAAAAGCATGGTTGTTCTCTAATCTTACCGACATCTACGGTGATATCCCTTACTTCGATGCACTGAAAGGCGATCAGGAAAATGTAATGCCAGCATTTGACAGGCAAAAAGACATCTATTTTGACATCTTCAGGCAACTGGAAGAAGCAAACACTTTACTGGCGGCAAATGCTGCGATCGTTGTATCCAGCGATCCCATGTATAAAGGTGATATTGCCAAATGGAGAAAATTTGCCAATTCACTATATCTCCGGCTTTTGATGCGTATATCCGGTAAGGCAGAAACGCAACAAACTGTTGTAGACAAGATCAAACAGATCATTGGCAATCCATCGGAATATCCCGTTTTCCAAAACAATGCAGACAATGCAAGATTGTTGTGGAGTGGCGGAACAAGTACTACGGATCCTTATACTTCTCCGTATGTCAATGGTATTCGTGCACAGGACTTCCGTGGCCCGGCTATCTGTAGTTTCTTTCTCGATAACCTTGTGGCATGGACTGACCCCCGTTATGTTTCCGCTACGCCTTATGGATCTGGCAGCATCGGACGTTTCGGTATCTCACAGGCAAGCGGCGGCGGCTGGTTTGGTATTCCAAGCGGGTACATCCCTGGCCGCGGCGATGATAAAGGCTGTTATTTTCAGAGCTATGATAATACCAGCACAGGCGGTACATTGTCACTTCAGCAAAACCAGAATACGGGTATCATTATGCAGTACGCAGAACTGCAGTTCATTCTTGCAGAGGCCGCTCTGAAAGGATGGATCCCCGGAGATACAAAAACATTCTACTATCAGGGTATTGCATCTGCGATCAATTACTGGGTGCCAAACTTTCCGGAAAGCATCACTTCCACAAACTTCACGGAGCATCTTAAAAACCTTGATGCTGCAGGTGAACTGTGGAATGATAATCTCCCTCTTGACGCAAAAATGGAGATGATCCATTTGCAGAAATACTATGCCTTGTTCATGACAGACCTGCAACAGTGGTTTGAATACAGACGTACGGGGCATCCGGTGTTGCCGAAAGGCCCGGGATTGTCAAACGGTGGCCGTATGCCGGCACGTTTGGTCTACCCTATATACGTACAGGCTGCAAATCCTGTAAACTATAAAGCAGCAGTTGCTATACAGGGGCCGGATGATATCAATACCCAGGTTTGGTGGCAACGTCCTTAATCGTATCAATTAATAAACAGCGTAAGATGAAATCTTTAATAAAGTTTTTTTTAATAACGGGCATCGCTGCAACATTAGGCAGCTGCGAAAAAAATGAAAAGTATCCGGGCGGCGTACCTAATCCGATCGTCTCCATCCTCGACATCCGCCCTCTTTACAAGGGAAAAGATGTGCTGCTGACCCAGGAGAACGTGTATGGCGCAACCAGGATCGCCGCAGTAGTAGTATCTGATCACCGGCAGGGAAATCTTCCCGAAGGCTTGCTCGTTGTTCAGGATGCCCGCCGGCTGGAGTTGCTCAGGGGGATTTCAATCGATCTTGGCGCAGCCGCCGCGAAATTCGTTCCCGGTGATTCTGTATCGATCGATATCAACAGCGGTGTGCTGACCCGGAAGAACGGCATCCTCACCATCACAGGGCTGAATGAAAGTAATGTAACATCAAAAGGTAAAGGCACTGTTGGGATCAATGCCGTGACTGTTGCGCAGATCACAGCCAGCCCGAACGATTATGAAAGCTCACTTTGCCTGCTGAATAAATCAAGCTTCAATCCGGCGCTTCAACCCGGAGAGGCGATCGGCGGTTCGAAAAAGATCAATGACGGATTTGGTGACCTCACCCTCTTCATTGATCCGAAAGTAGCTTATGCCAACAACGCGTCTTATTCGCTCGCGGCCTATGTCGGAATTCCATTCAGCACTACTGACGGCTCTATACAGCTTAGAACAAGAGAGGCAGACGATATCGTGAACATGGGATCTTCTGCCCAGGAACTGATCATCTCCGGATTCCAAAGCGATCCAAAAGGCGGAGACGGCGGGTATGAGTATGTTCAAATGATCGCAACAAAAGAGATCAATTTCAGCAAGACGCCTTACAGTATCCTGTTCTGCAACAACGCCGGTACCGCTGCATCTGCAAATCCCCTGGATGCCGGATGGGCTACAGGTGGACAACGTACCATCAAATGGAATATCAACTCGGGCAGCGTTCAGAAAGGACAATTCTTTTATTTCGGCTTCCAGGGTAGAAAGATCAATGGCTCCGCCGGTACCTACTCTTTTCCTCCCGAAACAAACTGGTACCAGAAAACCTATGCTACCACCGGAACAAACCTGGGTGATGGCGGACTCGTTCGCGCTTCCAATTACGGAACCTCCGGCCCATGGGCTAATAGCGGTAACGCATGTGGAGTAGCAATCTTCAAAGGGCTTGATATTACTGAAGCATCAACTCCTGAAGATGTGCTCTTTGTTGCAACAGGTGGCGGTGCCGCTCTTTACGATGCAACAAAAAATCCGATACTGGGATATCGGATCTGTAATAACGACTGGTATTCCATGTATTCCATCTCCATCGATCAGACAACGTATAAACCCGTAGTTGTTCCCTACCTGCACTACCGCTCCTCCGGCAATACGAACAACATGCCTTACCCGATCAATGACAAATATCCAACAGCCGCTACAGACGCAGGGTTGTTCAATATGATGGGTGGTGTGTATAATATCACTCTCGGAAGATGGACAACAGCGCGTAAGCAAACAGTGGTTGAACTCGTGCAGACAACCGCCACTATCGATACACTGGAAAAACACGCTGCCGTTACAAGACTCGTTGAATAATACAACATCATTCAACTCCTTTGAATTAACCACCTCTTTTTTCCCGCATTCCAGTCTTACAGGATTTACCGGTAAGACTGGAAGAAGGTATAAAGGTGTTGAATTGTCCGTATGAAGAGCCGCTCATCGGCCCATCGGCCTATCCATCTCCGTGAATTAACAGTACAGGAAAAACAAACAACGATCATGATAAAATTCGCAGCATTTTTGATCTCGACAGGGCTTTCACTGGCCTCGGTTGCACAAGGCTCCGTGTCGGGTTATGTGTATGAAGACAATAACGGCAATGGCCGGAAAGATAAAAATGAAAAAGGGATCGCAGGAGTAGGCGTTTCTAACGGACAGGATGTGGCAACAACTGACGCAAAAGGAAAATATACTTTGCCTGTAGGGGCTGACAACATCGTCTTTGTGATCAAACCGTCTGAATATAATTTACCTGTAACGCCAAAGAAGTTACCTGTTTTTTATTATAACCATAAGCCAAATGGGTCTCCGGCTGATTTCAAATACAAAGGTGTTGCGCCAACCGGAGCTTTGCCAAAATCGGTTGATTTCGCATTGTTGCCAGGGACTGTGTTAAAGGATTTCAGCAGCCTTATTTTTGGCGACCCGCAGCCATATACTGCCGAGGAGGTGGAGTATTATGCAAAAGGTGTAGTGGCTGAAGTGGAAGGTATCAGAAATATGCAGTTCGGGCTTAGTCTTGGCGATCTCGTGGGTGACTCACTTGATCTGCACAGCCCTTATATCGATGCTACGCAGAAAGTAGGGCTTCCATGGTTCAATGTGATGGGAAATCACGACATGAACTATGAGGCAAAGGCTGACTCGCTGAGCGATGAAACATTTGAAAAGAATTTTGGTCCTGCAAACTACTCTTTCAATTATGGCGATGTGCATTTCATTATCCTCGATGATATCCTTTACCCGGACCCCCGGGATGGGAAAAGCTACTGGGGTGGCTTCAGGGAAGATCAATTCCGGTTTCTTGAAAATGACCTGAAACTTGTACCAAAAGACAAACTGGTGGTACTTGCCTTCCACATTCCCCTGAGGGGAACCGAGGAATCGTTCAATATGTCTCACAGGAAGCGATTGTTCGATCTGTTGCAAGACTATCCCAACACGCTGTCGCTGTCGGCACATACGCATTTGCAGCGGAACGACCTGTTCACGGAAAAAGAAGGCTGGCTTCGCGCTAAACCTCATCATGAGTATAATGCCGCAACAACTTCCGGTGACTGGTATTCGGGTTCCTTCAATGATCAGGGCGTACCGGTCTCTACGATGAGGGACGGCACTCCTAAGGGATATTCCTTTATCCATTTCAAGGGCAATCAGTATACGATTGACTTTAAAGTCGTAGGTAAAAATCCTGACTACCAGATCTCGGTATACGTGCCTAAGAACACCAATGGAAAGAAGCCCACTACTTCGACGGTATATGCCAACTTTTTCATGGGAAATGAAACGACGCCTGTTGATATCCGTTTCGACGGCGGCAAATGGCAGAAGATGAAATTCTCAAAAAGTTTTGATCCTTACTATGTGGCGTCAATGGTTCAATGGGACTATGCTGACTCGCTGTTGGGGAACAGGAGACCAAGCCTTCCGGTAGAGTCCACCCACCTATGGGAGCTTGCCGTACCCAAAAATCTTAAACCCGGGCAACACTCGATCGAAGTTCGCGCAAAAGATATGTATGGACGTGTATTTACCGCCACGCAGGCGTTCAAGGTGAAGTAGGTTTAATTGTTTGAAAGTTTAAGGGCTTAAAAGTTTTAGCTTTTAAACCCTTAAACATTTCTCACTTTATCAACCCGTGCGCATTCGTTGCGAAGATCTTGACGGCTATTGCGAGTAAGATCACGCCGAAGAATTTGCGGATCGCGGTAAGGCCGCTTGCCCCCAGGAGCTTTGCGATATATCCGAGCGATTTCAGCACAATGTAAATGATGATAAGGTTGATCATAATGGCGATCAGCAGCGTTACAGCGCCATAGTTGGCTTTAAGCGACATGATGGTCGTCAAAGTTCCAGAACCAGCGATCAGCGGAAATGCGATAGGTACCACTGTTGCTGTTTTTACATCAGCATCGCCTTTGAAGAATTCGATGCCCAGTACCATTTCAAGTCCCAGGATAAAGATCACGATCGACCCCCCGACGGCAAATGATTTCACATCAAGCCCCAGCACATTCAGGAAAGCTTCACCCACATACAGGAACAGGATCATCAGCGCTCCTGAGATCAGGGTGGCACGAAGTTCCTTCATTCCTCCCATCTTTTGCTTTAATGAAATGAGGATCGGCACTGAGCCGATAATGTCTATCACCGCAAACAGGGTGAATGTTACAGTGAGCAATTCGCCGGGAACAAGTTTCATGGGAAATGATTTTTTCAAAGATAGAAAACGTTTCGGGCTTCGACGTCACAAGAGGACGTATAGCCGGGTCCGACGGGTTATGTGCCCGCCGTTCAAATATCCCGGAAACGCGAATGGCGCCGGAATCTGTTCTCCAACGCCATTAACTGCTTAACTTATGGTGGTTTTATAGGAAGTGCAAGCTGTATGCCAGGCAAATTATCGTTTGATATGCGTTTCAACAAATCTGTTCAGCTCAGACTGTAGGTGGACAAGGCAGTCCCGGCAAAGGCAATCGCTGTATTTTTTATCCATGAACGCTCTTTGCTCCTGGGTGATCGTGATCCCGAAGCACTGGCATTGCGTAATGTTTCCCGGCTTGCAGGCAAAGCCGTTTCCGCATCGTGGACATTTACGTGTTTCATGATTGCACATATACAGCGTTTAACAGGATCATACATCTGTTCTTCTTCCGGCTCTAGTGTTATGTTCAGGCCCGCCCCTGTCGTAATTGCGGCAGGCGGATCTTCATCCATTCAAATCCGCCGAAAAGAATTCCTGCATAGACCAGTGTGCCGAAAAGGAAGTTGCGCATAAATGGAAAGCCCTGCATATAACACTGGATCAAACCGTCAACATCCCTGCTCAACGGTTGCATGGTGCGCAGATCGGTTCCGCCGCCGATCCATACCATCAGGTCAGACAGCAGCCAGTGCAGAATGCAGGCAAGGACGGAAGACATGATCACATTTCTTACCGTTACATGGCGCAATAGAAGCCGTCCAAGCAGTACGAGCATTATAAAGATCCCGTAGATCCAGTACCATCCACCATACAGCACACCATACTTACCTGCAAATATCCAGTAGCTGATAGCGAGATCTCCGATCAGTAAAGTCGTCAACGGGAAAAGAATGGCCTTCCACCATGGTCGTAAATAAGCCCCGCCAAACAAAGCCATTGCGCCCACAGGCGAAAAATTTGCCCAGGGTGTTACCTGGGCTGCGTTGGGTATTCGCATGGCACCTGCAACTACGATCAGCACAAGCAGTGCTGCAAAACGGGGAGTAAAGGATTCCTGTTTCATAAAGACAGCTCGCGGACGGTAGGTTTTTTTTGACCGCGTTCAACCTGGTCATGATCTTATATTCCGGAAAATAAAAGTGAAAGACTCCACTATGCGCCACAGGCCCATGCAGATGGATCCACTTCACTTTTCACCCGAAAGTTCAATGCTAACCGATTTGATCGGGCAGGTCTTCTGGCTTGAACCTTTTGCAGACTCCTTCCCATTGCATGCGCAACAGTGGATTGGTAAGCATTGTCTGCGTTGGCCTGCGCTAAAGATATTCCTACGTGAGCCGAAGCTTCAGCGTAAGTGCAACCGCGCGGGCGGGGTTATTACAGCTACGGGGATAGCGCCGGATTTGCACCGGACTTCCCTTTTAATTCCGCGTAACGCGGAAACCTGATCGGCACAAAAATAGGGATATCACAGAGATATTTACACCTGCCAGGGCAAATCATCCAGTCATTACAGTTATTTACCGGTACATACTGACCGGTTTGATTTTCTGTAACTTACTTTGCTGTAAATGAAACAGAAGCTTACTCCTGTTATTGCCCACGTTGCCGCATGGCTGTTGTTTTTCAGCCTGGTGCTGGGTTTTGCGATCCGGATGCCGAATTCGGTAGACACGGCCAGCCGCGTATTTTCTGTGCCCTTCCTTGCGTTTTCGGCTATCTTCCTTTTTCTCTTCTACATCAACTATTTTTTACTTTTCCCGAAACTTTATCTCAAAAAGAAATACTTCCTGTACATCACCATTGTACTGTTATTTTTTACTGCCGTATATACCATCAGGCCATTCGAGAAAGTGATCAGGGGACTGTCTCCAAGGGAACTGCGTTACAGATCCCAGGTGCCGGCAGGGGATAGGGAACGACCACGGATGGATCAGCCGGGGCAGGATCTTCGCGGCGGACCGCGCAGGGAGCAGCCCTCAGAGCAAGGCCGTCCACCACGGATGCCTGACCGCGAGCATCCGACTGATATCGTCAGCATCATCCTTTTTGTTACCGTTTGGTCGCTCAGTACCGCGATCTGCGTTATACGTGAATGGAAAAGAACTGAAAGCCGCGCCATGCAGGCCGAGGCAGATAAAGCCAATGCCGAACTTTCTTTTCTGAAAGCACAGATCAACCCGCATTTTCTTTTTAATACACTGAATAATATCTATTCCCTGGCCATCACCAAAAATGAAAATACTGCAGAGAGCATTATGAAATTATCGAACATCATGCGCTACGTTACGGATGATGTGACAGAAGATTATGTGTCCCTGGAGAACGAGATCGAATGCCTGCGTGATTATATTGACCTGCAACGGTTACGCCTTGGAAAAAAGATGACAGTAGCATTTGAAGTGGAAGGCAGGGTAGCAGGTCAGAAGATCGCACCATTGATCCTGATGAATTTTATTGAGAATGTATTCAAGTACGGGATCAGCAGTCATGAAGCATCCGTGATCGAAATAAAACTCTCTGCGCAGGACGATAACATCCGTTTTTTTTGCAGGAACAGGTTGTTTCAGGCTAAAGCTCCTTCTGACCGCGCCGGCATCGGTGTTCAGAATACCCGGCAGCGTTTGCAACGGCTTTATCCCGACAGGCATTTTCTGAATATCTCAACAGATGATGGTTTTTATACAGTTCAGCTTACTTTGCAGGTATAACTATAGTTGATCCTATGCTTAAATGTATTGCCATAGATGATGAACCACCGGCATTGGAGTTGGTCCGCGAATACATCGCCCGCTTCCCCGGTGTTCAACTTGTCCAGACCTTCGATGACGCAGTGTCTGGCGCTGAATACCTGCGTAACACGGCGATCGATCTGCTGTTCCTCGATATTAATATGCCTGATATTACGGGGCTTGATCTCGCCCGCTCTTTGCAGGAAAAACCGATGATCATTTTCACCACAGCCTATAAGAAATTTGCATTTGAAGGCTTTGAACTGGATGCCATTGATTACCTGCTAAAACCGATCAGCTTCGATAGGTTTTCAAAAGCGGTAAACAAGGCAGTCGAATACTATCATTATAAAAACAAATCGGTTGATACGCAAGAAGAGCACCTTTTTGTTTACGCTGAATACCGCATGATCAAGATCCGGCTTTCCGACATAGAATATATTGAAAGCCTGGAAGACTATATCAAAATCCACCTGGTTGATGCCAAACCCATCCTCACCCTCATGACCCTGAAAGGTGTGCTGGAAAAACTTCCCTCCTCCCGCTTTAGCCGGATACACCGCAGCTATGTGGTAGCTTCCGGCAAAGTCCAGTCTATCCAGAATAAGAAAGTAATGCTCCAGTCCGGAACCGAACTGCCTGTCAGCGATAGCTACACCGATTTTATCCATCAATGGGCCCGGAAAGGGTAAGAAAAAAAGACAAAGAATATAAGAAGGATAGCCGCTCAAAGGCGAAAATTCCGCCTGCTCTTTTTCCTGTTCATCCTTTTTTTTCCGCTGACCCGGGGTTGGCCCAGAGTTTGTATTTGAGCAAAGGATTTTAACAGAACGGCGAAAATGAAAGGGCGTTTTTTTCGTTAAGGATAAACAAGCCGCCTTCATCCCCCGGACCAACCGACAAACTGCATTACACTTTAAGGAAAAACATTGTATGAATTACTGTAAAAGCAGTACGGCCCTTCTATTGCTATTAGTGATAGGATATACATCTTCTGCGCAAATGTTTCAGAATGTTCCAAGCTGGCAATTCGGCGTTGGAGGTGGTGTGTTTGTATACCAGGGTGATCTTTCAGAAGAGAGAGCCGGTTCCTATAAAACGCTGCGCCCCGCGATCCAGTTATTTGCGGGAAAACTGGTTACGGCTGGTTTTGGCTGGAGGATCAATCTCGCACTCGGGTCGATCAAAGGCGATGAATATGTATACGAAGAACCGGCATATCGCAGGCAAAGAGGTTTCCGGTTTAACAGTTCCGTTATTGAGCCAAGTGCAATGGTAGAATGGAATATTCTTGGCCGCAATTATGATGTTAAAAGACTTTCACCTTATGTTGGTCTGGGAATTGGATATGCTTTTCTGGACATAGAGCGTGATTACAGCCGTTATAATGCAGAGTACTTTGCAGACAATACTGCAATAGGTTCGGGGTTAGCAGAGGACATTGAGCGTACTCCTCCCGGTGGTGCTGTATTTATCCCGTTATTTGCCGGCGTCCGCTATTTCTTCTCAGATAAGATCGGTATAGGGCTTGAAACAAATTTCCGCCGGACTTCCACAGACTATCTTGATGGTTTCAGTAAAGCTGTAAACCCAAAACAGGGAGATAGTTATTATAGTCATACGCTCAACGTGATCTTCCGTTTGGGTAAAGCAAATATGCTGGATTGTCCGCGGCCCTTGAAGAACAGGTATTGATCTGCCGCAATATTTCGTTCTGAAACAGCAAAGTGATCGGTACATCAAGCCTGTTCATCTATCATTATTTAATTCTTCATCACTTATTTCCATTTTTATATCGCACATTTTAATTTCTAAATGCGATATAGTATGGAAAGGAAAAATTTTCTGAAAAAAACAGCCGGATTGATTGGTGTGATCGGGATCGCACCTGTGCTTGATGCATGCCGCAAGAACAGCAACAGTGACAGCACCACTTCAGGCGGCTGCGTAGTCACAGACACTGAAACAGATGGTCCCTATCCCCTGTATAACAGTCGGGGTTCTGCTATACAACGGACCTCAATTGCGGATGGTAAAGCAGGTCTGCCGCTGAACATTAAGATCATTGTTAGAAATGTTAACAATAATTGCGCAGTGTTGGCAAATGCGATCGTAGACATCTGGCATTGCGATAAGGACGGTTATTATTCGGGATATTCCAACACGGGTTATCTTGGCACGCAGCATAACAGCGGCCTGGTATTCTGCCGGGGGCGCCAGGTGTCCGATGCTAATGGAGAAGTTGGATTTACATCGATCTACCCGGGCTGGTATAGCGGCCGCTGTATTCATATCCATGTTCAGATCTATGTCAGCAGTACGCTAAAGCTCACCTCTCAGATCGCTTTTCCTGATGCGATCAATAGTGCGGTATGCAACACATCCCTCTATTCGGCACATGGTCAGCCAGACACACTCAACTCGACCGATAACATCATCCGCGACTCGCTCGACAATGAACTGGCGACGGTAACGGCTAACACCTCAGGCGGTTATGACCTTGTTCACACAATTTATGTATCGGCATAAAGGAATTGCCGGCGTTCGGCGTCCAATCTAAAAACCTTTTCCATGGCTAAAGCTCTTGTCAAACTTGCTTTCCGGCGTGAGATCGGAAGCGACTTTTCGGGTCCGTTCGAAAAAGATGTATTTATTGATTCCTATAATGAGTTCCGTCTCCAGGCACAGGCATATAACAGGGACGGTTCCTTTGCAACGCTTGAAGAGATCATCACGCATAATCCCAAAGCAAATTCGCTTCATTACAAAGTCGGTTTTGCCGTAGGGCTTTATATCGCATCTCTCAACAACCAGATCCCGGGGATCAGGGAGCTTATACCGGGTTCAAGCCACCCCGCGTTCGAGTCGCATCAGTTCGAGATCGTCCGTTCTCATATTGCTGACCGCAATGCACACCGGGTTGCCATCACGTTTCATACGGGTGTGCTTACGCTGCTTGAAACGGTCGGGGACCAGGTTTTACTGGCTAACGGAGACCTTTCCCAATTACCTCCCGGCGAATGGATGAGCACGTTTATGCTAAAGCCGTCTTCCTTCACCACCATTACGCAATACCAAACCTTTCAACCGGCAAACAGCAGCACCCTTCCCGAATTCGCATAATTTACGTTAGCTGTTTATCGGGTGCATTCCTGTCTAATTCCCGTGTTTGCGATTTTCGTATATTGGTGGCTATGACTGCAAAAAACAAGTTAGGCCTCTTCGATCTTACGATGATCGTTGTAGGCCTCGTTATCGGCATGGGAATATTCAGGACCTCTGCCGATGCGGCGAAGGCGGCGATCACCCCGTTACTTTTTTTCGGAGCCTGGTTCGCCGGCGGATTGATCGCCCTGTGTGGAGCATTAACGTATGCAGAGATTGGTTCAAGGTTGCCCGTCACCGGCGGATATTACAAGGTTTTTGCAGAATGTTATCATCCGTCGGTCGCTTTTTCGATCAATTGCATCATTCTTATCTCCAACGCCGCCTCTATGTCTGGCGTCGCACTGGTAGGAAGCGAATATATCTCGCAGGTGATCTTCGATACAGATCCGGGACCTACCACAAGAGCGCTGATCGCAATGGTGCCGATCGTCCTTTTCTATGGTGTGAATCTTCTCGGGTTAAGGATGAGCTCTACAGCGCAGAATATTTTAATGATCATCAAGATCGGCATGCTGGTATTATTGATCAGTTCGATTTTTTTTGTAGATAATGCGAACGCGACAAGAGTGACGACAGGCGAGTTCTCCATGATGGACTATATCCGCTCTTTCGGCGTGGCACTGATCGCGGTTTCTTTTACTTACGGAGGATATCAGCAAACGATCAATTTCGGTGAAGATATCAGGGAGCCAAGACGAACCATTCCACGCGGTATCTTTATCGGGATACTGCTGATCATTAGCCTTTACCTGGCCGTCAGCTACGCATATTATAATGCGATAGGTTTCGAACAATTGAAAACATCCAGCGGGATTGCTTCGGTGGTTGTAGAAAAAATGTTTGGACCCACCGGCCGCATGATTGCATCCATCCTTCTTTTTATTGCGGTTCTTGCTTATGTGAACGTGTTGCTGTTGAGTAATCCCCGCGTGATGTACGCAATGAGTAAAGATGGGATACTGCCCGCCGCTTTCAAGAAGAAAGATGAAAAAAAAGATGTGCTGACTGTTGGGCTTACGGCATTCGCCGCCATCGGTATCATCGTTTTGTTCTTTGCTAAATCATTCAATGAGATCCTGGGATTTACCATTTTTCTTGACTCTATCGGTATGGCTAGTTCTGCAGCTACCTTGTTCATCCTGAGAAAGCGCACCAAGCATCTGGATGACAAAGGCATTTATAAAATGAAATTGTACCCGCTGCTCCCGCTGATTTTTATTGCAGCCTATATATTCGTCGGGATCTCGATTGCCGTTGATACGCCAAACCTGGCATTGATCGGCACATCCGTATTTGCTTCGTTCCTGCTACTTTATTTTGTCATCGTCAGTTATAAAAAGAAAACGCAACTATAGCAATGGACATTTCCTATATATTGAATGAACTGGGAGAAGACCGTGAGCATTACTTCAATGCAATAGCTCCCCCGATCGTGCAGGCAAGTAATTTCGCTTTCAGCACAGTTGATGCGATGTCAAAGGCTTTTGAAGATGAAATGGGAGGGTATCTCTATAGCAGGGGATTGAATCCGACGGTGGATATCCTGAGAAAAAAACTTGCGGCGCTTGATCAGGCGGAAGATTGTCTTGTATTCAATAGCGGTGCGGCGGCGATCTTCGCCGGCGTATTGGCGAATGTGCAAAGTGGCGATCATATCGTGTCCGTAAAAAATCCATACAGCTGGGCTCAGAGAATGTTTGATGTAGTGCTGCCACGCTTTGGTGTGCAGACGACCTATATTGACGGAACAAAGCTGGAATGCTGGCAGGAAGCTACAAGACCTGAAACATCCTTCTTTTATCTCGAATCACCGAATAGCTGGGACTTTGCGCTGCAGCCGCTGGAAGAAGTTGCTGCTTTTGCAAAATCAAACGGGATCATTACGATGATCGATAACAGTTATGCCACGCCGGTGTATCAACCAGTGATCCCTTTGGGTATCGATCTGGCGATGCAAACCGCGACCAAATATATCGGTGGCCATAGTGATACACTTGGTGGCGTGCTTTGTGGTTCCCACGCTATGATGAAAAAGATCTTCGACAGCGAATACCTTAATATCGGAAGTGGTATCCAGCCATTCAATGCGTGGCTGCTGATCCGTGGTCTTCGGACACTGCAGGCCCGGCTGGAGCGGGTCAGTCGGTCTACAAAGGAAGTGCTGGCATTTCTTCAGGAACATCCGGCCATAGAATCGGTTATTTTTCCCTTTGACGGATCATTTCCGCAGTATGAACTTGCCCGCAGGCAAATGAAGGATGCCTTTGGCCTGATGACACTGGTGCTGAAAACGGACAACCGGCAGTCGATCGTGCGGTTCTGCGAGTCGCTGAAACATATCCTGATGGCTGTGAGTTGGGGTGGTCATGAATCGCTGGTCATCCCCAAATGCGCAGGTATTACAGCGGCGGATTTTAACCCGGCTAACCGCGAACACCGGTACGTGAGGCTCTATGTCGGGCTGGAAGAGCCTTCGTACATTATTGAGGATCTGCGCCAGGCATTGGAAAAGATGTAGGCACGAGTAACGCAGATATGCCTGCCAAAACTTTATGTTGAGCAATGGCTGTCTGCGGTTCGCCGTCCGTCTCCCGCGGCCCCTCCCCCTAAAAATTAACCCCCATTTACCAAAAATCACTTCCCCCGCGACAGTTTTCCATTATTTTTGTTTCATGACCCGCTGCATCCAACTGGTAATCTGCTTATTTGCTGTTACTACCTGCTTCGCCCAGGAAAAATGGGACCTTCAACAATGTGTAGACTATGCATTGAAGAACAATATCTCTGTACGACAAGCTGATATACAGGCACGGATCTATGCCCTGACTTATCAGCAAAGTAAGTTGTCTCAGTTGCCGACGGTGAATTTGCAGATAAATGGCGGTTATCAGTTTGGTCGCTCTATCGACCCTTTTACAAACAGCTTTACCACAAGCGAGATCTTTGCCGCGAATCCTTCGCTGAACCTGGGTGCTGATGTTTTCAACTGGTTCAGCAAACGAAACACGATCGCAGCTAATAAGTTTCAGGCTGAAGCATATCTGGCAGGTGCCGAAAAAGCACGGAACGATGTTGCCCTTAATGTAGCCAATGCTTATCTCCAGATATTATTGAATGCAGAGCAGATCAACATCAGTGATGTTCAGGTGAAGCAAAGCATCGAACAGCTCAATATTGTGACGAAACAGGTTGCTGCAGGAGCATTGCCTGAACTGAATCAGGCTGAACTGGAAACACAATTAGCAAATGACAGCTCAACGCTGATCTCGGCCAGGGCAAACTATACATTATCTCTCTTGCAGCTTAAAGCTGTTCTGAATATCCCGGCAGATCAGCCGTTTGATGTAACCATACCACCGGTAGAGCAGATCCCTGTGGAATCACTCGCTGAACTTGATCCTGCCGTGGTCTATAATCTTGCAGTGGTCAATATGCCACAGCAAAAGATAAATGACCTCAACCTGAAAGCCGCGAACAAAAATGTTGCCGCCGCCAAAGGAGCGATGTACCCCTCCTTATCCGTTTTCGGAAACCTCGATAGCCGTTATTCGACCAACGATAAAATTCTGAGAGATTTCAAAACAAGACCCGGTACAGACATAATAGGAGGAGTGCTGGTGGGAGGCACCGCTTATCCGGTTGTAACTTCGACTCCGGACATTTATGATCCTGTAACATCTGTAAGACCTACTTTTACTCAACTTAATAATAACTTCGGTCAGTCAATAGGCATGGGGTTAAGGGTGCCGATATTCAACGGTGGGCAGGCACGGATCAACTGGAGAAAAGCACAACTGAATGTACAAAGCGTCGAAATCCAAAAAGAGGGCGACGCATTGACGCTGAAGCAGGATATTTACCAGGCACATACCAACGCAGTTGCCGCTCTTCAAAAATTCAATGCCTCCAGGAAAGGTGTTGAAACTTCTCAGAAAGCTTACGACTTCGCCAAGAAAAGGTTTGATGTCGGCTTACTGAATACCATCGACCTGATCACTAATCAGAATAATCTCTTCCGTGCCAAGATCAACCTTGTCTCTGCCCAATATGATTATGTGTTCAAGATGAAATTACTGGAGTTCTACAAAGGACTTGGATTGAAACTGTGATCACCGATTGTTACGCAACCAAAACATTACCTAATTTAAAACCCTTCAGGGCTATATTATGAAGAAGGCTGTAAAATGGATATTGATCATCGCTGGTGTATTGCTGGTGCTTTTTATTGCTGTCAAACTTTTTGGCAGTAAGGATGATGGGCTCGAAAAAGTAACGGCAGAAACCGTGAACAAACGAACCATTGTGGAAACTGTAACTGCCAGCGGACAGATCTATCCGGAGGTGGAAGTAAAGATCAGCCCGGATATCTCCGGTGAGGTCGTTGAACTGAATGTGGAAGAAGGCGATAGTGTGAAGAAAGGAACAGTTCTCGCAAAGATCTTTGCTGATATCTACGCGCTCAGCCGCGATGAAGCCGCATCACAGGTTAGTCAGTCCCAGGCGACCGTAGCTAACAATGAGGCCGCTCTCGAAGCATTGAATGCATCGCTCACCCAGTCAAAACAGGCGTATGACCGCAACAAATCCCTGTATGATCAGAAAGTGATCTCCCAGTCAGAGTTCGAACAGGTGGAAGCAACCTGGCGTGCTGCGCAGGCAAATTATAACGCAGCGCAGCAGAATATCCGCAGCCTGAAAGCAGGTGTTCAAACCGCTCAGGCCGGTCTGACTCGCGCGAATAAAGATCTTGGAAGAACAACCCTTGTAGCGCCAATGAATGGCGTGATCTCGTCACTTCAGGTAAAAAAAGGAGAACGTGTTGCGGGCAACAGTTTCAACGTGGGTACAGAAATGATGACCGTAGCTGATATGAGCGTGCTCGAAGCAAGAGTTGATGTTGGCGAAAATGATATCGTAAAAGTGAACATCGGTGATTCCGCAGATATAGAAGTCGACGCATACAATAACCGCAAGTTCAAAGGAGTCGTAACACAGATCGCCAGCAGCGTCAAATCCGCTACAACCGGTTCCGCCACCAGCGCAAATGAAGTGACGAACTACCAGGTACGGATACGTCTCGATTTCAATTCCTACAAAGATCTTATCGACCCTTCCAAACCAAAGAAATTCCCTTTCAGACCAGGGATGAACGCCAGCGCGGATATCAAGACCAAGCGTCATGAAAACGTATTGTCCGTTCCAATTACCGCTGTTAACGCGCGGGTAAAAGGAAGCGATCAAAGTGTGGAAGACAAAAAGAAGGAAGCAAGCGATGCGAAGGGCGGGGAAGAGTCTGCAGCAACAGCCGCCCCATCTATCAGCAGTGAACTCGAAGAAGTCGTGTTCCTTGTCCAGGCAGATGGAACCGTGAAAAAAGTGGTGGTGAAATCCGGAATACAGGATATGAGCTATATAGAGATCCTCGGCGGTTTGAAAGGCGGTGAACAGGTTGTTACGGGTCCTTACACTGCCATCAGTAAAACAATGAAAGATGGCATGAAAGTGAAAGTAGTGGCAAAAGACCAGCTGTTTGAGAAGAAGTAACCGCACCGGTTGTAAAGGCATCGTTTAAAAGTTTAAAGGTTCAAAAGTTTAAAAGTTGCACTCCCTGTAAGTGACTTTTAAACTTTTGAACCTTTAAACTTTTAAACTTTTACCCCGATCTTTGTTCCGTCCGTTTCTTTTAACTAACAACACAAGGCATGGGGCAGACTTTTGGCATTATAGGTAGTGGTAGCTGGGCAACTGCATTGACCAAGATACTGACAGAGAAAAAACAGGTGGTGAACTGGTGGGTAAGAAATGAAAACCATATCAGGCACATCACCGAGCGCAGGCATAATCCATCTTATCTTTCATCTGTAAACTTCGACCCGGCAACGATCCGGATGTCGCCCGACGTTCAGACGGTTGTTCGCGAATCAGATATTATCGTGATCGCAATTCCTTCATCGTTTATTGATCAGAGTATCGGACATCTTACGCCAGCTGATTGGGAAGGAAAACGCGTTGTGTCTGCTGTAAAAGGATTGCTGCCTGACCAGGACATACTCCTGAATTATTATCTTCAGCAGAAATTCAATCTCCCGCTGGAAAGTTATTTTGCCGTGTTAGGTCCATGCCATGCGGAGGAAGTAGCGGCAGAAAAACTTTCTTATCTCACATTTTCAGGAACGGATATTACGATGGCTTCAACCATCGCCTCTCACTTTACGACCGACTATATCAATACCATCGTGAATCATGATATCCTCGGAGTGCAATATGCGGCTGTTCTGAAGAATATATACGCACTGGGAGCGGGGATTGCGCACGGCCTTGAATATGGCGACAATTTCCTGAGTGTTTATATTGCGAATGCTGCAGATGAAATGGCGGAATTTCTCCGCAGCTTCGGAGCTGAACATATCGTGGTAGGCGAGCATGAAAGAGAAGAAGACCCGTTCACCCACCGTAAAACGCCAAACTATGCAGCGTCTGTCTATCTCGGCGATCTGCTGGTGACATGTTATTCGCCTTACAGCCGTAACAGGACATTCGGAAATATGATCGGTAAAGGCTATTCAGTGCGTACCGCACAATTAGAAATGAATATGGTGGCAGAGGGGTACAATGCGGCAAAATGTATCTTCAATATTAATAAATCTGTAAAAGCTTCGATGACACTTGCCGAAACAGTTTATCAGATCTTGTGGGAAGGGGTGAATCCCGCGGTAGGGTTTAAGCGGATAGAGCAGGTGATGATCTGAGCAGGCATCAGCTTAACGGGCGTAGCAGTATCGCAAAGAAATCTTTACGACCCTGCTACGCCGCTCTGATCAAAAAACAGATCCGCTGCAATCCCATCGGCCAGCAATTTCCCTTCATGCGTCAACCGCAGCCAATCCCCTTCCCGCACCATCAATCCGTTCCTGATATAACGCGCACTTTCTTCAAGTATCGTTTGCTTCATCTCCAGGATCTCCTTTTCTCCCATTCCTTTGATCTCGTGTATCAGACGCGCAGTATCCAATCCTTCCAGCGTCCGCAGGGAGATCATGATCATTTCATTCACCTGCTGCACAGGCGTCAGCACTTCCTTTTCATAGGGAATGGGTCCCTGCTCTACTGACCGTATATAGGTCGAATTGTTGGCAATATTCCACCACCTCGACTCGCCATCGAAAGAATGCGCTGATGGTCCGAATCCGAAGTAAGGTTTCCCTTTCCAGTAGGACGAATTATGTCTGCTCCGGAAACCAGGTTTTGCGAAATTAGAGATCTCATAATGCTCAAACCCCGCATCCGCCAGCCATTTCATCAGTAGCAGGAATTGTTCTGATTGATGATCGGGATTCACATCCTCGAGCTTATGTTCACGGATCAGCTTCTGCAAAGGCGTTTTGGGTTCAACCGTCAATGCATAGCAGGAGATATGCGGGATGCCGAGGCTAAGTACACGATCCACGTTCTGTTTCCACTTCTCATCTGTGAGCCCGGGCGTTCCGTAGATCAGATCGATCGTGATATTATCAAAATGGCGGGTCGCCAGTTGTAAACTGTTCCAGGCCTGGTGGCTGTTATGTGCCCTGTTCATCCACACGAGGTCTTCTTCAAAAAAACTTTGAATGCCGATGCTAAGCCGGGTGATGCCTGAGTCTTTCCATTGCAACAATTTTTCTTCGGTGATATCATCCGGATTTGCCTCGAGGGTGATCTCTGCTCCTGAAGCCACATCAAAATTCAGGTGGATCTGCCCAAGGATGGCATTAATCTCTTCTTTCGTACAAAGGCTGGGAGTACCTCCACCGAAATAGATCGTTTCCATTGCCCCGGCATTACGCACCGCTTCAGGAAAGAAATTTTTCGTCAGGCTGATCTCGCCCAATAAAGCAGTGATCAGTTCGTTTTTGTACCGCAGCGATGTGCTGAAATGGAAATTGCAATAGTGACAGGCTTGTTTGCAAAAAGGAATATGAATATAGATGCCAGACAAGTAGATTTGTTTAGTGGATCTGATGGACTGTTGTTCCTGGTTATATTAAAACATTTCAGGATGTTTCAGCCTCCAGCCGAGTTCAGTAAAATATGACAAAGTTAGTACGCACGTTTTTGTTTTTCCTCATTTTGTTGAGCTGCCTTCAGGTGAAAGGTCAGGTTGGATATCCATTGGAGGTGCGTGCCGTAGATAAGGACTCATTGTTTCTTACCTCTTCCCTGGCGCTGCGTACATCATTCGGCTCCAGGAACGAATGTATCGCTTATGTGAATGAGTTGCCTCTGATGTTGCAGATGAAAGGCTATGTAACTGCCTCCATCGACAGCATCTTTTTTGATTCCGCTTCGGCACGTGCCGTTCTCTATATCGGCGAGCGTTATGAATGGGGCAGGCTTGACGCCAGCCAGGTGGATCCCGCGATTCTTGCCGCTATCGGATGGCGGGAGAAAGCTTTCATTGATAAGCCGATGGATTTTACCCAGGTGCAGAGCTGGCAGGAAAAGATCATCAGTTACCTGGAGAACAATGGACGTCCTTTCAGTAAGGTCTATGTTGACAGTTTCCGTCTTGAGCAGGAAAAAGTCTGGGCTTCATTAAAGGTAGATCCCGGACCGGCTTACCGGATCGACAGCATCCGCGTTGTGGGAGATGCGAAGATCTCGACTGAATTTCTTCAGCGTTTTCTCGATATCCGGAACGGTAGCATTTTTGAAAAACAGAAATTGCAGAACGTAAGCCGCAAGATGCGTGAATTGTCTTATGTCGAGGAGGAACGTCCTTCAAGACTCATCTGGCTTAATTCAGGATCATTCCTGGAAATGTATCTCAAACAAAAGCAAAGCAGCCAGGTAAATGTGCTGGTGGGGTTTCTACCGAATAACGATCAGCTTTCATCCAAAAAGCTTTTGGTGACGGGCGAAGCTAATCTGCTGTTACGGAACGCTCTCGGGGCGGGAGAGACCATCGGGCTGAACTGGCAGCAGCTGCAGGTGAAGTCTCCCCGGTTGAATATCATTTACCGCCACCCTTATCTTTTCAATTCACCGGTGGGGCTGGATTTTTCCTTCGATATGTTCAGGAAGGATAGCTCGTTCCTGAACGTGAACTTCCAGTTAGGCGCCCAGTACGTGCTTGACAGCCGCCAGTCTGGCAAGCTGTTCCTGCAGCGATTTCAGTCGATCGTGACCAGTGCCAATACAAATTACGTTCTTCAGACTTACCGTTTGCCCGACGATGCAGATGTAAGTTCTACCAATGTGGGGATCGATTACGAATTCAACAATACCAATTATCGGATGAATCCGACAAAAGGGAATGAATTCAGGATCATCACCTCGGCAGGTACTAAAAAAGTAAAACGGAATAATGAGGTGCTTGAATTAAAAGATCCGGGTAATCCTGCGTTTGATTTTAATTCACTGTATGACACGGTAAAACTGAATACCTACCAGTTCCGGACGAGAGTGACTGCCGCAAAATACCTGCCCGTAGGGCGCCAGAGCACCTTCAAGCTCGGCCTGAATGGCGGGTTCTTCCAGAGTGGCAATATCTTCCGCAATGAGCTGTTCCAGATCGGTGGATACAAGCTTTTACGTGGATTTGATGAAGAAAGCCAGTATCTCTCTCAGTTCGCGATCGGTACGCTTGAATACCGGTACCTGATCGGGCAAAACTCTTTTTTTTATGGCTTTCTCGATGGGGGGTGGGGACGTAATAACTCGCAGAACAGTGATGTCAGTTACTCATACTTCGGCACCGGCCTCGGGCTTGCTTTCGAGACCAAACTTGGCATATTCAATCTCGCCTGGGCCGTTGGCCGGCGAAGCGATATACCCTTCAGCCTCCGCCAATCCAAAGTGCATTTCGGATTCGTCAACTTCTTCTAGTTAAGAGAGACGGAAGGGGAAGGTCACTGATCATGGCGCTGTCCGGAAACATCAAAACTTTTGTTGGAGAAAAAAGAATGGCAATAAATAAAAAAACAAAAAACTCTTTCCTCTTCGCCCCTTTATCCGCTTAGCTTATTTTTGAAAAATCTAAACACAAAACTTCTTGCACCGGTTACTCATCTTATTTTTTGTTATTCTTTCTTATTCGATAGAGTCTAATGGGCAAACTGTAACTGATACAGCGTCCACGCCTCGGGCGGATAGTGCAGGGAGAACTGCGCAGGCAAGGACTGCAGCGGTTGATACCACCCGTCCGTTGATCGATACAGCGGCGGCTGTTGCGGCAGACAGTATTGCGGAACGCCCGCTCATCCGCATTCCTGAATGGGAGATCCGGAGTGACCTGCCTTTCTCCGTGCAGATCATGAAGCAGCATCCCTTCTTTGATTTTAAGGTGCGACCCGTTATCATCCCTTCCAACCTGAAAGTGTTCAAGGGGAAAGAAACATTCTTTTATGTGATCACTTTGCTCGTGCTGGCCTTTGCCTTGCTGAAACTGGCCTTTGCCAAATATTTCAACGACCTGTTCCGGGTGTTTTTTCAAACAACGATGAAGCAAAGGCAGATCCGTGAGCAGCTGATGCAAACACCCGTGGCATCATTGGGATTCAACATATTCTTCCTCGCATCGGCAGGGCTGTATATTGACTTTCTGCTTTTCCATTTCAATGTGCGGCCGGTGAATAATTTCTGGGTGCTTTACCTGTACTGCTGCGCGGGACTGGCTGCGATCTATACGGGTAAGTTCATGGTGCTGAAACTTTGCGGCTGGATGTTCAATGTGCGCCAGGCTGCAGACTCCTATATTTTCATCGTCTTCATAATCAATAAGGTGATCGGCATCTTCCTGCTGCCGTTCCTTGCGTTACTGGCTTTTGCCGCTGAGCCGATGCGATCGATTGCACTGACGGTTTCCTGGGTGGGCATCGCATTACTGTTCCTGTACAGATTTATTTTAGGCTACTCCGCAGCGCGTAATGAGGTCAGGTTCAACCTTTTTCACTTTCTTTTATACATCCTGGCATTTGAAGCAGCACCGCTTTTACTGATTTACAGGCTTTTACTATTCTTTTTTAAATAGAAAGGCTTAACTTTGCAGCCAATTTAGCCGAACCGCAACATGTCAACAAATGGTGTGAAAAAGGCCGATACGCTGGCCAAGGACATTCAAAAAATCCTGATTACCCAACCCAGGCCAGAAAGTGATAAGTCTCCGTACTTTGAACTGGCCCGGAAATATGGAGTCCAAATGGATTTCCAACCATTCATCCGGTTGGAGGGTATCCCTGCACGCGAATTCCGCAAACAAAAAATCGAGATCCCGAATTATACGGGTGTCATTTTTACCAGCCGAAATGCCATCGATCATTTTTTCCGCACCTGCGAAGAAATGAAGGTGAACGTATCTCAGGACACCAAATATTTCTGCATTACCGAAGCGGTTGCCCTCTACCTGCAAAAGTTTATTCTGTACAGGAAAAGAAAGGTATTCTACGGTGCCGATGGTACCAACAAGAGCATGTTCGACGTGATCAACAAACACAAGGAGAACGAAAAGTTCCTTTACCCCTGCTCTGAGAACCAGCAAGACAACGAGATCGTTAACTGGCTCAAGAACAACAACTGCGGATTTGCTACTCCTTTCATGTACCGCACCATCAGCAATGATGTGAAAGAGGTGCTGACAAAGAACG
>JBEVKW010000408.1:0-3097 GCA_040509495.1 Chitinophagaceae bacterium | reverse complement strand
TATCAGTAAATACAGTACATAAATATTTAAAATATGATGGTAGTCCTAAATATATGGAGAGACCGAAGTTGGTAACAAAGCTTGCCCCGTATAAGGACTACTTGAGTGAAAGAATAAAATCTGCCCATCCTATATCACTACCTGGTACTGTACTGTTTCAAGAGATAAAGGAGATGGGTTATCTGGGCAAGATGACCTGTTATAGCTTCAGTAGCTGTAACATTGGGTAATATGACAAGTGCGGGCCAAATCCGACATTAGCAGACGTTTTGGGTCAGTTTTTGAGGTATTTTGGTAAAATTATCTGTAATAGTTGAGATACCGTCTTGACTGTCAACAACTTTTTAACTTTTTTTCCTAAATTTTACAGGGTTTTTATCTTTTCACTAAAAGATGTTTTGTTATTAAGAACACCATAAATTATGTGAAGCAACTTACGCATAGCAGCAATCACTATAACCATTTTAGATTTTCCAACATTGCTCAAACGTTGACTAAAATCCTTAATAATCGGATTATGTTTTATAGCAACTATGGCAGGCATATAAAAAGCTTTACGTAAATTAGCATCTCCTGTTTTTGATATTTTTCCTATTCCATGGACAGAAGTGCCTGATTGTTTTGGCTTTGGGTTAAGACCGACAAACGCAGCTAGTTGTTTTGCAGAATCAAAATTTTCTACAACAAGAAAAGCAAGTATCACTCCTATTGTTTTTTCTCCTATACCAGGGATTGAATCAAGAAGTTTACTTTTATCATGTAAATCTTTGTGTCCTTTAATATGATTAGAGATAAGTTCTTCTACTTCCTTAATTTGCTTATCCAGAAATTCAATATGAATCATAATGTTAATGGCAACTGCTTTACTTGCTCCGCTCAATCTATTATTTTCTTGATTTTTATTAGCAATCAAACTATCCAAGCGTCTTACCCATTGTTGTAATTCTTTAATATGTATAGGGGTTGGTTGCCAAAGATCAGGTTGCATAGCCTTACAAAAAGAAGCTATCAATTCACAATCAGATTTGTCAGTTTTAACTCTTGAAAGCTTGCTCATTGCAAAGCCCTTGATTCGAGCTGGATTTACGACACTAACTTTAAATGTATTATCATAAAGATATTGAGCTAACCTAACTTCATAACCACCTGTTGATTCCATACAAGCGTGAGCAGTATCTATTCCCTTTTTTTCTAACCATTGTTTTAGTGCAGCAAAGCCTTTTGCAGTATTATTAAACTTTTTGGTTTTGATTTTATTATCATTTAATAAAGCTACGTCAAATGTTGCTTTAGAAATATCTATACCCAAAATAATGCTACTCATATTTGACCTTCTATGTTAATAATAAGTAGAATACCCAAAGATCAACCTTGTAAATACAGGTTCATTGATTAATTTCAAGACCTAAGAATACCGTCCGATCTTTAATGAGTATGTGAAGACTAATTGTTTGATCTCAACTACAGGGTTACATAGCCCTAAGATTTAATACGGCATATTAGTCTTCTTACTTAAGTGCCCTTAAGTATCTTATAGTTGTTTACTAAAGACAATATTAAGATACAAGATTTTATCTTACATTTAGTAAAATAAATTAATTATTAAATGGAGATAAAGAATGAACTTAAATCAAAAAATAATAAAGCCAAAAATAGGATTACTAGAACTAGCTAAGAGTCTTGGTAGCATATCATCAGCATGTAAAGCGATGGGCTATAGTAGAGATAGTTATTACAGATTTAAAGAACTGTATGAAACTGGTGGTGAAGAAGCATTATATGAGATTAGCCGTAAGAAGCCAATTATAGCAAATAGAGTTGATCCTGCTGTAGAGAAAGCAGTACTAGATATGGCAATAGAATATCCAGCATATGGTCAGCTAAGAGTATCAAATGAGCTTAAAAAGACAGGTGTTCTTGTATCACCTGGGGGAGTAAGATCAATTTGGTTACGTAATGATTTAAACAACATCAGTAAAAGACTTAAAGCATTAGAAGCAAAAATGGCTCAAGATGGTATTGTGCTTACTGAGGCGCAATTACAAGTGCTAGAGAAGCGTCGTAATGAAAAAGAAGCACATGGAGAAATTGAGACACAGCATCCAGGGTATCTAGGATGCCAAGATACATATTATGTAGGCAACTTTAAGGGTATAGGTAAGGTTTATTCTCAGGTATTTATTGATAGCTACAGCAGAGTAGCTGATGTTAAACTATATACTGATAAAACAGCTTTAACTGCTGCTGATATGCTTAATGACCGAGTGTTACCATGGTATGAGACTCAAGGGATACCAATACTTCGTATTCTTACAGATCGTGGGTCAGAATATAAGGGGAATATAGAGCATCATGCTTTTGAATTATTTCTAAGTATCGAAGGTATAGAGCATACTACTACTAAAGCATATTCTCCTCAAACAAACGGTATGTGTGAGCGTTTTAATAAAACCATGAAACAAGAATTCTTTGATACAGCGATGCGGAAAAAGATTTATACAGATCTTGATGACCTACAATTAGATCTTGATATCTGGCTAGAGTATTTCAATAATGAAAGACCTCATTCTGGTAAATATTGTTATGGAAAAACTCCTATGCAAACTTTTAAGGATAGTAAGAAATTAGCTGTTGAAAAGAATAATGAAATCTTGTATCTTGAATATGTATCTGACAGTCAAAATTTAACTGACAATCAGGTGCGAAATTTATAGTGTCTGTAAGATCAAATCTTGACTTCTACATCTAATTGTCAGTATGGTTGTAAAACACTTGTTTCCCGACATACTTACCATTATCATTTACAAACCAGTAAAAATAGGCTAGTTTCATACGAAAAACACTGTCGTATTGCTAAGTTATACGAAAATTAGCAAATGGATGTTTTTCGTACCTTTAGTGATGAGCATTGCTTTCTCTAAAATATCACGCATAGCTATACTCCACTCCCTTAACCCCACATCCTTCGCTAAGTCTTCGTATCACATGCGAATAGTTGTTCCTAACCCAATCAGACATGAACCTTGTTGGCATGGTTAGGGTCAATGTCTTTGTATCGTTACAATGGGCAGCTACTGCTTTAGAAAACCAAATCGCA
>JBEVKW010000407.1:0-13305 GCA_040509495.1 Chitinophagaceae bacterium | reverse complement strand
CCTCGTAGTGAATGGTAAATTACAGTCGTTTTGGTTCAACTATACTTATAAACCGTTGCATGATGCATCGGGCAAAGTGTACGGGATCCTCAATATGGCCACCGATGTCACCAAACTGGTCCAGCTCCAACAGCAGAAAGATGAGTTTATCGGTATTGCCAGCCATGAGTTGAAAACACCAGTCACCAGTATCAAAGCCTATGCACAGGTACTGGAAGCTGTCTTCCGCGAAAAAGGCTACGAAAAAGAAAGCACAATGCTTACGCGCATGGGGGTACAGATCAACCGGCTGACAAACCTGATCAGTGATCTGTTGGATACGACCAAGATCCAGGCAGGTAAGCTTATGTTCAACGAACGCTTTTTCAGTTTTAACCAGATCGTTGACGAAGTGGTGGAAGACATGCGGCGCACAACCGGCAAGCATGAGATCGTTGTAAAACTCAGCGAAACCGATGATGTTTTTGCTGACCCTGAACGCATCGCTCAGGTATTGACCAACCTTCTCAGCAACGCGATCAAATACTCCCCGAATGCTGACCAGATCAATGTTAGCACCAGTGCAGATGATCGTTTCGTAAAAGTCTGTATTCGCGATTTTGGAGTAGGTATTCCGTCTGACAAGCACGAAAAGGTTTTCGAACAGTTCTACCGCGTTAGCGGCGACAAGCAACACACATTTCCCGGTCTTGGTCTCGGGCTCTATATCTCCTCAGAGATCATCAAACGGGAAGGCGGCCGCATCTGGGTCGAAAGTGTTGAAGGAAAAGGATCCAATTTTTGCTTTACCCTGCCCCGGAAAACAAAAACCCCGGAACAATCCGGACAATAAATAATTATTCTTTAGCTATTTTACAGATCGCGGATTTTACCAATATTACCCTCCCGAATAAGACCGGAGCGTTGAACCACTAACAGAATTGAACCGAATCCATGCAAAGGACACCCACCATTCCCAAAACGATCCTCATTGCCGATGATGACGAAGGCATTCTTGACGCGACTTCCGCCATACTTGAGTATGAAGGATATCACGTAAACAGTACGCTCGACGGTGCTACCGTTTTGCAACTGGAAGGAAGACTGCCTGATCTTTTATTGCTTGACATCTGGATGTCAGGAACCGATGGTACGGACGTTTGCCGCCAGCTGAAAAGCAATGCAGATACGAGGCACTTACCCGTGATCATGATCTCGGCAAGCCGGGATATAGAACAATATGCAAGAGACGCCGGCGCAGACGATTTCCTGGCAAAGCCCTATGAAATGAACGATCTGCTGGAAAAGGTAAAAAGGTGGTTGTAGTTACCGCCACGTTGTTCTCTTTAAGTTTGCAGCACCCATTTTTTGTTTCGGGATCTCCTCTATATTCCGCCAGGTACATCAGTGTCACGACGGGCCTGTAACAGATCCCGGCCAGTAATTAGTTACGAAAATTTTTTCCCGCCTGCTATCAGTTCGCTCCCACTCTTTCTATTCTCCAAACGCCAAAAGGATTGGTGAAAAGATCATGGTCCTGGTAGGGCGGGTCCGTTTCGTCTTCAATAATAAAAACCGGAGCCCCTGGTTCAGGTGAGAATGTTTGACCTGGAATTATTTCAGGTTGCTCTAACAGCTGATAATAACAGAATATCCGGATCAAACTTGCCGCATCCTGGAATTGTTCGCCATATACGATCGTACCCTTATATCCCAAATTGTGCATTCCGCAGGAATACACAGATCCATCCTCGTTCGTCAGGGAATAGACAACAAACAGATCGAACAACCGGTCATATTCCTGGTCATTTACCAGTTGCTCCCAGGTCTCCGGGTCAAATGCTTTTCCTGCCGATTCTACCTTTACGCCTAAACCCGCTGTATTCAACATGGCAAGTCCTGCATTAGCGAGCGCCCGCGCGCCCGTCAGTCCAATATCACTACTGATAAGGTAGACCACATAATTATGACCTCCTACCTGCTCGAGGCAGTTTGCCGAAATACCGGTCACCTTTCCCGCATAAGTAAATGCCTGTTGCATTTGCTCATCCGGTTCATCAAACTGGATTTCGGAAAAGGCCTTCGTTTTCGTATTCATTAAAATGTTTCCGGCAACGAGGTATTCTCCATTTGTTTTCGCTACTACTAATATCTTTAACGCATCAATACTTTCGCATTGAACAGGAATGCATAAAACGGACTGGGTGATCTGCTCTCCTTCGTTGAACATGGGTCTCTTCTTTACAGGTTTATTAATGATCGTTGTTTCTAAAAACAGGCTCCTGATTTATAACATACCTGGTGAAATAATTTGCGCCTTATATTCTTGCTTTCAGGCATTTTTATTTAATATTATCCAGCGTTCTTTCTCCGCGTAATTGGCGGAGAAGGATACGATTACTATGATAATGACAGGCTCCGGAAAAAAAGTACTTCAAAGATCGCTGACTATACTGATCTCTTTAGTCTGGCTGATCAATGGTCTTTACTGCAAACTTCTTAACCAAATTCCACGCCATCAACTGATCGTATCGCGTATTCTGGGTGACGAATATGCGGGGGCATTAACAAAGATCATTGGCGTCTCGGAGATCATAATTTGGACTTACATCAGCTGGGTTTTTCTGATGGGGTGCTGGCCAATGTATGCCTGAACAATCAGGCCTCGCTTACATCGCAACCGGTCAGGAATCGACTGACTCTCTTCTCTCTTTGAACATTTCCTACTAAAATTTTCGTGAAAACATTTGAGGAAAAAACATTTTTCCGCGTTGTAAACAACGCGGTTTAGGCCATTGCCTGTTTTAGTTTTAACGTATAACAAAGCACAGCTTATGACTGATATTCTTCATTACAAAGGTTATTATGCCTCCATCCATTTTAATTCAGAAGAGAATATTTTCTATGGAAAAGTTCAGGGTATAGCAGATACGATCATGTTTGACGCCAGTTCATTAAAAGAACTAAAGGCAGCATTTCTTGAAGCCGTGGAAGCATATATAGATAATAAGCAGCGGTCAACCAACGCGATCGGGGACGGCACTGATGCCACAAACGATATCACGCCATGAAATTTACAACCGAACAACACCAGATCTTCAGATTTGTACGCGATGGCAAGGGTCATGGGATCATCGACGCTGTCGCCGGTGCCGGTAAAACAACCACCATCATGGAATGCGCACGGCTGGTAGCAGACAAAAGTTCAATTCTTTTCTGCGCTTTCAATAATAGTATCGTCAGTGAGATCTCGCAACGGTTCAGGATACTGGGACTGACTGAGGTAACGGTAAGAACAGTTCACTCCCTCGGAAGACAGATACTGATCGATAATAATTTCACCGGGAAACCCTGGATACTCCGGGACGAGAAGTACCGCGAAATACTGGAGAATAAAGACACGTATAGAAACATCAAACCATTCCTGAAAACAATTTTCCAGATCAATGGTTTCCCTGCTTCCGACCTCGGCAACCGCAGTAATTTCGCTGCAACGAATCTTTTGTACAGGATTAATAATAGGCTATTAGAGATCAATCAAAAATTCCGGGCGACTTTAACAAGCAATAACCCGGCAGGCATTGAAGACCTGGCGACTCATTTTGGAGTTTTCTCCAGTGCGGAAGTGCGGAAAAAGTATTTCAGTGAAGAGATCAACGCTTATTTCAAATGCCATGAAATAATACTGGAGAACGGTAATCTACTGGCCCTGCAAAAAAAGATCATCGACTATACAGATATGCTTTATCTACCGCATGAATGGAAATTATATCCATCGAAACGGTACCAGTTTCTATTTATCGATGAATGCCAGGATCTCTCCAAATCTCAATTTGCTGTGGCATCAAAATTTGGAAAAAAAGATGGCCGGATAATGGCGGTTGGTGATCCGCAACAGTCGATCTATGGATTCACAGGCGCCGATATTCATTCGTTTGAACGGGTAAAGGAATATACAAAAGCAAAGCAGTTTACGCTGACACGCTGTTTCAGGTGTCCACAAAGTGTTATTCAACTGGCCCAGGAATTGAGGCCGGATATTACCGGTATCAAACCAGAACAGGGAGTTGTCAGCCCGATCCTGTTTGACGAAGTGGTCAATACAGCCCGGTCAGGCGATCTGATCATATCGCGACTACGAGCGCCGATGATCTTATTGATCTTTAATTTCATCGATAAAAATATAAAAGTTAAAATTCATGATGATGATGTCCGTGAGATCATTAACGAGATCAGGAATATTTTCAAGCAGGAAGAGATCCTTATCCCCATATCATCCATGCCCGGCGGATTTGAAAGACTAAAGCTGACTGTAAAAAAAAGATGGGATTATATCATAGAAAAGAATGCAGCCCGTATTACGCAGCATAACGAGCGGGAAGTGTACGTGAAAACAGAAAAAATGTTCCTGGCCAGGAAACTGGAGTTTCTGCACAAGAAATTTATACAATGGGATATTAATAATGCCTGTATCAACGATCTTCTGTTAAAGATCAGGGACTTTATTTCCGCGACAGACAACCCGATCAAGTTGTCGACCATTCACCGCGCAAAGGGACTCGAGAACGACCGGGTATTCATTTTGAACTACGATGAACTTCCTTACTACAGGCAACATCAAAAAGACTGGGAGCGCGTACAGGAAATAAACCTGAAGTACGTAGCGGTAACGAGAGCGTTGAACGAATTATTTCTGATAGAAAGTAAACGAACAGACGTGATCGAAGAAAATGAAACGCTGTTCGATAACCTTCCGTTTTATGGAGATGACCCTTTATAATATCATTAAGCAGTTGGCGGGATTTAAGAAAGGACGATAACTTAATCTACCTGTCCGTCCAGCCGCCCGGTTATGGCGGGCGGCAAACCTGTCGGTTTATTGTTTAAAAATTATATCGGGGTAGCCGGCAACATAAGACTGATTTGCCTCGGTAACCGCATCCGGGAACAATGGAGTGGCACCTAACTTACTGTGAAATGCTTCATAAGTGATATTCCCGGCATTAAACGGGTATACACTGCCTGAAGATGATTTTTTCTTGCTGATATAATATGGTCGGCTTACGCCTTCCGTTACATTATTTACAGAAATTACAAAACGCTGGTTGGCCATCGCGGGAATGTCTTTGATATCTATATAGGTGAATTTATCAGGATAGTTATCAAGCACTATGCTTACAAGTAATTGCTTGGACGCATAGTCCCATAAAGAGACATTGAACTTACCAGGAGAAGGCATCTTACCCCCGATATGGGAGATTTCTCCCTTGACGCTTGAGTAAAAACGCATTCCGAGTTCCAGTTCGTTATTATTGCCAAGGATGACAGTGTCTACAATCTCATTATGCTCTAACAAATTCTCTAACACACCTTTGCTGAGATGTTCTGGTTGAGTAACTGAGGGATTATCTTTTTTGCAAGCCGTTAAACTAAGCAGGAAGATCATGCATGCATGTGCTATTGTTTTCATGATTCAGTGTTTGATTATTTGTCGCGCAAATATCCTGTCTCTTAAATAACGCTGACGGAAGTGATAAGTACAGGGCCCGGCGCATTGAGTTGATCAGCAAAAAAATGAGTATTTAGTCCGGCTGGCGTTCCGATTATGGATCCTTATCGGTAAAAGGCGCTATTACGTTCAGATAAAAACCGTACGCCTTTGATTGTATTTCATTACGGTGTTGAAGTGAATGCGGAACCGCAGTTCTGATCGTTCCAGGATTCAAACCCTTTAGAGAATTCTTCGTTGTTATCCTGACGGTGATATAAAATTGCTATACCAGCAGTGTTATAATAACCGATTGCATACTAACTAAAAATGTCAATTGCTCAAAGCGGCAGCTGTTTTACGAAACATTCGCGGTATTACCTGAAAGTGGAATTTTCTGTTCGAAAAGTTTTCCGATCTTTATTGTGCGAACAGTAACTGACCGGATCCAGCTTACCTATCTTAACCCGTCTTTCTGTTTAACGGCTATTAACTATAGCACCGCCTTTGCAGATCACGATTATTTTCCGAATCTTTTGAACGCTACCTTTTCCATTATTCTTATCTGATCATCTGATACAATAGATTTGAGTCATCCCCATGAATGAACCAACTGGCATTCCGCTGTCTGTACGTCAAGCATTAATTTATTTCTGTTTAAAATACCCTTAGCTGCATCCCGCTTTCACCTTAAACCTCATAACATGAAAAAGATCAACCAACTCTATACTGCTGTACTTATCACTACCCTATTTGGGGTACTTACCGGTTGCAAAAAGTTTGATGATATCGGTCAACCCTATCCCGAAGACCAATTAAGATCATGCGGTATCGAAGAATTTATTTTTGAAGCACCCCATCGCCCAACCGACACGCTTAGTATCAGTTATAATAGCAATGGAGACCCAGTCAAAATAACCCGCACAACTCCGACCACCGGATTTCCCGACTATATTTTTAAATACAAAAACAATCGCCTGTCAGAATTCATTGGCGTTTACAAAAACGGCACATCTACTGAAGTATGGCATAAGTACATTTATGGTGCCGGAGGCCTGGTAGCCATTGACTCTGTTTACACCTTCGCACAGATCGTGAATGGTAAACCTCATGAACCGATAGACCGGTATGCGATCACCTTCAATTATGACAGCCGGGGACGTATCATTTATGAAAAATGGACCTACGAGGACGGATATATCTATGAGCAGCATTACGAGTATACTGCTGATGGCAATCTGACAGGAGCGAGTTATGGAAATAAGGTGTCATTCAGACGGAGCAATAAAATCTGGATGTTCCTCGATAGAAATTATAGCGTAAATGATCATCTTAATAGCTCCGATTTCAATTCTCTGTTTATGCCAAAGAATATTGAGCTCGGGCTTTCGCAGGATGCATTTTTAGGAAATTACTATTCCAAGGCAAAATTGGAGTACCGTTGTCCGTAGATCACGGTTGAGTATCACCTGTAAAATAATATAAGTATCATAAAGGCAAGATCCCTGGTTTCGTTCTTTTGATCTGGCGGGAATAAACCCTGCCGGGCGCGAAGAACGAAACCAGGGATCTTTACTGCGATTGATCCGTTTATATAATTTGAATGCCTCTATGATCGCTGCTAAACAAACGCACTCATTCCTGTAATAGCCCGACCGACGATCAGGGAATTGATCTCCTTCGTTCCTTCATAAGAATAGATCGCTTCTGCGTCGGCAACAAATCTTGCTACATTATGCTCAAGCAGAATCCCATTTCCTCCCATAACCTCCCTGGCCCTGCTAACAATGTCTCTTGTTCTCAGCGAACAGAATACTTTTGCCAGTGACGCATGTTCATCTTTCAGCAGACCCTGGTCCTGCAATTCCGAAAGGCGGAAAACAAGAGATTGCATGGCGGTGAGATTGGACAACATTTCCACGAGGTGGTTCTGTATCAGTTGAAATGATGCGATTGGCTTTCCAAATTGTTTTCTGTTGCGCGTATAATCCAGTGCATTTTCATACGCTCCGCGTGCGGTTCCTACCGCCATCCAGGCGACTCCTGCCCGGGTCATCTGTAACACACGCGCTGTATCTTTGAAGGAGTTTGCATTCTGCAGACGATCTTTTTCTTCTACCAGGCAATCTTTCATGGTGATCAGACCGTTCTGCACGATGCGAAGAGCCATCTTTCCTTTGATCTTCTCTACTGTAAATCCTGGAGTTCCTTTTCTAACGAGAAACCCTTTCACCTGGTTGTCGTCAACATCCCTCGCCCAAATGATCGTAACATCAGAAAACGTCGCGTTTCCGATCCATTTTTTCTGACCATTTAACAGCCAGCCGTCAGCCGTTTTCTTTGCAGTAGTGGTCAATCCGCCTGCGGCTCCCGACCCTACCTCAGGTTCCGTTAACCCGAATGCTCCAATGATCTTCATTTCATGCATTCCCGGTAGCCATTCCTGTTTCTGCTCTTCCGAACCGCACATATAAATTGACCCCATGGACAGCCCGCTTTGAACGCCAAAAAACGTTGCGATCGAAGCATCAATGCGAGCCATCTCCATCGCAATGATCCCTTCCATCAGAAATGATTTCCCGGGACAGCCATATCCATTATATGTAACACCGCAAAGACCCAGCTCTGCAAACTTTGGTATCACTTCATGCGGAAATTCATCATGCAGCCAGTAATTATTTACGATCGGTTTGATCTCTTTTTCCATGAACTCACGCACTTTCAGTTGCACTGCACGGTCTTCTTCATTCAGCCGCAGATGAATCTCATAAAAATCTCCATTGATCGGAGGCAGTGCCTTCTCCTTTTTCTCGCCTTTCATCATCTTCATCAGTGCTTTCAACTGGCTATCGTCCAATTTGGAAAAGCTATTCATTACTTCCTGCAGATCTACTTTTTCAGAAAGTTTGCTGAGCTGGTTGAAATCAATCTTACGAAGAAGATTGAATGTGTTTTTGATCTTAGAGAATGTTCCTGCCATTGGTTAACATTTTAAGGAAAGAATCCTTAAAGTTAACCAAGAGTTTATAGGAGCGAAAGAGATCGGGGAGTTTTTTTGAAGGGTCGCCTTATTTATCTTTTCCTTAATAATTGTTTAAACTGCGAAGAGCAGGTTAGGTACGATTACGTGAAAAACATTCACGGGCTGGCTTCCTTCGCTGCCAGCTGTTCTGAAATGCTGCATGCACCACTGGATCTGATGGATGGCGGATTGTTGATCCTCGATCCTGTGTGTGCTTGTCTGGATAGTTCTCATACTAAGTTCGGAAGCTGTGTTACCCGGTGTCATGATCGTTACATCTATTCCGTAAGGTTCTACTTCAACTGCAAGAGATTCCAGTATGGCGATCATTGCCAATTCTGTTGCGCGGTAGATGCCCAAACCCGCTCCATTCATTTTACCTAATGAAGAAAGATTAAAAATATGCCCGGAGTGTTGTTCTTTAAGATAGGGCAGAACCGCACGGACCACATTCAATCCTGAAAAAATATTGATCTCAAAATTGTGGCGGATCTCTTCATCAGAAAGCTCTTCAATATTACCGGCCAGTCCTTCTTTATCCGCATTGATGACCACATCCAATCTTCCGAAATATTGTACTGCATCGTAGGCAGCACGGGATACGGTGTCTTCATCACAAAGTGCTGTTTCGAGCATCAGTAAATTTTTACTGCCAGCACCGGCAATCTTGCGGAGAGATTGGATATTTTCCGCGATTGCAGCCACTTTATGTCCTTGTTTGAGTAATTGTTTTACGAGGGCGAGTCCAAAACCATGACCTGCACCCGCAACGAACCAGATCTTTTCCATGGTCAATTATTTTTTGTTCAAACAAAACTACTTCTATCAAAGTCCTTTTCCCTTGTATACTTCAAACCAATGCTTACAAAATTCAAACAGGTTTTATCAAATAAGTGTGGATCCGGCCGGGAAAGTATTAAGAAGAATGCTGTATTTTTATTTTGTTCATCCAAAACTAACGTCGTATGCACGATACTTTCAGCGTTTATATTATTCTCTTACTGGTAATTTTGTTTCTGATAATGCTGGCACAGAAGCTGAAGGTATCTTATCCGATCGTCCTCGTCTTGGGCGGTCTTCTGTTAAGTTTTTTTCCGTGGCTACCGGAGATCAAAATTGATCCCGATCTGATTTTTGTAATTTTCCTTCCACCGCTTTTGTATGAAGCAGCGTGGCATACTTCCTGGAAAGAATTTTGGAAATGGCGTCGTGTAATTTCAAGCTTTGCCTTCCTGATCGTCATTCTTACTTCCTGTATCATCGCATTTGTGTCAAGCAGCCTGATACCCGGCTTTACTTTGGCTCTGGGTTTTTTACTCGGCGGCATCATTTCACCGCCGGATGCAGTTTCAGCTACATCGATCATGAAGCAGATCAAAGTACCGCGTCGGCTCGTGACGATCATTGAGGGAGAAAGTCTGTTGAACGATGCGGCGAGTTTGATCGTTTTCCGTTTTGCGATGGCAGCCGTCGACTCCGGCGAATTTGTTTTCCAGGATGCCGTTCTCAGTTTTTTCGTGGTGATCGTGATGGGCATCGCCACAGGCGTTGCTATTGCATTGGTCTTTTATGTGATTCACCGGTGGCTGCCTGTTACCGCCAATATTAATACCCTCTTCACGCTTATCGCACCATATATCATGTATATCGCTGCGGAGCACATGCATTTTTCCGGCGTGTTATCTGTCGTGAGCGGAGGCTTGTTTTTGTCTATCCGGAGTCACCGGATCTTTGATCACCGGACCCGTTTACGAACGGAAAATGTTTGGTCTGCCCTTAGCTTTGGATTGAACGGTATTGTGTTCATGCTGATCGGGCTTGAACTACCGGTGATCATTGCAGAACTTGGCAATACCAGCCTTTCTGAGGCAATTAAATATGGGTTGATCATTACCGGTGTGCTCATCGTTGTTCGCCTGCTTTCTACACTTGGGGCATCGGCATTCACCGTCGTGATCAGCAGGTTCATTAAGACCGCTGATAACAGACCGGGATGGAGAGGTCCGCTCATCTTCGGTTGGGCGGGTATGCGTGGCGTGGTATCATTGGCCGCGGCCTTATCTATACCGGTTTATCTAACTAACGGGCAGGCATTTCCACAGCGGAACCTGATACTTTTCATCACCTTTATAGTGATCCTGGTGACGCTGGTATTCCAGGGTCTGACGCTTCCATCATTGGTGAAATGGCTCAAGGTGGAAGACCGCGACGCAACAATACCCAAAGAACGACAGGAAACCATTGTCCAGAAAAAGCTGTCTGTTGCGGCGCTAAAAGTGCTTGACGAAAAATACGCCGATGCTGTAACAAAAGATGAAATACTTCAGAGCATTAAACTCAAACACTCCGGAAATGTGCGGTTGTTTGAAGGGCGACTTGCAGAGCAGTCCGTTGACCGGCCGATCACTGACGAAGAGTACAGGAAGATCATTGCCGAAGTGGTTCTGGCGCAACGCGAACTACTTCAACAGTTGAACCGGAAACAGGAAATAGATGAAGAGGTCATCCGGAAATACAACGCGATCTTAGATCTCGAGGAAGAGAATTTCAGTGTCCGTTTCAGTAGCAATGCAGATTAACGATCAAACCCTGAATGAAGAAGGCGTATAGCTTGTCTGCTTTTTGAAAAAGTTATTGAAATGCGCGGGTTCTTCAAATCCGAGGCAATAGGCTATTTCAGAGATATTCCAGTTCGTGTGCCGGAGCAGGGCTTTTGCTTCACTGACCAGCCGCTCGGCTATGTGTTCGGTTGTTGTTTTACCTGTCGTTTCCCTGATCGCACGGTTAAGATGGTTTACGTGCACTGCTAATCTTTCCGCGAAATCACGGGCTGACCTTAGTTTGAACTGTTGAGAAGGTGATTCGATCGGGAATTGCCTTTCGAGCATATCTGTAAAAACCGCGGTGATCCGGCTATTCGCATTGGGATGCTGGTACAATGTTTCAGCGGGCTGCAATTTCATCGCGTGATGAATGATCTCCATCAGATAATTACGGAGGAGATCAAATTTGAAAGTATAATCCGAGTTGATCTCTTCCAGCATCTTATCATACACCGCGCTGACCTTTTTATCCTGTTCTTCCCCCAGTACATAAGCTGGCTTCCCACCCGGCATGAACATCGGGAGTTCGTTAAAGTTGCGACGTACATTCACATCAAAGAATGCGTCTTTGAAAATGCAGAAATACCCGTGATAATCGTCAGATATTGATTCAAATGTGTATGGAACATACGGGTTAAAGAAAAGCAGGGTAGACCCGCTTATCTCAATACTTTTATCAGCATAATGCAGAATACCGCCTCCGCGGGCAAGGCTCATCTTATAAAAATCACGTCTTGCGTATTTAGGAGGAGCTGTGTTGTGCTTCTTATTCGCTTCTACCTTAAACACATTGAAGTGTCCTATGTCCTTCTGCAGATTATCAGGCAACCACTCACATTTCTGCCTGTAGAAATCTTCTATTGTTTCCGGTTTGGGCATTCTACGACATTTTTAAGGTATCAACATTTCGCAATTGAGTTACAATATCTACACAAAAATAAAACCGGGGACTTACCGGTGCCTTACGACAATCAAATCAATCCTTACAAAATTCAAACAAATAAAAACGGGCAAAGTTGTAGGCAACCTAACCAAGTGGAAATCAAGGTGCCACTTGCTCAATAGATTGTCTATCTGCTCAATCCGGTAAAAATCGGGAGCTGCCAGTGCATACATTTGCGCCTTCTAACCCGTATCTGAACTGGTGGAGGGTACACGCCGGTTGATTCCGCTGCTTGGAAGAGTTGTTAGAGGTCATTGGTGGTGTTGCGTTGTTGTACCCCTGTACGAAATGAAGAGTCTTGTATTGGCAAGCAGCGGCACCACATTTTCGTTGGCCGGAGTGCGTTATGCTCCGTTGGGAACGCGTTATTTATAATCAGAGGTTCCGGCACCTGAATGGACAGGTGAGTTGTATTATTTGCACAACAAAATGCATGTCTAATGTTGGAGCCTTCTTTACGCATTCATATTACAGCTATTGGTTGAGGCGGTATTAGCAGACTTCAGCCCAATGCTGCGACAAAGAGCTCAGGAATCTTCTCTACTTTAAACTCAATGGCCGCGTCTTCTTCTCTTATTTTCTCCGTTATTTTCCCCTGAGGTTTTGTGTTTTACCCATGGCTTTGGTGCTGCTCCGGCCGATATTTACAACGAGATATCTTATTTAGTTGTCTCCGCCTGTGGCGGACGGGGGAGGGGGGTGTCCGCTATGGGTGGAGGCACACTATCTTATTATTGGTCAGTCGACCGGAAAAAGTCTAAAAAATTAAAAAATGAATAGATAAAAAGAAAACAAATACAAAAATTGAAAGTTGGCTGAGAAGCGGACGGGAGATATTACATGCTGAAACGTATGCAGTAGACGATTGCATTAGTTAATCACCAACCTTTATCAGTAAGCGAGCCTTGTCGCATTTTTCAGACGAAAGAAGAACACAAATCTATTCTTCGCCCCCGGGCCGGGATTCGGAGAGGTCTGTCTGGATATTTGAAAGCGCAGTCGAACTGCGGCCGGCACTGCCGGTTAGCCAGGTTTGAAGTCGTCACCAAAAAGCGGGGGAATATCTATGGCCGACCTGACTATTCACAGGTGCTTTTCCCTTATTTGTTATATGCCTTTGAAAGCAATCTGCTATTTGAATGACTGCATCGATAATAAGGATTGGTCATAACGTAGATCATCACTCCTGTAACAGGTACATACAGCCAAATCCGTCAGGTAATCTTGCCAGTTTGCAATGGCCGGGCATTCTTCCATCTGAAAGCGGTAC
>JBEVKW010000406.1:0-136213 GCA_040509495.1 Chitinophagaceae bacterium | reverse complement strand
TCCAATGCATCCATTGCCGTTTTCTTTACGCAGTATTCCGCCAGGAATCCACAGAGATAAAGATGGTATATGCCTGACTGATGAAGATGAGTGATGAAGGACGGATTAGAAAAAGCGCTGTGCTGTGTTTTTGATATTCGCCTGGTGCCCGGAGGAACGCTTATACTTACAGCATGCCCCGGAGTGCCGGGGATACACATGTTCAGGCCATCCCCGAACTGATTGCTGACATAGTCTGCATATACTACAACAAAGGAATGATCACTCTTTCTATAAAGAAGTTGCTGAATAGCATCTTTTGCTTTACTGATCGCCGTGATGCCCGTATGCCGCTGTGCGTATGCGCCATCCTCACTGGTGAAGTCAAGCTGCGGATCAATAATGATAATGCAATGGGAAGCCATGTGCAAAGATAGGAAATGGCTGTTGGAGAAAATGGATGGCGATGCACCAACGCCGCCATCAATGGCCGCAACTTAAATTGGTTTCTTTGGAGCTACCTTATCCAGTGGCAGCAACTTAAAGTAGGTGACTTTATATTTTGTACCGGCAAGAGCGCCTTGTACTTCTGCTGTCCGGATCATATTGCAAAAACCATCTTTCGCATGTGCATCGCCATGCTTGTCGATATGTGTTCCTTCGACGTAATAGGTTCTTGTATTCACGCGTGCAGCGAGAGCGCAATCATCGCCGCTCATATCAAACTGGCACATGCCGCAAGCCACTTCTACCGTATCGAGCCTGGCAGCAGGGTCGATCTTGCCAACAGGAGCCTGTGCGTTGGATGTTTGAGCAATGGCCAGGGAAATGATCGGAAGGAAGAGCGCTTTCATAATTTGTTTTTTCAAATATAGTACATCGCCGGGTTTAACTCTTGGGTTGATTGGAATGATCCGGTGTACGTTTTTTGAAGAATCCAAAAAGATGCTCATGCCAGGTGATCAGGTTGCCGATCAGAAAATAATCTTTCAGATTATTCTTGATACTGCTCCGCATGATGCGAACGACCGTATTCTTTTCCACCTCGCCCACTTCTTTTACACGGACCAGCAGCTCAAGCGAGATAAATGCGAGTGCGGCGCCGATGAGGAAGAGAAAGTTCATGTCGTGTAATTTCAGAAGGTAGACAACTTTATCGTAGGTCGGACTATCCCAGTGCGCATTGATCACGAGAGATCGTTTGCCGAAAAAATCCGCGAGTAATCCGCCGACGATCGGGGCTACTGCGGAGAAGATCGCGGTGATGATATTTTTTGTAGAAAGATAAACGATCGCATGTTCTTTCGGTGCGAGCTTGAGGCCGATATTGGTCAGCGAAAGATTGATACCCGCTGTTGCGATCCCTGCACCAATGTGTAAGATCACCAGTAGTATCAGGTTTGGTGTGAACCGTGTATAGATCCCGACAAAGCACCAGCCGATGATACAAAGTATGTAAAGCGGCGCTGCGATCGCCAGGATCGTCTTATTGCTGTAACGGTCAGAGAAGGTTCCCCACATGCGGATCGTGAAGATGCTGCAAAGCTGGCTGATCACGGTAAGCGCGATGACGTAAGTCATTTCCAGCTTTAGCTCTCTCAACATATAAACGGTAAAGAACGGGATCGCGATATTCAGTGCAAACACCCAGGCCGAGTTGAATACAAGCAGCTTCCGGAAGTTAACGTCCTTCAGTGGCCGTTTCAGCAGGGTGAAAATATTTTCTTTTGCAAGTATTGATTGTGGTTCAGGTGTTCTAGACAGAAGAAATAACGCACCCGACAACCCGGAAATACCGGCAATGATGAACATGATCGAATAGGTTGTGAGTTCGTATTGCGGGTAATGATCTTTTACATAATCGATCACAAATGCGAGAACAAGGCTTAAGATCGCATTCAGCGTTTGCATGCTACCGCTCCGCCGGGAGAAGAATGAACCGAGCTGTGCTTCCGGCACCAGATCTTTCATCCACGCATTCCAGCTTGGTCCGGCAATGGAAGAGAACAGGTAATAAAAGAAGAGGAAAAAGATCACCAGTTGAATCGATCCTTCCGTAAAAAAAGGAAGAATTCCTACAATGACGAGGGGTAGTCTTCCGAACAGCGAGCAAAATACGCTGATTGCGCGACGGTTATTATAGCGTCTCACGAGCCAGACGGATAATAACTGGAACACATTTGTAAGGGTGGGCAGTGCTGCCAGTAAACCGATCTGGAAATTATTAGCACCCAGCAATAGCGCCAGTGCAACCAGGAAAGCTCCTCCGATCAGCGTTGTCATCGCTTCGGTGGTTAACCCTTCCACACGCACCAGCTTCAGTCCTGCCTGTACTTCCGATTCTGTTAATGTTGTCTTTGGCTTGAGATTCATACATTCCTGTCTGTTCAGAGAGGAAGTTGGCAATGATTATACCACTTTCCTGCGACAATTGGAGCCCGGGCTGTCGGTTGTCCGTTGAACGTTGGACGTTGGACGTTGACCGTTGACCGTTGTCCGTTGACCGATGGCCGTTGACCGATGGCCGTTGTCCGATGGCCGATGGCCGATGGCTGATGGCCGATGGCCGATGGCGGCCACTGCCGGCCCGTGTTTTTCTGAAAGAAAACGGTGAAATCAAGCCATTGGGGATGACAATTGGCTGCTACTGTCGGTCAACGGTCAACGGACAACGGACAACGAAAAAAGCCCCGGTCCAGCAATTACGCTTTATCCAGGGCCGAGGTATTCCGGTACCTAAAAAGGGAAGAGGAAGTGACTTATTGGACGGTCAGGTTCTTTAGCGAGCTCACTTCCATTTCTTCGCCGATAGACTTGATCCGGACAAAGTCGCTGCCGTTTTGAAGGGAAGTTTGGTAAACAGTTTTGACATTGTCGCGGATGGCAATGGATTGCAACAATTTGTAACCCGGGTATTCCTTTTTGATGAATGCTATCAGTTCTGGCGGCATCTTGTCGGCCGGCACCCGGGCCACTGAGTAGCTGAATTTGCCCTGGCTGTCGAAAACGACGGTTGTTTGCTGGCCCGCATGCACAAAAGAAGCCTGGAAGCCTTTTTCAATGGCCGACCATTTTGCATCAGTTACCTGCGGATACCATTTGGTAAGACCTTCTTCAACGGAAGCGGATATGGCTTTCGGAGCAGGTGCAGCAGTATAGATAGCGGCAGGTTCGCCTGCGGCGGTTCGACTGGTTTTGTTGCTGGCGATCAGGTCATCGGTTTGCCCAAAGGACGAAACGGAGAAGGCGAGGCTCAACAGTGTTAAGGCCTGTGAAGCGAAAGGTGTTTTTTTCATGATCGTAAGGTTTTGGTTAATGAGCCGACCTGGTTGCAGAAAGAGGTGATCGGTCAATTAAAGCTAAGGCCTGAGGGTAGGGTAAGGCTGTCAGTTCTGATCCAAAGCCTGTCAATTTTGATTCAACAGAGTAATTAGTAAGGTAATCGGTCGTCTCGCACTAACGACCGTTCAGGGAAGCGATATACTCCGAAGGTGTGATGCCGTATTGCTCGCGGAAGCATTGCGAAAAGTAAGACGGCGTATTAAAGCCGGTTTGATAGGCGGTGGAAGAGATATCATTTCCGCTTGCCAGCAATGCTGTTGCACGCTGAAGCCTGTATCGCCTGATCAGGTCATTTGCGGAAATATCCAGCAGCGATTTCAATTTCCGGTTCAGGCTGCTGCGGCTCATGGAAAGGTTGCGGGCAAGAAAATCGACATTCAGCTGCGGGTCATCCAGATGGGCATCCAGTAATTGGTAAACATGCTGAATAAAAGCGTCAGTGATCTTTGGCAATGCAATGCCGGGGTCTGAAGGCAAAGCCTGTAGCCGCAGGAATTCCCGCTGTTTTTGTTGCAATAAAAGGATATTGGCGATCCTGAGCTTTAATTCATCGAAATGAAATGGTTTCACTACAAAATCATCCGCGCCTGTTTCGAGTCCTTTCATTTTTACTTCATGCCCGGCCCGTGAAGTGAGCAGGATGAACCCGATATGGGCAGTGCGCTGGTCTTCCTTGACCATCCGGCAAAGTTCCAGGCCGTTCTTCCCCGGCATCATGATATCACTTACGATCACATCCGGCATTGCCGAAAGGATCATGTTATGAGCAGTTGATCCATCTCCGGCGGTAAGCACTTCCCACTCTTCTGTGAATCCTCCGGCGATCAGGCTTCGGAGCTCGGCATTGTCTTCCGCAACCAGGATCAATGGCTTTTCATGCAGGTTTATCGTAGGTTCAGTATCCTGCTGAATAATGTTCGCTTCGGTATTGGTTCTCCCCGCGGCGATTCCGGTTTCTACTTTTTCAAGCGGACAAACAACGATCAATGAAGATCCTTTCCCCTTAGCGCTTTCGGCCCGCACTGATCCCTGCATGAGCGATACCAGTTCATTTACCAGTGCGAGGCCGATCCCGGTTCCTTCATAATGCCGGGTATCCGTCGCGTCTGCCTGGTAAAATCTTTCGAATATCCGTGAAAGATTGTCCGGGGAGATCCCGATCCCGTTGTCAGCAACAACAAGTTCTATCTCCCGGTCATTTAGTGATCTCAGCGAAACATCAACCTTACCTCCCTTATCTGTGAACTTCAGCGCATTACTTAGCAGGTTGAACAGGATCTTTTCCCATTTTTCTTCATCAAAGGCATGAATGGTATTGCTGACGGCAGATGTATAACTTAGTTTGATGTCTTTTTCACTCGCTGCATCCCCGAATCGCTGGACGATGCTTTCTGTAAAAAGATTGAAGTCGCCATAGCTGAGTGTCACCTTCATCTGTCCCTTATTCAGCCTGGAGAAATCAAGAAACTCATTGACGAGCCGCAACAGTTTCTTTGCATTTTGCTGCATACTGATCAACGTTTGACCAGTTTGTGGAGCGAAGGACTGATCCTGCGAAAGTTTGTCAAGCGGTGTGATGATCAGCGTGAGCGGAGTTCTGAATTCATGTGTGATATTGGAAAAGAACTGATCTTTCAATTTATCCAGTTCCTTTAAGTGTTCGGCTTCTTTTTGTTTGAATGCCAGTTGCTCCTGTTCTTTTGTTCTTTTCCGGTGATAACGCAAATACAATGTAATGATCAGGAAAGCGCCGATCGCATAGAAGGCATAGGCCCACCAGGTGGCCCAGAACGGAGGCCGGATAAAGATCGCGAGTTCCTTTAGGTCATTGCTCCACACTCCATTCTGACCCGTTGCGTTCATCAGCAATTTGTACCTGCCGGGACGAAGTTGTGCATATGACGCAATGTTATTATGACCCGATTCCCGCCAGCTGTTATCAACACCTTTCAGCATGTAACGGTACTGTATCTTGGAAGGTTCATTAAACTGGAGCGCAGAAAATTCAATGGAGATATAATTTCTGTTATAAGGAAGTTCCAGTTCTTTAAGTTCGGTTAGTGGACGCCTGACAAATGATCGTTGCTTTAAAAAATCCTGTGGGATATTATTGATGTAGATACCTGTTATTTCAACAGGCACGGGCATCGGTTCTTTTTTGCTGTTAAAAGAAGGAGGATAGAATACCGAAAAACCTTCAAGGCCGCCCAGCGCAATACGGCCATCACTAAAACTAAGTTTATGATGGCGATTGAATTCATTACCGGCAATCCCGTCGGTTTTTACATAAGATGTAACAGAAAAGTCAATAGGGTTGAACCTGCAGATCCCTTTATTAGTGCTCAGCCATAAAATACCGGATCGATCACAGACAATAGCGTAGATCGTATTATTAGGCAAACCATCTTCTGTTGTAAAGATCTTTCGCACACCTTTGTTGCTATCAAACAGAATCAATCCGGATCCTCTTGATCCGATCCATAACTGGGAAGAATTCCGGGGATTCAGACAGATATCGGTAAGGTTGTCCGGTAGTTTTTCGATGTCACCGGAATTCTTTTCTACGTGCAACAGCTTACCGTTTTCATAAACAAACAGGCCCTTCCAGTAGGTACTGATCCAGATCCTGTTGTTGGCCGCTTTGATCTCTGCCAGCTGTTTCAATGGTGAACTGCCTGAAGAGTCAACAGGAATAAAAACGGGTTGTACCGATCTGTTCTGCCAGTGCCAGAAGCCACCTCTGCGCGGATCGACGGTCCAGATCTCTCCATTCTCTGAAACAGTAAGACCGCGGAGAATTGCTCCTGTCTTCGGAGGGAATGGCAATGCCTTGAGTTGCGCCTGATCGGTATAAAACAGGTTCGGGCTTTTAAAGACGGTATCCTGATCGCCATAGCACAGATATTGCGTGAGATCAGGACCAAAGGCAGCATAAAAAAAGAAATGTTCCTTTCGCGGAAACCAGGAGGATGGCAGTTGTTCAACGGGCAGGCCTGCCAGTTTCATCGCATCCGGAAAAAAGCCTTTTTCGTATTCATAGGATTTAAAAAGGCTGGGTTGAAGAGTGATCTTGTACAGGCCTTCCGCATTGGGACTTACCCAAAGCACATCATCACGGTCGATCAGGAAAGCGGTGATGTTCATTCTGAAAGGATTCTTCCAGAGCAGATTGAGTTTGCCATCAGGTTCCCTGCGGAAGATATGTCCATATGATTCAAAATACAGCCTGTTCCGATGGTCGAGTTTAACAAAATTGAAGCTGGATGGATTGTAGAAATTTTTTGTGCCGGGGTCTATCCAGCTGACCGTTTTAGTGTCTTTGCTGATCAGGGAAAGCATGCCTTTGTTCCGTATGACGATCGTGTTATCCGGCAGTACAACTACTGTTTTGTGCAGCAGTGGTGTGCTGTCATAAGGAATACGGAAAGAAGTGTGTTCAAACGTTTTTCCTTCGTTGCGTGACAAATCGATGCCGGAAGGAGTAACTACCAGCAGGTTGCCTTGCCGGTCTTTTGTGACGGTGATGATCGTATCATTTTGAAGTTTGCCGTTTCGTGTTCCTGCATGAAATTTTTGCCCGGTGGAGGGTTCTGTCCAGTAAAGACCCTCCCCATTGATCCTGTACATAAAGTTGAGGATATTAGCGGAGTTGTTTCCCGGTACCATTCCCTGTTTGATCGCGGGAAGATTTCGTTTACCGCCGGTAACGGGTTTAACGGTGAGGGTAACGGGGTCAAAATCATCGACCGCACCTCCCTGGTAAAAGAGGCTGATGTGATTGTCTTTATTGATCACAAGATCATTGATCACATAAGAGCGGAAGCCTGTTCCTTTTGTGTTGGCAGAGGAGAATGGTTTAAAGCTGCGGCCATCATAACGGGCAAGGCCATCCTGTGTACCTATCCAGATAAATCCATTTTTATCCTGGACAATTCCGGATACAAAGCTCTGAGGTAGTCCGTCTTCTGTTTTGAACCGTTGCTGGTTGGAGGGCATGAGTTGTTGTGCCGCAAGAGACATTGCGCCGCAGGGAGGCAGAAGGATAAGCAGTACAAGGAGTGTGCGGTGCATCTCCAGCGTTTTGATATCGGTTGGTTAATGGCTGCTGAAGGTACCCCTTTTAAGCTGGATGGCGTAGGGTTACCGCTGATCACGGAGAATTCATGTTGAATCATCCCGATGACAAGCGGGTTTGCATTTATACCACCAACCCGGATGATCTGCGGGAGCTTACGCAAGTCGGTGGAAAGTAAGTTCAGGCACAGGCCGTGCAATCACACAACATATGCATGCCGGCATACCTGGTAATCCATCAGTACCACACCGGAACTGAATGCGGTGCTCGTTACGAGCCGCAAGGAGGATGGCCGGCCTGCATCACCAAACAATGATTTGCCCGCTCCGAGTATAACAGGGTAAGTCCACAGAACGTATTCATCAATAAGGTCTGCTTTGATCAGCGATTTCGCCAGCCTGCCGCTTCCGAAGATGATCATGTCTTTGCCGGGCAGGCGCTTTAGTTTGTTGATCGCCGAAGCTGGATCTTCTTTTATTACTGTTGAATTGTGCCAGTGGGCTTCTTCAAGTGTATTGGAGAAAACGAATTTGTTGTGTGTATTCATCATGTCAGCAAAAGCAATATCATCTCTTGGAAAACTGGCATCCATGATCACGAAGGGCCAGTGTTTGGCCATTGCAGCATAAGTTACCCGTCCAAGAAGTATCGTATCTACCAGTGCTAATTGATTGGCCGCATACCTTGCCATCTCGCCGTTCCAGTAGCTGAAATGCCAGTCGAGTTCACATCGTGGCCCGGCGATAAAGCCGTCCAGCGTAATATTCATAGAAAGAATCAGCTTTCTCATGCGGGTAACATTATTCTTCGTGACGCCCGGCCTAAGCAGGGCTGAATGTCGCTAAATTGCTTTTTGCCTTTCGCGCTTCTGTTAGTTTCATTTTCTTATGATAGAAGGCATAAGAGATAAAACCAAGTGTGATTGGGATCGGCATGAATGCCCAGCTTTGTACGGGCTGACCAGATGCATAGATGCACCAGGTACCGCCGATGAGATCGAAGATCAGTCCCGCGTATGCCCACTCTTTGATTCGTGGATAGCCGGGAACAAGTATGGCGATCACACCCAGTGCTTTGGCAATGCCAAGGAATGGCAGCAGGTAAGCGGGCATACTCATCTTTCCAAAGCCTTCAACAGACATAGGATCTGAGGTAATGTTTGGAATAGCAGAGCCGAGCATCAGGAATGCAAACAGGCCGGTGAAAGTCCAGTAGAGGATGTTCATCTTTTTCATGAGCGAAGGGTTTTAGCGTGTTAAGGATTGTAAGAAGGTTTTATTTCGAAGAGGTTTTCTTTTTGGCGATTTTTTTGACCGTCTTCTTTTTGGGAGCAACTTGTTTTGCTGTTGCTTTTTTGGGAGCGGGTTTTTTGGACAATTTCTTTTGTTCGCGCTGTGTCGCGATTGCTTCGTTTTCCATGATACGGGCCGCAACGATCTTTTTGATGAGGGTTGCGGGAAGAGGTTTTCCGACAGGGAACCGGATCGTTGCGCCGGAGGTGTCATAGTCTTTTAATTCTTCAGCAAACATTTTCATTACCGCATGGCTCATAGGAAAAAAGCTGCAATGGTTCGTGAAAGCACAGAATCCTACTAAATGGAGATGATGTTTGTACAGGGGCATGTGGTAGCTGATCTTTTCCTCGGCTTTCGGGGCAGCTGCGCGGATAGCCTTGCGCACTTTGGAGAGCGTGGCCTGAACATCTGCTGGCTGTGAGGCCAGGTAGGCATCTACGGTTTTTGCGGTTGTTTTTTGCATATAGTTTCTGATTTCTGTGTGAATACAAAAGTAGAACAGGAATCTGGAGAGAAGGGAGTGTGGGTGTGACTTAATAAGGGGTGAAAAACGACATCTCTGCGATACTTACTGTGCCGAATGAACTTTAATATGTTTCTGACGCTGAAGGTGATGGGCGGAAAGGAAGATCCTTCGCTATCCAAAGTTTTTCCCTAGATTTATCTTCCCAAAAAATCAACCGATGAAACATATCTCCATCCTTGTGCCAAACGAATCCGTGCTGGCGAGCATCACTGATCCGCGATATATGTTCACCGCGGTCAATGATTTCCTGGTGAGGGCAGGGAAGGAGCCGCTGTTTAAGGTAGAAATGGTCGGTCTGTCTTCTGAAGTGATGCTGAACCAGGGATCCTTCAGTGTGCATACCGATGTGCTTGTAAAGGATGTGAAGAAAACTGACCTGATCTTTGTTCCCGCATTAAGCGGCGACCTGAAGAGATCGCTTGAGCTGAACAAAGAATTCATGCCCTGGATCGTTGCACAATACGAAAAAGGTGCAGAAGTGGCCAGTTTATGTATTGGTGCATTTCTACTTGCCTCAACGGGTTTGCTGGATGGAAAGAAATGTTCAACGCACTGGATCTATGCGAATGAATTCAGGGATATGTTCCCTGATGTTACGCTCGTGGATGATAAGATCATTACGGAGCAGGATGGACTGTACTCCAGTGGAGGAGCCGCATCATACTGGAATTTGTTGCTTTACCTGGTGGAGAAATATACTGACCGGCAAACGGCCATCTTTGCGTCTAAATTTTTCGCCATAGAGATAGACCGCAAAAGTCAATCGCCCTTTATCATGTTCAACGGTCAGAAGCAGCACGAAGATGAGCCCATTCGAAAAGCGCAGGAGTATATTGAGAATAATATTATGGAGCGGATCACGATCGAGGAACTGGCAGGGAAATTTGCAATCGGCCGCAGACATTTTGAAAGAAGGTTCAAGAAAGCAACAAATAATACGCCGGTGGAATATATGCAGCGGGTGAAGATCGAAGCAGCGAAAAAGGAACTGGAGACAAGTCAGAAAAATGTTTCTGAAGTGATGTATGAAGTAGGCTATTCAGATACAAAGGCGTTCAGGACCGTATTTAAAAAAATTACCGGTCTTTCTCCGGTAGATTATAAGAACAAGTATAATAAGAAGGCGGAAGTGGTGATGTAACCGCCTGGCCGGAGCATGCGCCATTTGATCTCCGTGGATCGTATAGTGCTTTGCACGATAGAATGGGAGCAACTGCTTTGATCCTGACTGGTGCATATTACTGATGGCTGGCTCGCTTATTATGTATTGATATTAGGCGTATTAATGTGTTGGCACATATCATCTTCGCTATTTGAATTAATCGGCTGACGGTCTTGTTATATTTTCAACCGATCAATGGATCTTATCTTTTTTCCCCGAGTCCGCGTTCATACATTTTTATTTCTTTTTCAATTTCGTCTTCCAGTTCTTCCACGCCTGGCATATCTGGTTTCAGATCTTGCGGCAGGTCTTTCAACAGTTCGAACGTCGATACACCCAGTGGAGAGCTGATATTTTTTAGGGAATACCTGACCATTGTTTGGTCTGAACTCTTGCAAAGGAGTACGCCGATAGTAGGCTTATGTTCCGGAAGTTTGATCTCTTCATCAACGACAGTTGTATAGAAATTCAGTTTTCCGGCGAATTCGGGTTTAAATTCTCCGATCTTAAGATCGAACACGATAAAGCAGTTAAGACGGTAATGGAAGAAGAGGAGGTCAAGACTGACTTCTGTTTCACCAACTTTGACTTTGAACTGGTTTCCGATAAAGGCAAAACCGCGGCCGAGTTCAAGGATGAAGTTTTTGATTTGTTGAACAAGCGCCTTTTCCAGGCCGAGTTCACGGACCTGTTCGGATGCGTGAAGGAAGTCGAAGATATAAGGACTCTTGAATGTTTCATTTGCGAGAGCTGAGTCAATTTTTGGTAGAGTGTTTTCGAAATTAGTAATGGCATTGCCTTGGCGTAAGTGTAACCTGGAATTGATTTCCAGGATCAGCTGTTTCCGGCTCCAACCATTGTTCACAGCCTGTAGTATATAGAAGTAACGCTCCTCATCTGTCTTGATTTTGTCGAGAATTATCTGATGATGTGTCCAGGGTAATTGTGCAGCAACCGGCTGCACAATTATATCTGACTGGTTTTCATGATCTTTCGGATGTTGGGGATTTTTTTCGAAGTTGGGATAAGCTTGTGCGAAAGCGCGCATATATTTTACGTTTCGTATAGAAAGCCCGCGCATGTCGGGAAATTCTTTTCTAAGATCGTCAATAAGCCGGTTTATGACGCCTGCACCCCAGCCTTCTTCTTTTTGCTGGGTGAGTATTGTAGTACCAATCTCCCAATATGTTGATAACAGTAAGGTGTTTACCGCAAGCACCGCCCGTTGACGGGCGTGTTGAATTTTCTCTTTCAGGTTCTGTAATATATTGATATATGTTTCAGTGATCATGTTGCCATATTTGTTCAATAAAACTAATAAGACATGCGGATGTGACCTCGATGATTTCACCGGATCCCGCTGCTGTTTTTCGTATTTAACATGAGGATTTCAACGCCATGAATTGTATTATGCTGACAGCATTTTTCTGAATCAGTATTTCCTTAAATTGGATCATGAACAGGTATAAATTCATCAAAGAGCCCACAGGCTGGTACATAGATCTGCCTGAATATATTTTACAGGGAGGGACAAAAGATGGATTGCAAATGGTAGAAGGAGCCGATGTAATGCTGGAGATCATTGCAGGAGAAAAAGCTAGTGTTACGCTTGACATAGACCTGGAGCCTTTACCCGGTTCCACGAAACTCTTACTTGCCGAAAAATGTGATCCGTATATCGGCGGAGGATATTATCTCCTGGATGAATGGAAAGGAGAAAAGATCGGAATGAAGATGTGGCTTTGCGGAGTGACGGAATGGTTATTCGGTCATTTGCCGGAGTTCATTTATATACGGGAGACAGCGGCTGATCAAAAATCTGACTAGTTAAGATACGGGTCCATTAGGTTAACAGGAATATACTCCGATTTAAAAGAAAACTGTCCGGGATTGATGCTCCCGGTGATCTCATTGCTATAAATAGACATGCTGCCTGCGCATCCGCAGAAAAACGCAGAAATAACTGATATGACAATTAATCTTTTCATATTGATAGCTTACCAGGGATAACGATGAGATCACAAAGGTAATTGCATATTTACCGCTTCTTGCTGGTTGTATCATGGTTTGTTACCTAAAAACAACCTTCTAATAATTTCCACGTACAGATTTAGTAATACTTTTACAGCCTGAAGGCGTAATGAAAGATGTATTGCACATAAAGTGGTTGCTTGAACAGGTGGCTCTCCAGCAAAGTGAGGAGGCCTATAAGAAACTGTTCCTGCTCCTTCATAAACCACTCTGCCAATTTGCTTTTGGAATTTTAAAATCAAATGACCACGCACAGGAAGTCGTCTCAGATGTCTTTATTCATATCTGGGAACACAAAACAAAGCTTCCGGCAATTGAGTCTCCCCTGATCTATTTATATAAGGCTGTTAAGAACCGTGCGTTGAACAGCATTGCCAAAGAGCGCCGCCAGCAGGCATTGGATGCTGGTGAATGGCTGGTGCCGATGCCAAGCGTTTACTTCGACCCGGAGAAACTGATGATGACGGAGGAACTGATGCAGAAATTGCAGCAGGCAGTGGAAGACCTTCCAGGCCGTTGCCGGCTCATCTTTAAGCTGATCAAAGATGACGGGTTGAAATACAAAGAAGTGGCCGAACTGCTCCAGATCTCCGTTAAAACGGTTGAAGCTCAAATGACTATCGCCATGCGGCGTCTTGGAAAATGCATGCAGATGGAGGTCTCCAGTTTCAACGTCAGGATTTCTAAAAAATAATTGCAGTTCTTTTAGGGGTAATGTTTTCCGGGCTTTGTCTTATTGGGTAACAAGCCATATGACTGCATGAGCCAGGAACGATTTTGGATTTTACTGACCCGAAAAATTGCCGGTGAGGCTTCGCCCGAAGACCTTACCGAGTTCGAACAGCTGATGCAGCAGCATCCCGAGTGGCAGTTCGCTTCCCAGAACCTCGAGGATATCTGGAACGCCAAACCTCCCGTTGATCTTACTGAAGAAGAAGACGCTTATATGCTTCACCTGCACCGCCTGCAGGAAAAAAACATTCCTTTTGGGAGACCGATAGAGCCGGAAGAAGAAGCGGCCGTATTTGAGCTTTCAGCAACTGCATCCAGGAAGCGTCTTCGCTGGCTGGTGGCAGGATTGACGGTTGCCGCATCCCTGGCTGCCGTACTTTTCTTTAACCCGTTTTCGGGAAAAACCGATGCAGCTCAGGCAAAACAGCTCGCCAACGTGAATGAGATCAGCACCCGGCTGGGCTCCAAAACCCGGATCCAGCTTCCCGACGGGTCGATCGTCTGGTTAAATGCCGGTAGCAAACTCACCTACGATAAAGAATATAACCAGGATGATCGCCAGGTCACGCTCACCGGCGAAGGTTTTTTTGATGTGATCAAAGATCCGGCAAAGCCTTTTCTCGTACATACATCTACCGTCGAGGTCCGCGTATTAGGTACGGTATTCAACGTGAAAGCATATCCCGAAGATAAAACCACCGAGACCAGCCTGATCCGGGGCAGTCTTGAAGTCTCCATAAAAAGCCGTCCCCTTGATAAGATCATTCTCGCCAGCAATGAAAAGCTCGTCGTGGAAAATAAAAAAGATACTGCTAAAACAGCCTGGAAAGCAGATGACGAAATGGATCCTCCGTTGATGACGCTCAACCAGCTCAAACGGAATTCCCGGGACAGCAGCATTAATGAAATGCAGTGGACGGAAAACAAACTCGTATTCGATAACGAGCCATTCGCGGATATCGCCGTAAAAATGGAAAGATGGTTTGCCGTTGAGATCGAGATCTCCGACTGGGCATTGCAGCAGAAGAGGCTGACAGGAACTTTCGAACGGGAGAGCGTGGAGCAGGCGCTGGAAGGACTTGCCTATGCATCCACCACACCTTTTATATTCAAGCGATCAGGAAATAAAATAATTATTCACCGCTAATGCCATATGCCTAATGATCTATAACTCTTCATAAGAACCTTTTTAAAAGAATTGGGAGCTCCCTGGCCGGGGAACCCCCAAGGCTAAGTACATAGTAAAAAAATCTCCAGCGGGGAGATACCAGTAATTAACCCTTCAATTGACAAATTATGAAAAAAAATGAAGTGGGCTCCTTTATTTGTGGCCTGCTATCAACAAAGCTCTACAGGATTATGAAACTGACGATGCTGCTGCTGCTCATTGGATGCCTTCATGCTTCCGCCGAAACTTTTTCGCAGGATAGAATCACCTTGCGCATGGAAACGACGGACATCAAAAAAGTTTTATTTGCTATTGAAAAGAACAGCAATTACCGCTTTCTTTTCGATGAGCAGGTTATAAAAGGAAAACGCCCTGTCAGTTTAGCTGTGGAAAATGCACCGATCGAAGATGTGCTGACGAAAGTGCTTTCGAATACGGGCATTTCTTATAAGATCCTGAACACAAACCTTGTGGTGCTGAAAGAAGCGAGTTCTCCTACGGAGATCGCGTCCCGCGAAGTGCGTGTAAGTGGTAAAGTGGTTTCTGCTACGGGCGCACCACTTGCCGGTATTTCCGTTTCTATCAAAGGTTCAAGCGTGGGTACCGTTACTGACGAAAATGGCGGCTACTCACTTACTGTTCCTGATGATGCCACACTTCAATTCACTTCCGTAGGGTATCAACCACACGAAGAAAAAGTGAATGGCCGGACCACCATAGATGTTACTCTTCAGGCGGCTGAAACTTCGTTGAACGAAGTGGTGGTCGTTGGGTATTCCACACAGCGTAAAAGAGACCTCACCGGTTCTGTCAGCTCTGTGAAAGGTGAAGAAGTAGCGAAAATGGCAAATACGAACCCGGTAAGTTCTTTACAGGGACGTGTTGCTGGTCTGACCATCTCCAACCCGGGTGAAGCGGGAGCTGCTCCGGTAGTGAGGATCCGTGGTATCAACAGTACAAACAGTGCAAGCCCTGTTTATGTGGTAGATGGGATCCTGCAGGATAATATCGATTATCTTAACCCTGCGGATATCGAGACGATGGACGTTCTCCGTGATCCGTCTTCTATCGCGATCTATGGTATGAGAGGTGCGAATGGTGTGATCGCCATCACTACCAAACGTGCTGCGAAAGGCAAAACAAATATCAATTTGGTAAGCAACATCGGTATCCAGCATGTAACAGACAAGATCGATGTAGCTGATGCGGCAGGTTTCAAAAGGTTGTATGACGCACAGCTGGCTAACCTCAATGCTGCTCCTTTTGATTATACCAATTACACAGCCAATACAAACTGGCAGGATCAGATCCTTCGCGATGCAGTGATCAGCACCAACAGCCTGAGTATCTCCAACAGCGGTGATAAGACCACCACGTTGCTGAACATTGGTTATAATACACAGGATGGTGTGTTGAAGTACAATAACTACGAGAAATTCATTGCCCGCCTGAACCAGGAGATCCGTTTCAACAACAATATCAAGGTAGGAGCTGATCTGACTGGTTTCCATTGGAGACAAAAGCCAAGTGCCGCAACGTTGAACAGTGCGATCTGGGCTGCTCCGATCGTTCCGATCCAGGTGGATGATAACACTTACTATGCAATGCCTTCATTCCAGCGTGCCCAGGTGGGTAACCCGGTAGCTGCCATGAATCGTGCAGACGGTAATGCGATCAACAGGGGTTACCGTGTAGTTGGTAGTATGTTCGCTGAGATAAAATTCCTGAAAGATTTCACTGCGAAAGCAACCGTTTATACAGATCTTGGATTCAATAACAGCCGCTCCTATTCTCCGCTTCCTTACCGTTTTGTAAATCTGGGAGAAGGTGCCGCACCAACCGAGACGACATATGATAACACGGTAAGAACAGGGGTTTCTCAGTCACAGGAAGAATTCAAACGCTTCCAGCAGGATTATACACTTACCTGGAACAAACGTCTTGGCGGAGGACATACCGTTACTGCGCTCGCCGGCTTCACGACGATTTACAGCCAAAGCAACTATATCAATGGTAACCGCCAGGATACAACGGTTAATATTCCCCGCGATCCCGCTTTCTGGTATATCAGTGTGGCGAATCAGAACAACCCGGGCAACTTCAATGGCGGCGGTGGTGAAAGCTCAGCTGTTGGTGCCTTTGGCCGCCTGAGCTATGCATACCAGGGCAAATACCTGCTGAACGCAACCATCCGCCGCGATGGCAGCTCCAAATTCGCGCCGGCTAACCGCTGGGGTACGTTCGGAAGCTTTGGTGTTGGTTGGGTTGTTACCGATGAAGATTTCTTTAAGGTCAATGGGATCGACTTCCTGAAAATCCGGGGCGCATGGGGACAAACCGGTAATGCCAACGGATTTGCTGATAACCTGTACAGACCCGGTATTACCAATGCAACCACCGCTATTTTCGGTGATAACGTTTACACAGCGATCCAGGCCGCCTATATTCCTGACCCGAACCTGCATTGGGAAGTGGTGACCGGTACTGATATCGGTATCGACATCAAAACGCTCAAAAACAGGCTGAGTGCCGAACTGACGTATTATAACCGTACAACAAAAGATATCCTTACCGCTGTTACACTGCCTAACGAAACGCGCAGCTACTTCACTAACCTCGGAGAGATCTCCAACAAAGGTGTGGAAGTGAGCGTTACCTGGAATGATGCGATCGGGAAAGACTTTACTTACAGTGCATCTGCCAACTTCAGTTATAACAAGAACGTGGTGAAATCGATTGGTGACAGAACCAATTTCCAGCTGATCGGAAATGGTGGTGCTAACCTGACCAGAACAGGCGAGTCTATCGGATATTTCTTTGGATACAGGCAGACCGGCATCTACCAGACAACGGCAGAGCTGGCCAAGACACCGTCATTCACTAACTCATTGCCTGGCGATATCTCCTATGCAGATATAAATGGCGATGGCGTGATCTCTGCTGATGACAGAACTTACCTCGGAACACCATTCCCTCCGTACAGCTTCGGCATTAACCTGTCAGCGGCTTATAAGGGATTTGACATTGTGTTGCAAGGTCAGGGTGTTGCGGGTAACAAGATCTACACACAACGCCGTACGGCAGCATTCGCCGTGCTGAACTATGAAGCTAACCGTCTGAATGCATGGACCACTCCAGGTTCAACCAACGTTGAGCCGATCCTCGATAACAGCCGTGGAAACAACTACCTGTTCAGTTCTTACTATCTCGAACCGGGTGATTATTTCCGTATTCGCCTGTTGCAGCTTGGTTATACATTCCCGACAGGCATGTTAGGCACTGCATTCAAATCCGCCCGCGTATTTATCAGCGGACAGAATATTAAAAGCTGGAGCCAGGTTACTGGTTATTCACCAGAAGCACAGATCGGCAGCATCCTTGGCGGTGGCGCTGATAATGGTGTATACCCCGTACCGGCAGTTTATTCCTTTGGTCTGAACCTGAACTTTTAATAAAGACAATTAAATAAAGAGCAATGAAACATATTAATAAAACAACCCGCCTGATCAGCCTTGCGTTAGCAGCTCTTGTAATGGTCGGCGTTTTTTCCGGTTGTAAGAAATTTCTTGACACAGATCGCCAGGGTGGGTACGACGAAGAAAACTATCCTTACCCGGGCGGTTCCGGTCCTTATGACCAGTACATTCTCGGTGCCTATTCTGATCTCCGTGGTTATAACGTGCACGTAGACGGATTCATCGTTGCTACCAGTATCCGCAGTGATGATGCTGATAAAGGCAGTACACCATCTGATGGCGGTGCTGATGTGATCAGCATGGATAATTTCCCTGTATTACCAAACAACGGAAGAGCTAATGGTCTCTGGGTTGGTTACTACGGCCTGATCAACAAATGCAACAACACGCTTTACCAGATCGGTACCAATACGAACATTGTAGCCTCTGAGCAGATCAAGATCCAGTCACAGGCTGAAATGAGATTCCTCCGTGGCTATGCCTATTTCATGCTCGTGCGTTTGTTCAACCGTGTTCCGAAGATCGATACGTTGTTTCTTGATCCTGCAGCGCAGAACAATGTTGCTCAAAGCTCTCCACAAGAGATCTATGCATTCATTGAAAGTGACCTGACCTTTGCTGCTGGTAATCTTCCCGCAAAATGGGATGCAAAGTTCGCGGGCCGCGCAACAAGTGGTGCTGCCTGGGGTATACTTGCCAAAGCATTGCTGACGCAGGGTAAATGGGCGGCTGCTAAAGCTGCTGCCAATGCGGTGATGACTTCCGGACAATATGATCTGTCAACTCCTTATGTCAGGATCTTCAGTGAAGATGGAGAGAACAGTAAGGAATCGGTGTTTGAAGCGCAGGGTCGTGCATCCGCTAATAACAAACAGGACCAGGGTATTCAATACACCAGCATCCAGGGTGTGCGTGGTTCAGGAGAGTGGAACATGGGCTGGGGCTGGAATACACCGAGCATTCAGCTGGAAGCAGCATATGAACCAAACGATCCGCGTAAAGCAAGAACGATCCTTTACACAAGTACAGCCACTACGCCAGGGCTGACCATGTACGGTGAACTGACGCCGGTAGGCTTGCCAAACCCGCGTTATAATCAGAAAGTATATACGAATCCTGCCATCCGTGCAAGCGTTGGCGACCGTTTCGGTTACTGGATGAATGTCCGCCTTCTCCGTTATGCTGACGTAGTGCTCATGTTCGCGGAAGCATCTACAGAAATGGGTGGTGCCGATAATATCGAGCAGGCCCGTGTGGCGGTGAATAGCGTTCGCGCAAGAGCAAGAGCTGGCAACAATGCCATCCTTGCTGATATTCCTGCAGGAATTGATCAGGATGCCATGCGTGATGCCGTTCGTCATGAAAGAAGAATTGAACTCGCGATGGAGCACGATCGTTTCTTTGATATCGTTCGCTGGGGCGTTGCCGAAACATTGTTACAGAATGCAGGTAAAACAGCTTTCAGTGCTGCACGTGATTCTTATCTGCCGATCCCTCAAACACAAATTGACCTCAGCAATAATGTGCTGAAACAAAATCCCGGTTACTAATCTTTCAATTGAAAAAGAACAACATGAAACTTCATTATAAAAACTCGCTTTTAGGCGTCGGTGCAGCGGTCGCGATGGGTTTATTCTCCTGTAAAAAGGATGGTAACCCCAATAACCTTCCGCCTGTTTCCCCTGACGATTATGCCGGCACGATCGATGGCTTTACCAGCTCGGATGAGATCTTTCCTGATAAACTGGTCGCCTACTGGTCGTTCGATAACACACTGAACGAAACAAAGACAGGAACAGCGCCTACCACCAAACAGAACGATGCATTCGTTACCGCAGGTGTAAGAGGAAGTGCGCTGCGACTGAATTCAGGATTTCTTTATTATGCCACAGGCTTTCCGGCATTCAATACCGCAGGCTTCAAAAGCTTTGCGATCAGTACCTGGGTACAGATCCTGAACAATGGTTCTAAACGAACCATGTTGTTCCAACTGGCACGCCCGGGCATATTCACGGGAAATATAAATTTCCACCTGAATACACAGTCCTTTCCTGAAACCAATACAACAGACCTGAAGATCCAGCCGACCTTCACAACTGTTGGCGGTGGTACGCAGGACAACATCAATACGTTAAGAGATAGCCCGGGTATGCCGAACTATTTCCCTTATATCACGCCGCAGATCGGTGCAGATAAATGGGTTCACCTGGTCATCAACTACAATGGCTCAAACGGTATCTTTGATATCTGGGCAAATGGGATCAGAGCCGGTGCATTCTTCAGCCGGGGAACGGGTAACAACCTGTTCAACTCGTACGAGCCAAACGAAGTCATCATTGGAGGTAACTACAATGTGATTCCGGGTAAAGCCGTCAATACTGATGTTAGTGTTGGGGCGATGACTGGTAATATCGATGAGATGCGTGTTTACAATATTGTATTGCCTGATGCATATATCAGAGCTTTATATAATCTTGGTAAAGCCAATAAATAGTCAACCTTTATCAGAAAGCACACAGATCGCTCCGGCGTCTGTGTGCTTTTGCTTTTGCAGCCACCTGCATGCAGCACCTGGGCAAAACAGACAGGTTCCCCGGGGTGTAGCAGGTGAAATACTAATCTTCCATTCATGAAAAAACATTTCTTTATAGTCCTTATGGTCTTAACTGTGGGCGTTTTCATTGCCTGTAATTCTTCGAAGCAGGCTGCAATTTCGCAAAGCAGGATATCGCCGGCAGATACCTCTCTCTTCCGTATTGTTCAGCAACAGACTTTCAACTATTTCTGGGATGGCGCAGAAGCCAACAGTGGCCTGGCCCGCGAGCGTATTCATACAGATGGCATCTATCCCCAGAAAGATCAAAGCACTGTCACCAGTGGCGGCGGCGGCTTTGGTGTAATGGCGATCCTGGTTGGCATTGAACGGAATTTCATTACGCGCCAGCAGGGCCTTGAACGTTTTGACAGGATCGTTTCCTTTCTCGAAAAAGCCGACCGCTTTCATGGAGCCTGGCCACACTGGTGGTATGGCGAAACCGGCAAGGTAAAACCATTCAGCCGGAAAGATGATGGCGGTGATCTTGTTGAAACATCCTTTATGATACAGGGCCTCCTGTGCGTACGCCAGTATTACAAAGATGGATCACCCGCCGAAAAAGCACTGGCTGCAAGGATTGATAAGCTTTGGAAAGAAGTGGAGTTCGACTGGTACAGGAATGGCAAGAATGCACTGTACTGGCACTGGAGTCCCAACTATGGCTGGGACATGAACTTTGCCGTTCGCGGATATAATGAATGCCTGATCATGTACATACTTGCAGCTGCATCACCCACACACGGTGTGCCTGCAGAAGTGTATCATGAAGGTTGGGCGGAGAATGGAAAGATCAAAGAACCCCGTGAAGCACTTGGTTATAAGATGCAGTTGCGCCACCACGGTGTTACGAATGGTGGTCCGCTTTTCTGGGCGCATTATTCCTATCTTGGGCTTGATCCACGCGGATTGAAAGATCAGTACGCAGATTACTGGATGGAAAACCAACACCAGGCATTGATAAATTACCAGTGGTGTGTAAACAATGTAAAAGGATTTAAAGGGTATGGCCCGGATAGCTGGGGACTGACCTCAAGTTATTCTGTAAAGGGCTACGCAGGGCATGCACCATCAGCAGAGCGTGATCTTGGCGTGATCTCTCCAACAGCAGCACTTTCGTCATTCCCGTACACACCAGAACAATCAATGGCGGCAATGAAGAACTGGTACAATCATAAAAAAGATAAACTCTGGGGTGTTTACGGATTCTATGATGCATTCAGTGAAACAGACAATTGGTTTCTCCCAAGATACCTGGCAATTGACCAGGGACCAATTGTTGTGATGATGGAAAATCATCGAACCGGTTTATTGTGGAACTTATTCATGAGTTGCCCGGAGATCAAAACAGGCTTAAAGAACCTGGGCTTTAGCAGCCCGCACCTGAATCAATAAAGCAAAGCAGGTATAGGAGGCAAAAAAGGACGCCTGAACCGGCAATGTACTAATAGTCCGATCATTAATTTTTATAAACGTTATGAGTATGGTGAAAAGTTTTTTTCTGTTGCTGTTACTGGCAACCGGTGCTATTGCAAAAGCGCAGGATAGATCAATGTTTGAAAGATTTCAGTTCATTCAGAATGGAGACACTTTGCCTTACAGGATCCTGCTTCCGGAAAACTATGATTCATCGAAAGCCTATCCTCTTGTATACTTTCTTCATGGAAGAGGAGAAAGCGGAAGAGACAACGAGAAGCAGTTGGCAAATGGAAGCGCCATGTTCCTGAGTGATAGTGTGCGGAACCAGTATCCTGCGATCGTTATATTTCCACAGTGTTCGGCTACAAGTTACTGGAGTAATGTGCATACGATCGCAGATGCAAAAGGGAAACGTTCATTTTATTTTGTAGCAGATGGTGATGCTTCGTTGCCAATGAAGCTGCTGCTGTCTTTATCACAAAACCTTGAAGTAAGGTATAAGATCAAAAAAGATCAGGTATATGTTATGGGACTGAGTATGGGAGGCATGGGGACATTTGAATTTGTAAGAAGAAAGCCCGGTTATTTTGCAGCGGCCGTTGCTATTTGCGGCGGTGCCAACCCGTCAACAGCTTCGGCCATGAAGAAAACCAAATGGTGGATCTTCCATGGTGCGAAAGATGATATCGTATTGCCGGAACATTCAGCCAAAATGCAGGCGGCGTTAAAGAAAGCCGGAGCGACAGTGAAATACACGGTTTACCCGGAAGCGAACCATAACAGCTGGGATCCGGCGTTCAAAGAGCCAGGTTTGTTCAAGTGGTTGTTTTCACAGCGGTTGCCAAGGTGATCGTTATTTAAGATCTTTACAAGTCAGCGCCGGTCTTTCCTTTAAAAAGACCGGCGCTTTTATTTCAGCGTCATACTTCTTACACATTACCCTTTTCGATCTTTGAATGATCTTTACTTTCTTTGTAACAATTATGCCTACTATTAAATTCACGGAGTCGATCATTATTCAAAGGGCTGCTGCGGATGTTTTTGCTTTCACGCAAGACTATGACCGGCGTCTTTCCTGGGATACATTCCTGAAGCAAGCAGATCTCGTAGATGGCGCGACAGCTCCGGCCAAAGGAGTAAAAGCCTGGTGTGTTGCAAAAAACGGGCTTGGTATGGAGACGGAATACGTAACCTTTAACCCGCCCAAAGCGACTGCCATAAGGATGACGAAAGGCCCGTTTCTATTCAAAAAATTTCTTGGCTCCTGGAATTTTAAGGAGGCGAATGAAAATACTACCGAAGTGATCTTTCTATACTCCTATGATCTGCGGTTTCCATTCAGCCTGTTATCTTTTTTGGTAAAAGGGAATTTGCGGGGAAATGTCCGGCAGCGGCTGAGAGATCTGAAGGCCTGCCTTGAGGGGTAAGAACCCTTTCATTTTTTTCGAACCCCACCGTGCCCGCCCGATCTGTACAATTAACAGCCCATTGCATGAAGAAGTTGCTACAATGTTTTCTGTACCTTGCAGCTTCATCCTTACTTCGCTGGCATGAAAAAAGACGTTGACACGCTAAATGCATCCCCGTCTGTATCCAAAGCATCTTTGGAAAGGGAACGAAAGATCCTGCTGGATCTTGGTAATGATATTACCAAGGTGAGGGATAAAAATGATCTGATCATTCTTTTCTCCAAAAGGATCAAAGACCTGTATTATTTCACGCATACGATCGTTACGCTGATCGATCAGAAGGACGAAACCTATTATGCCTTTCTTCTTGATCATGAGGCCTCACCCATTCGCACGCATGCGCAGTATCAGCAAATGGTAACGGCAAGGTTCCCGTTGAATGAACCATTCATCCAGGCGGTACTTGCATCAGAAGATCCGATCTCTTTCCTGTTGGAAGATATCATGGATAAACCCCAAAGCCCCCCATTTCTAAAGGTAAATTATGAAGGCGGTGTACGCGAGATCCTGATGACGAAACTGATGAATGCAGATAAGCCTATGGGATTTATCCATATCTATACAGATAGACCAGGTGGATTCAGCGCAGAGTTCAGGAGTATTATAAAAGGGATCGCTTCGCAGTTATCCGGCGCTGTTTCCAATATTCTCAAAAATGAAGACATACTTAACCAGGAGAAAGAGAAATCTTTTCTGCTCGACTTCAGCAATGATATTTCCAGCGTAAGGACAAAAGAAGAGCTTGAAAAAGCTGTCAGTGCTTCATTGAGCAAAATAAATCCATCAGGCGGGTATGTTATAAGAAAGATCAATGACGACGGGGTTACGATGAGTGCGTACATATATGGATCAGAGGTGATACCCCCGGATGATGAATTGCTCAGGGAGGTCCTTCGTGCAAAGTTTCCCATAGAAGATGGTTTGCAGAACAGGGTGCTGGATAGTTATATCCCGCTATTGTTCAGTACCGAAAGAGAGATCGCACGTGGGATCAAATCCCTGTACCTGCAGCTATGGAAAAGAACGGGGTACAGAACCATGGTAGGGATCCGGTTAAGGATCGCTGACCGCAATCTTGGCATACTCTGGCTGGCTATCGATGAAGTGAATATTCAACTGCTGAAAGGGATTTGTCACCAGATCTCGATCGCCATGGCCAACATCATGGCAAATGAAGAAGTGGAAACGAAACAACGAGAGCAGGGTTACCTCATCGATTTCAGCAATGATATTGCATCCGTGAAGACCAAGCCCGAATTCGAAGCCGCTATTTTCAAAGTGCTCGATAACCTTTTGCATACAAAGCTGGCAATGATCCAGGTGATAGCGTCCGACGGATTTCATCTTGACCCGTTCATGTATGACCGGTCGCTGTATCAAAATGCGATCAGGGATTTTGACGAGATTGTAGCAAACCGCATCAATATAGAAGAGCCATATTCCGCACGCGTACTTGCCAGTGAGAGCGGTGTAGTATTCAGTGTAGACGAAGAAGTAAAGACCGGGAATGTTTTTGCCTTGTTATGGCAAACAACAGGATTTAAGAACATGTACAGTTTGCCATTGCGTGTGGGAAATAACAATATCGGAACGATCTGGTTACTTGCAGACAATTTAAGCCAGTTGATCCTGAAAGGGATCTGCGCCCAGATCTCGATCGCCATCGCCAATATACAGGCTAATGAAAAGGTGCTGGCCTATAAAAAACAGCTGGAGCAGGAAAATGATTATCTCAGGGAGCAGATCAGGACGATCTATAATTTTGCTGAGATCATTGGTAGCGGAGAAGAGATGGAGAAAGTGTATCACTTAATGTCACTGGTTGCTGATTCAAATTCCACTGTGCTGATACTGGGTGAAACCGGCACAGGCAAGGAGCTGATTGCACGGGCGCTTCATAATGCATCGCCGCGTAAAGAGAAACTGATGGTGAAAGTGAACTGTGCAGCATTGCCGGCCAATTTGATAGAAAGTGAATTGTTCGGACATGAGCGTGGTGCATTCACTGGCGCGCTTGACCGGCGTATCGGAAAATTCGAACTGGCCAATCACAGCACATTGTTTCTCGACGAGATAGGTGAGATGCCGCTTGAAGCACAGGCGAAACTTCTTCGGGTGATCCAGGAACGGGAGCTCGAGCGTATCGGAGGAAAACAAACCATCAAAATAGACGTCCGTATCATTGCAGCCACCAACCGTGACCTGGAAGCGGAGGTAAAAGCGGGCAGATTCCGCGCTGATCTATACTATCGCCTGAATGTATTCCCTATCAGTTTACCACCTCTTCGCGACAGAATGGAAGATATCGAAGCGCTGTCTTACTTCTTCGTATCAAAATTCAGCAAGAATACAGGAAGGCGGATCACGAAAATAGCACCGGTCGTGATCCAGCAATTACGCGCATATACATGGCCCGGGAATGTGCGTGAGCTGGAACATCTGATCGAGCGCAGCGTATTGCTTTCTACGGAAGGCATTCTGAAAGAAGTGTTTATTCCGAAGACCACCGCAAGCGAGAAGAACGAAGTATCGTTACTTCCCAATCAAACGCTGGAAGAAATGGAACGCAGTTATCTCATCGAAGTGTTGAAGCGAAGCTCCGGCAAGATCTCAGGCGTGGGCGGCGCTGCCGAGATCCTGGACATTCCCGGAAATACACTGCATTCAAAAATGAAGAAATTGAATATCGTGAAGGCGGACTATTTTGGAAAGTGATGAATGACAATGGGCGGTCAAGTGTCATCACTACCCTTCCTTTCCTACCGCAGACGCATTCACTCCAAACAGCCGCTTGAACGCAAACGAAAAATGTGACGCATCTTCAAATCCAACTTCTGCATACACGTCAGACACTTTCATCTTTTTCTCCTTAAGGAGATAACGCGCTTTGTCAAGCCGTTTTTGTAATAACCATTTTGATGGGCTGACGCCATATATCTTTTCAAAATCCCGTTTGAACGCAGAAAGGCTTCTGCCGGTGAGATAGGCAAATTTCGACAGTGGCAGGTTGAATTGAAAATTGTTTTCCATGAAGGCCGCAAGGTCTGTTTTGTGTGGTTCAGAGAAATCAAGAAGCAGCTCTTTTAATTCAGGCTGGCATTTCAATAACACGATCAGCGCTTCTTTCAGTTTCAACTTCATCAACGGATCTTCATTTGAAAAGGATAGTGAAGCGTAAGACGTCAATCCTTCAAAAAAGCTTTTTAGTAACGGATGTTCTTGCAAAGTAATAACCGGTGCGGTATTCTTTATTTTCCTGGTGGAACTGATCTCAAATTCATGACTGAAGTTAAGCAGTTCCTGGTCAGGAAAAGTGACCGACACTGCTTTGTAGTCAGCTTCCTCGTCTGACAGGTACCTGAACCTCGCGAGTTTATTTTTGACCGCCAGCCAATAAGTGCCTGTTTTCAGTTGGACCGTTTTCATGCCATCAAATACAAGCATCGAACCCGCTGTTTGATAACCCAGCACAAAATGCTGTACAAGGCTTTCGCCTGACGAAGTCTCGCAATGATCGCAACTTGTTTGTATGACCGGAGGGTTCAATGCTTGCATGGATATTTTTTTAGGAATGCTGTGCCAGGCTATCTACGGTTGCCAACAGCGCTTCTTCTTTCGGAATAGGTGTCCAGTGAAGGATCGACCGGGCTTTCTGGTTTGACATATGTACAGACAGTTCAGGGCTTGCAGCGGGAAAGTCAACTATCTTTTCTGCGAGTGCCGGTCTTTCTGCACGGATGAGATCGGCTATATATTTCAGGCTGATCGTTCCATCGCTGCTGGCCAGAAATCGTTCCCCGTTTGCTTTCGGAAGGATCATCGCTTTCAGATGAAGGCTTGCCACATCTCTGACGTCAACCACGCCGAAAAAATATGGCATGTCTTCCCTGATCGCTCCAGCAAGAACACCCTCCACGAGTTGGATGGAAGTAGATCTGTCTTTTCCCATTACTGGTCCGAATATACCAACAGGATTAATAACGGAAAGTTCAAGCGTATCTCCTTCTTTATCTATAAAATCCCAGGCTGCCTTTTCGGCGATGGTTTTAGATTTAATATACGCGCGTACATCTGCATGGATATTTGTCCAGTCGTTTTCGGTAAATACATGCTCTTTAGCATCCTGTCCATACCCAATCGCGGCAAATGAAGAAGTTAAGACGACCCGCTTCACCCCTGCGTCGCGTGCGGCTTTTAATACGCGCAAGGCTCCGTCACGCGCAGGTATGATCAGTTCATTTTCGTCATCCGGCTGAACCATCGGGAATGGCGAGGCAACATGCAGTATATAGGTACAGCCCTGCACTGCTTCGTTCCATCCGCTATCGTTTGTCAGATCGGCCTCTGCAAATTCTATGTCGTCTACCCGGATCGCACCTGCATTTTTTAAACTGTTCCTTACTTCCTGAGCACGCTTTAATGATCTCACTGTTGTTCTTACATCATAACCTTCATCAAGCAAGGCCAGGATACAGTAACCACCAACAAAGCCTGATCCACCTGTCACAAGTACTTTGATATTTTTCTTTTGTTCCATTCTATTCACCATTTAATGTTTAAAGTGCAAAGTTCGCTGTTCAGACATTGAATGCTGTTTGTTGTAAAGCCCAAACAATCTTGTACTAAAGCCCATTTCAAAAAGCGCTCCCTTTATTTAGTGTACAGCAGCATGATTTCACTGTATTTAGTGAAGAGCAGCTCTCTTCTTTTCAATCAAGTTGTTGTGAGACAAACTGTTATCCTGTTGGTATGTGGTTTGGCATATAGGTACGGACCGAAACACGCCATTATAAATCAAAACATAAAAAAACAAGATCATGAAAATCGTAGTTATCGGAGGCACAGGCCTCATTGGAAGCAAAGTCGTAAGTAAACTTCGTGAAAAAGGTCATGAAGCAATTGCCGCAGCGCCATCAACAGGTGTTAATACTATTACAGGAGAAGGGCTGGCGGAAGCCTTTAAAAATGCAGCGATTGTGGTAGATCTGTCCAACGCTCCCGATTTCGAAGAGAAAGCGGCGATATCCTTCTTTGAAACAGCCACAAAAAATCTGCTGGCAGCTGAAACCAATGCTTCTGTTAAGCATCATGTGATCCTTTCTATTGTAGGAACAGCCCGGCTTAGTAGTTATGGTTATTTCAAGGCAAAACAACGGCAGGAAGACCTGCTCAAAGATGGCGGCATCCCTTACACGATCATCCATTCAACACAATTCATGGAATTTCTTCCAACCATTACTGCTGCGACCGGCGAAGACGGTACGGTACATTTAACAACAGCCAATATTCAACCCATCGCTGCGGAAGAGGTGGCTTCGTTTGTTGTAGATATCCTGTTGGAAAGCCCAACGAACGGGATCATTGAAATAGGCGGACCAGAGAAATTCAGTATGGCGGAATTGGGTGAACGTTATATGGAAAGCAGGGGTGATGAACGCGTGGTAACGGGTGATGAAAATGCACTGTATTTCGGTTATAAACTTGAACCGGATACCCTCATTCCATCAGCAGGAGCACGCCTGGGCAAACTGACTGTGGAAGAGTGGCTGGATCAGCAACTACAAAAAGCATAGTGACGGTAAAGACGCTGCAACGGTGCCTGAAGCCCACTGTTGCAGAACGAATCACTGTACCATCAACCAGGACAATATAAATCATCTGTAATGCACGTAGGCCGTTCTTATAAGCTGAAAGAATTCATTATCTGGACCAGGAGAAGAACGTATCAATTGATAATACTGGGTGTAGTTCCCGTAATAATTTATGAAGTAACAGGATGGAAATGGGTGAGCATTCCCTGGACGGTAGTGGCTTTATTAGGAACGGCCACGGCATTTATTGTTGGTTTTAAAAATACGCAGACCTATAACCGTACGCAGGAAGCGCACCAGGTATGGGCGGCGATATTAACGAACAGCAGGGGTTGGGCCATTATGTGCAGGGATTTTATAGAAGACCAGGCTGCCGGGAGAAAACTGATCAAAAGACATCTCGCATGGCTCACGGCATTGCGCTTCCATATGCGGGAAGCAAGGATCTGGGAAACGACGGATTACAAACATAACATAGAATATCAATCGTCTTATCGTGTTCCCGAATGGGAAACTTTTATGGAAGACGAGATCCTGAAGTATCTCGAACCCGGCGAAGCAAAACTGGTGTTGGCCAAAAGCAATCCTGCCACGCAGATCCTGGGCATGCAAAGCAAAATGATCACGGCAATATTCAGAGAGGAGCCCGCATCTATAAGTAAATACATGGAACTGGAAAAATCAGTCAAGGACCTGTTTGCCTTGCAGGGGCGGAGTGAGCGCATAAAAGATACGCCCTATCCAAGGCAATATTCGATCATCAATACTTTTTTCGTGCGATTATTTTGCTTTCTGCTTCCTTATGGCATGCTGAAAGAATTTGATGAGTTGAATAGCGTGGCAGATGGATTGATGAATGGCTACATGGTATGGCTGGTGATCCCGTTCAGTATCATCATCTCCTGGATGTACGTGTCGCTGGAACAGGTAGGAGAGAGTACTGAAAATCCATTTGAAGGTGGTGCGAATGATGTGCCTATCTCGCAGATCTCAAGAATGATCGAGATAGAACTGCTGGAATTTTTAGAGGAGAAGGATGTGCCCGCACAAATGCAGCCTGAAAATAACATACTGGTTTAAACAATATTTTTTATAAATCAACCAATCAACCATGAGCAAATTTATCAGTAACGATATTGATCCGAATACGGCCGGGCGCGATAAAGAATATACGCCTTCGCTTGACTATTATCAACCCGATCTTCATGATAAAAGTGAAGGAAGTGAATACCTCGATGAAAATCTGCGAATGACGGAGCAACCACTCCTGTTTAACTCCGGGGAGACGGACTCTCCTGAGTGATCTCAACATTTTCTTAAAACTTAAAATCAAATTGACATGCAAGAATTTCTTTTAGTGATCCACAGGGATCTCACAAGTAAAAATCCCGTTCCGACCGCAGCGCAAATGCAATCAGCCATGCAGCCTTATAAAGACTGGATCGGAAGTATAGCTGCGAAAGAAAGGCTGGTGGCACCCCCCAAACGCTGGGATGCTGACGGCAGGGTCATTACTCACGGTAAAACCAAAAACCATATCAGTTCCGGACCGTTTGCGGAAGATAAATTATCGATCGGTGGGTTGTTCCTTATCCGTGCAAATGACTATGACGAAGCGGTTGAACTGGCAAAAGGCTGCCCGATCATTCAATACGGAGCGATCGTAGAAGTGAGGCTGGCTGTTCCCGCCGCCTGACCGGTTAATGGTTGCTTCGGGCAGAAGCAACCATTTTTTATTCAGTTATCATGCGGGATAAACACAGGAATGAGTTCGTTGATAAATGTCATCGGTACTGCGGATAAAGGATAGCGAACTGCGATGATGTGTTGACGAATGATTCGACCTTCCGCGTATGATCTTCATAATTCAGTAAATGAAAAGCATTTTTGATATACCACAGATGCTCTTACGGCTTGCGTTAGGCCTTGGATTCATCTTTCCCGTAATGGATCGGCTGGGCTGGCTGGGCCTTCAGGGTGAAAACGGCAACGCATGGGGTAACTGGAATAATTTCACGGCCTATACGCATACGTTAATGCCTTACCTGGATCTGTCAGCCGCCCAGATCGTCGGGGCTGTTGCAACGGTGTTGGAGTTAGTGTTCGGCATCGCCCTGATCATCGGATTTAAGACCCGGCTCGCGGCCCTGGGCAGTGCCCTGTTGACACTTGCCTTTGCGGTAAGTATGTTACTTTTTGCCGGATACAGAGCTCCATTCAGTTACTCCGTTTTTGTTTGCAGTGCCGCATCCTGGCTGCTCGCCAACATTCCTTACTACCGGTGGAGTATACAGCGTGATCGCCAGGCCTTGTGATCGTTTTCCTGCAGCGCCGAAATTGATCATCCGGAATGGCGGTTTCATTACAGAAAATTGACGGATCGGCCAGTTTGCCTGTAAAAGAAGGTACGTTTTCATAGAATTGTACAAATATGCAGTATGAAAATGATCGTGTTGTTGCTCGTGCTGATCACAATGAACGCGTCTGCACAGAAGGCAACAGTGAATGCAAAAGGCAGAAGCTATGATCTGTCTGTGACGCTGGACTCTTCTCTTAAAGGCCCTTATACAGGTGTGCTGAGGTTATATACGCAAAAGGATACATCCCGTGGCTTTGGTGGCGAGCATTCCCTTAACGAACCGGCCTTTTCCATTAACGTTAAAGACTGGAAAGCCGGTGAGCGAAAGTTCTTTGACAATAAAGCTCATGCCCAATACCTGAACATGGCGGATGTAAAGCCCGGCTACTATAAGATGATCGCCATACTGGACACCAATACCCGTGAAAGAGGTAATGCTGCGCCCGGCAATCTATATACCAGGAAGGAAATGATCATGCAGGTGTCAGACTCTTTGGTGAAGGGAATGCTGATCCTGAGCAATGTTTTCCAGGAGAGGCCATTTCAGGTTACAGATTCCACGAAGGAGGTTGTATTGCTTTCAACAAAGCTATCTGCCTTCAGAAAAATGGATGTATTTCATAAAGCAGGTGTTTTTCTTCCTCCGTCTTATTTCACTGATCCGAAGCGGGAGTTCCCTGTAGTATATGTTATTCCCGGATGGGGAGGAAACCATCACCAGGCGGCCGTAGCGCGCTCCCGTAAATTGTATGGGGCGGGTATGGGAAGTGAAAAGATCTTCGTATTTCTCAATCCCGAAAATCAAACTCCATACGGTTTGCATGCATATGTAGACTCAAGAGTGAATGGTCCGTGGGGAACGGCGCTGATCGAAGAACTGATGCCGTATATTCAACGCACCTATCGCGTGAGTGCTGATCCTCGATTGACATTTATCCAGGGGCAAAGCAGCGGGGGTTATGGCGCGTTGTGGATCGCCCTTCATTTTCCTGCAAAGATCGGTGGTGCGTGGATCACAGCTCCTGACCCAATAGACTTTTCAAACTTCACCGGTATCAATATCTATAACGATAAGAATGCCTTTATTGATGAGAAGGGAAAAGAACGGGGAATTTATTTAACGGAAGGAAAATTCCTTTCAACCATCCGTGAGGGAGCTATCAAAGAATCTTTTGATGGAGAGGGAGGGCAGCAACAATCTTTTGAGGCCGAGTTTGGATTGCCGGACAAATACGGAAAGCCCGCTCAACTTTATGACCGGAATGGTAAAATTAACTTCCGTGTAGCACAAAGCTGGAAGCCTTATGACCTTGCCCTGTATGTACAAAAGCATGCAGACGACTTGAAAAAAAAGATGATCGGGCCTGTTAAGATATATGCAGGCGACGCAGATAATTTTTTGTTGAATGATGCAGTTGAAGCGTTCGACCGGAAAACAAAAGCGTTCGGCCTGTCGATCTATCCCCGGATAATCAAAGGCGGCACACACTTTAATTTGCGAAGTGATTCTCTGATCCGGGAAATAAACGAAGAAATGGAGATTTTGATACGCTCCTTCAGATGACCGATGGCCGAGGGCCGATGGCCGATGACCGATGGCCGTTGGCCGAGTGCCGCATTTAGATTGAAGCGATTGCTGCTTACGGGTATAAGTTATTACCACTGATAGGTATTTGTATTTCTGCCATCGGCCATCGGCCATCGGTCATCGGCCATCGGCCATCGGCCATCGGTCATCGGCCATCGGTCATCGGCCATCGGCCATCGGCCATGACATGACATGAATGTACTCAGCAGATTTAACTATTTTTGTGCCATGCAGATGACTCCAATGCTTTAATATTCTCCTTCACGCAATTGCGCTAACGCCATTACGGCGTGACTTCTCATGTCTATTCTTTACCACAGGCAGATATTGATTTTCTGCGCAAAACAGTTTTTATGAGTGGAATATTAAGCGATCAACAGAAAGATGATTTTATCCGGAAAGGATTTTTGAAAATAGAAAATGCATTTTCCGCGGAAGATGCAAATGCTGTATTGGATATTTTATGGGCAGACATACCTTTTGATCGTAATGATGCTGGAACATGGACTGAACCCGTGATCCGTTTAGGTATGTATAACAGTGACCCGTTTGTTCGATCAGTAAATGGAGACTATTTACATCAGATGTTTGATGAGTTAGTGGGAAAAGGCAAATGGCTTCCCTGCCGTTCGGTAGGTACATTCCCGGTCAGATTTCCATCGGCTAAAATGCCACCAGATACCGGGAAGCATGTTGATGCGGGATTTCCCGGGACCGACTTATCCAACTATTTTGAATGGCGTATCAATCTGCACTCAAAAGGCAGGGCATTGCTGATGCTTGTTCTTTACACTGACGTGGCTGAACAGGATGCGCCGACCGTTATCTATGAGGGTTCGCATTTTGATGTTGCAAGACTGCTCGCCGATAAAGGTCCGGATGGACTTTCATTTTTAGAACTCGCACAACAACTCGATGCGCTTTCAGGGCATAAGAAAACGTTCGCTGTCGGGAAAGCTGGAACGGTCTACCTGTGCCATCCGTTTATTGTTCACGCGGCACAGGCGCATTATGGCGAACAGCCAAAATTTATGGCGCAGCCGCCGCTGTTATTGAAAAATGAATTAAATATTGATGAGCAAAAAGGAATGCTTTTTCCTGTAGAGAAGGCGATCCAACTGGCGTTAAGAAAGTGAGAGAAACCGCAGCGTAAGTCCGGAAGATCGGTGTAACAACCATTTCCGGATTTTTAGTCTTCGCCCAGGCGGCGAAAAATCATTCTTATCAAATACGGTCGCCCCTGGCGCAACGCCATGTGTTACCGCCTTGGCTGTTTCACATTTTATCGTCCGACCAGAAAGATTGATTCGGGCTTTTTGTATTTTCAGGAAAAGATCGCCGTATGAAGTCAATACGTAAAGCCGCGCCCGGTAAAAAGATCAGGATGGAAAATTCCGATCCGAATGATCTTCCAGAAAAGAAGTTAAGCAAAGAACAATTGCTACCGGTATTAGAGCAACTGCGTCAAAACAAAAATGCCGCATTCAACACAAAGGAGAACCTGATATTACTGGAGGGAAAAGACCAGCAGCGTTCATTATTTGCTGCCGAATCGATCGCAAAGGAAGCCGGGTTAAATCTGCTGCGGGTGGATCTCTCCGGAATTATTTCCGGTCATGTAGCTGAAGTGGAAAAGAACCTGGGAAAATTATTCAGCGCGGCGGATCCCAGTAAGGCCGTAGTGTATTTTGATGAAGCAGATGCATTATTTGGGAAAAGAACAGCAGTGAAAGATGCTCATGACCGGTATGCAAATATTGAGATCAATGCCTTCTTAAAAAAGTTGGAGGAGTTCGGAGGGATTGTTGTCGTGAACACGAGAAGCAGAGCCAATATCGATACCGCTTTTTTAAGACGGTTGCGATTTGTGGTCAACCTTGAGCAAAGCTAGCTACCGTTCCCGGTGGGGTTAACTCTTCTCGCAAGACAAGGTCATACGTTTATCTTGCCTGGCGATATCCGACGGCTTGCGCCGTTATTCAGGCCATACGAGTTTTTCCAGCCTGCCTTTCCTTTTGACAATATTTTTATAATCCCATTGAATTGTTTTTGCTTTCTGCAGCCAACGGGCAAGGTCTTCCTTATCGATCTCTTTCTTCGAGGTATATCTTGCTTCTGCTGCTTTGAAAGTTCCTTCCTGTTTTAAGCCCGGTTCATCAAAAGATTGTCCGCTCCAGAATAGTAAACGAACACTTCCCTTCAATTTGCTGTAACCCGCTACGGGATTTCCCTCCAGGAACCAAACCGGATGACGATGCCAGATCTTACTTTCAGCTTCCGGTAAATGCTTATCTATTTCCTTTGCCAGGGCATTGCATATTGCTGCATCATCGGGTTCCTGCTCGTCATTATATTTTTTGATGTCTTTGTTCATTTAAGTAAATTCAGTAGAACTAAGATACCAAAAATCAGGAATGGGATTTTGGAAACCAGATGATGCCGGAAAATCAGTGTATGAGTACCCGTAATGGGAGTGTAGATGCGTAAATAGAACGCGTTATCTTCATTTGTTTATGTGGATTGTTGCAAAAATTCCGGGCGTCATCGCCTGTATTGTTAATTATTCTTTTATGAACCAGCGTAAAAAATCAGGGGAGAAGCCTGTTCCCGGAGAAGGTGATCCGATGTCAAAGACGGAAGTTAGTCAGGGTAATGATCCGGGTAAGATTGACGTGAAAACGATGATGACAAAGGTTGCCGGATCGCGTGAATATTCATTTGAACAGATAGGTGCAGAAATGTGTCTGGCGTTTGAAAGAGAGTTTCAGATTACAGTATGGAAGGATGTAAAGAGAAAGAAGATCCTACTGCAGGTTAATGAAACCGGGAAATCCCCCAGCGAGTATCTCCCCCAATTTGATATCGAGTATAAGGTGGCCGATACTGAAGTGCCGCTGAATGAACTGCCGGGACACGCTGCATTCCTTTCAACGATCAAAGACTGGATTCATACGTATGCAAATACAACCGTAGATCATGTTAAAGACTTTCTCTGGTCACAGTTCGGTGCGTCCATTGATATGGTGAAAAATGCGATCACGTTGTGGCCGGAAGATAAAGACAATCCGGATACACGTTTTTTTTACAATGCTTACCATGCATTGTTGATGCTCGACTATTACCTGTCTGATCCCTCACGGAAATTCACTTCGCCATTACCATTTACTTTTGCTGATCCTGGAGCGATTCCGGAAGGTGTTATCGGCGATATGTTACCTGACCGCCTCTACTCCAAAACGGAGCTGCTCGGTTATGCAGATCAGTTGCGCAACAAGTGCAAGCTTGTAATACGGACGATTACGGATAAATCGCTTGGATCAAGGTGGGTGGAAAAGTATGGCGATATGGACTATGCACTGCTGGAAATACTTCTCTATAATATGAGACATGTTCAGCATCATGCCGCGCAATTAAACCAGCTTCTTCGTCAAAAGATCAATTATGCTCCAACCTGGGTTTTCCGGGCGCAGGATAAATTGTAGGCAACAGGATGACTCCGTTTTTTGAACAATGCTGAGCGTTCGATCCACATGCCTGTATATAAAATTTTCCGTCCTCTCTGCCTTCCGTATAGTTTTAGCGGAGGCGGAGAGGACGGAAGGGAACACGATTAGCGGTCGTATGACCCGACTATAATGGCATTACTGCTCCAGCACTTTTTCAATTTCCTTTTTATCAAATCCCCGGCTCGTATAGATGACGGTTCCCGTTTCATCGGTTATAATAACGGCCGGATAACTGTAGATGCCAACTTTCGTAGCCAGCTTTTCTCCTCCGTAAACCATATTGTATTGCGGCTTCTCGCGATTATAGAAAAAATTGACGTCATCGCGCTCTTCATACGAATTAATAGAAACGATATTTGTATTGCTCCCGAATTTTTTATGGAGTTCTTTCATTTCAGGAAAGGCCAGCATGCAGTATCCGCAATTTTTTATCCAGAATTCCATTACTGTTTTCTTTCCTTTCAGCGATGCCGATTGAAGAGTATCTGCCTGTTGCCCATTTAACATCGCCAGCTTCCAGTCGGGAACTTTGCTTCCCCGGGCGATCATCGGTTGCTGCCGTTCTTCGACCTTTAAAGTGTATCCCTTGTAGTCAGATATAAACCAGAACTTTGATAGTGACGCGACCGGTTTCGTATCAATATTGGTGAAAATGGTTTTAGTATGATACTGATCTTTCATTATGCTGTTGCGGTCGATGATCATATAAGGTAGATTAGAAGCCGGATCAACCAGTAATTCGTAGTAGCGTGTTACGTCTGCATCGAATGAAACAAAGCCTCCGGGGAACTCGATGGCTTTTTTATATAATTCAAATTTTAAAAGCCTGAATGATTTGCCGTCGACTGCTGTATCCTTTACTGATTTCGGGATCGAGGAGTCGCTTGTGATCAATGGCAGTGCGACTTTCAATGTTGTGATGGAGTTGTAGATCAGGGATAGAGAGCTAAATGACGATGTTTTTCGCTTTCCTCCTTCATACGTTTTGTCGTTGTTGAAAAGAATGTAATACTCTGTTCCGTTATAAACCTGGGAAGTTTTGTCTGATTGCATCTGGAACCGGGAAAGTGTCCCTTCTTTTGCGGGGTCATACTCGAAGTAACTGGTACCTGAATTCTTTGCGAAGTAGTCGTCCCGTTTATTGTTGATCTCACGATATGAATCATACCGGATCTTCGTCAGTTTTTCAAGCGTTGATGATACCTTTTTAAAGACCTCTTCTGCTGTTTGGGCAAATGTACTATTTGCAAGCAGGCAGAAGATGAAAAGGAGGAGTTTGGCTGTTGTTGACATGGCTGTTATTTTTTCAAACATAAAGAGGATAGTCCGTTTAAAAAGAGGCATTAGATCAATCCAAAGAACAATTAGACAGGGCCGGTTTTATCGAAAAAAAAGCCGGTTTAATCGAATCAGAACGGTCAAGTGAATGGCTATTCATTTAATTTGCCGTATGTCTATCAACTGGCGCGAAAAACTGAGAGATAAGTATTTCTGGATGGAGGTACTCATGGTGTGTTCGTTCACTTACTTTATAGCTATTTTAAGTGATGTAGAATATACCATTTACGAAGACAGCAAACGCAGCTTTGTGGGTGCCCTGGAGTACAGGCTCACGTTCGGCACCTTTCATTTTATACTGTATGGTGCTTACTATTGGTTTTGCGTTAAGCCATTGGTAAAGGCTAAAAGGCCTTTATGGGTTTTTGTCAGTCTGTTGTTGTTTGTTCCGGTGATCCATTATTACAATCATTACATCGCAAACTATTCAGCCATTTATCTTCCATTTTTGTCTGAAGAGTTAAGGAAGTTAGCGGCCAGGCAATACAAGAGCGAAGACAACTTCAAGGTCATCTATGCCTACATGCTCTCATCGAGGTGTTTGCCGATCATATTTTTTGCTTACATGGTCAGATCGCTCAAGCAAGAGAAGTTAGTGACAGAGTTGAAGGAGCAGCAACTGCTTGCGGAGTTGAATTACCTGAGGGCACAGGTTCAGCCTCATTTCTTTTTTAATACATTGAATAATATTTATGCGCTGGCGATCAAGCAATCGCCTGATACAGGGCCGATGGTTTTGAAGCTGTCGGAGATGATGCGGTATATCTTATATCAATCAGGGGAAAACAAAGTGTCACTGAAGCAGGAAATTGATTTTCTTTCCAATTACGTGGAGATCGAGAAGATCCGGCATCGCAATAATGTTGCCATTGTTTTTGATGTGCAGGGGGATGTTAGCTGGGTGACCATTGAACCCCTGCTTTTGTTACCTTTTGTCGAAAATGCATTCAAACATGGTGCGCGAGAAAGTCTTTATCAGGCAGAAGTTCTGATCGTGATCTATGTGCAGGATAAGGAGTTGAATTTGCAGGTGCGGAATACGGTAGCCGGCGCTAACACAGAGCAAAAAGAGAAAGGGATCGGCCTGGAGAATGTGCGGAAGAGATTAGATCTTTTGTACGCAGGTTCGTATCAGTTGAATGTGACAGCAGGAGAAGGTCAATATGAAGTGAACTTAAATATCGAGTTGAAATGATCAGGTGTATTATTGTTGATGATGAACCACTGGCGCAGGAAGTACTTGAAGCGCACATATTGCGCTACGGGCAATTAGCCATTGTGGCAAAGTGCGCTCATGCACTGGAAGCATTTGATGTGCTGCATAAAGAAACGGTTGACCTGATGTTCCTGGATATACGCATGCCTTCGATCAGCGGAATTGATTTTTTGCAATCTCTCAAACATCCTCCCAGGGTTATTTTTACAACGGCCTATACAGAATATGCGCACACTGGTTTTGAGCTGGATGCCGTGGATTATCTATTGAAACCGGTCAGTTATGAGCGGTTCGAAAAGAGCATGCAAAAGTTGTTGCGTATTCTGCCGGATGAGAAGCCTGAACAAAAAGAGTATACCTACTTCAAAGTGTCCGGAAAACTGATCAAAGTAATGCATGCAGATCTGCTGTATGCTCAGTCAGTCAAAGATTATATCATGATCAAAACTACAAAGGGAAGCCTTCTCACGCATCTCACGATGAAGTCACTGACGGAACTTTTGCCGGGTGATACCTTCTTGCGAGTGCATCGCTCGTACCTGGTTAATATTACAAAGGCAGACCGGGTTGAACGCAGTAGCGTAGTGGTCGGAGGCAAAGAGGTCCCGGTTGGTGAAAATTACCGTGATGGCGTGTGGAAATATATGAATAGTTAAAATGGGATCTTATGATCATCATGGATCAAATTCCCGCATCTTTCCCGAAACATGTTTCCCGCCTTCAAACAGGTATGATATTGGCCGTAAAATAAGTTATAAAAACTTTGACTATGACCAAACATCAATTAAAAGTAGAAACCCAGGGGACTGATATGGTCCTGACACGGGAGTTTGATGCTCCAAAAGAAAAAGTGTTTGAAGCATATACAGACTGTAAACATTTAAGAAACTGGTGGGGGCCGCGCGAATGGCCTGTGAATGAATGCGAAATGGACTTCCGGGCGGGTGGCCGCTGGCATTATTGCATGAAAGGACCGGATGGCGCGGAAGCCTGGGGACTGGCTACCTTTAGTGAGATCAAAGAATCCGATCTGATCGTTTACCAGGATCACTTTTCTGATAAGGATGGAAACGTGAATTCTTCTATGCCGTCTGCAAATATCCGCAACGAGTTCACCGAAAAAGATGGCGTAACAGTTGTAACGAGCACTGCCCGCTATGCATCTGAGAAGGATCTTCAGCAGGTGAAGGAAATGGGCATGGTGGCAGGTATTGAAGAGACGCTGGACCGGCTGGAGGAGTATCTCGCGAAATGGTAACGACGGTAAGATCTCTCATCCGCTTCGTTAAATCGAAATATTCCGCCGATCTCCGCGAATAGACCTGCAGATTCGCAAGTAGTCACTTCTGAAAAGATTTGTCTGCTTGTCTGGGGGCTTCTATCAGCGAAGATCGGCCGGATTATTTCCATGTATAAATGTAAAGCGACTGGTCTTTCTTCCTGAACTATAGAATCGGCTACAACAACCTTAGATTTGGTTACATCTGCGGAGTGAATCCTTTTGATTTTTGTGTTGTCAAAATGAGCAACATCAAAAATCAAAAAATATGAAAAAGAACAAAGTCTGGTTTGTAACCGGTGCATCAAAAGGTCTGGGTTTATCATTGGTAAAGGCATTGATCAGAGAAGGCTACCAGGTAGCTGCCACTACACGCGATCTCAACGCGATCACCAGGGAAGTTGGCGCATCTTCCTCTTTCCTTCCCTTAGAAATGAATCTGCTGGACGAACAGAGTGTGGAAACTGCCATCGGAAAAGCGATCCAGTCTTTTGGACGCATAGATGTGGTGGTGAATAATGCTGGTTATGGTCAGTTAGGAACTATCGAAGAGCTGACAGATAAAGAAGCGCGCCAGAATTTCGATGTCAACGTATTTGGTTCCTTGAATGTGATCCGCAAGATAATGCCCTACTGGAGGGAGCAGAGATCCGGCGCATTTTTCAATATCTCTTCTATAGGAGGATTTTTTGCAGGCTTTCCCGGTTGGGGAATTTATTGCGCCAGCAAATTTGCCGTGGCAGGATTTACCGAGTCGCTTGCTGCTGAGGTGAAATCATTTGGCGTGAGCGCTACGGTGGTTTATCCCGGCTATTTCAAAACTAACTTTCTACTGGAAGGTTCCTTGAACCTGCCTAAAAATCCTATCGATGCCTATGTAGAGGCCCGTCAGTTAGAGGCTGTGCATCAGCATGAAATTCCAGGTAATCAGCCCGGAGATCCTGAAAAGGCGGCAGCAGCATTGATCGAAGTAGCAGAAAGAGATGAAAAACCCATACACCTTTTCCTGGGAAGCGATGCGTTTGGAATGGCAGAAAATCAGTTGAGCGCCATCGGTGACGAATTGAAAAAATATGAAGGGGTGAGCCGGTCAACAGACTTCTGATCAGTGGGTGAATTATCCCGACCGGTTTGATGCCAGGTGCTTCAGACCGGTCGTGTAATTCCTGTTGATCCCCGTGCGCAAAAGCCGCAGGAAGAATGTGGCAGACGCGGTGTACGCGCCGGAAACAGTGCTCGTTATTTCATCATTTTGTATCTTCACCTTACTGTTATTATGAAGCCAAAGCAAACATTTCAATTTGATACGATCAGCGAGTTTCATAAGATGAGCGGTCTGCCGAAACCCGAGCATCCGCTGGTAAGCGTCGTTGACTACGGCCTGGTAGATTATGCCACCGCGGAAAAAGAGATCAGTTGGATTCAGCATTTCTATTCGATCGGTTTAAAACGGGGCATCAATGGAAAGTTCCGCTATGGTCAGCAACAGTATGATTTTGACGAAGGATTGATCTCCTTCGTTTCTCCGGGCCAGTTGATCAATATAACAGTGGATAAGCCCGTTGTGAAGCCGACAGGTATCCTCCTGTTCTTTCACCCAGATTTCTTATGGAATACATCGCTTGCCAAAACAATAAAACAGTATGATTTTTTCGGATATGCAGTGAATGAAGCTTTGTTCATGTCGGAAAAAGAAGAAATGGTCATTAAGGGGATAATGGAGAATATCCAGCATGAATATCATTCGAATATTGATAAATTCAGCCAGAACATCATTGTGGCGCAGATCGAGTTACTGCTGAATTATTGCGAACGGTTTTATCAGCGCCAGTTTATTACAAGAAAGATCAATAATCATCAGCTCTTGACCAGGCTCGAAGACGTGCTTGATCGTTATTTCAATAATGCAGAATTATTGAGCAAAGGGTTGCCATCTGTTCAGTTTATTGCAGAAGAATTGGCAGTGTCTCCGAATTATCTCAGCAGTTTATTGAAAGTGCTGACGGGACAGAGTACGCAGCATCATATTCATGAGAAGCTGATCGAAAAAGCGAAGGAGAAATTGTCGACGACAAGTTTGTCAGTGAGTGAAATTGCCTATGAGTTAGGGTTTGAGCATTCGCAATCTTTCAGCAAGCTGTTCAAATCAAAAACGAATTTATCACCGGGAGAATTCCGGCAGTCGTTTAATTGAGCGGCGGCTCCAGTTTATGTTGGCAGTGGTTTCCTGCCGTTCTATGCCCATGGTACAATGAAGATGACCAGCAAAAAATAGCCTGCTGCCAGGATAGTAAAAAATGTTCTTCGGTAAAAAATGCACAGGCTTCGTAAAATATCTTATTACTAAAATAATAACTTCCATGTCATTTCAGGCATATATTGACAACATCAAGGCAAAGACAGGCAAAACGCCTGCTGACTTTAAAAAACTCGCAGAGAAAAAAGGATTTGTAGAAAAAGGCAAATTGAGTCCCGCAGTAAAAGCAACAGAAATAACTAACTGGCTTAAGGAAGAATTCGAACTGGGGCACGGTCATGCAATGGCGATATACGCAACGTTTAAAGGAAAGATGTGACAAAAGGATTTATAAAGAGGAATATTGCAGGTAACATAAAATGGTACTAGTGTACATTTGTTTCAGACAATAACAACTCAATTGCCGTCGCCAGTTTATATTCTATTGCCGGACCTTCAAAACCGATATTCCTGAACTTAATATTCCCGTCCGTGGAAGTGATGAACGTGGCCGGGATCACTCCAAATCCGAAATTTTCCGCAAGCATCTTGTCATCGGTATAAAATACCGGGAAGCTGTACTTTTTATTTCCATTCCAGTTCTGCGCATCCTGTAGCGTATTGCCTGATCCGCTGTTCACTACCATGAACATCACTTTTGGATTGTCTTTGTACCGGTCATATACCGACTGCAGATACGGCATTTCCTTCATACAGGGAATGCACCAGGTGGCCCAGAAATCAATCACCACGATCTTTCCGCTCATGGCTGACGGAGTGACCGGTTCTCCTTTGATAGTAACGAGATTGGCCATTACCGGTAATGCTTTGTTGATCCGTTCCTTTTTTAATGCAGCCAGGATGGACGTTTTCCATTGCTCTCCCACTTCTTTCATTTCTTTTGTCCAGCCTTCCTCTGTTTTTTTCCAGCCTGTGTAATCTTCATACATCAATCTTTGAGCGGCGGTATCCTCCTGGTTATTGATCACCATTTTTTTCGAAAGCTGGTAAGCATTTTCGTAGTTTTTGTTTACGCGATAATAGGCGGCGGCATATTCCAGGGTCTTTCCGTCATCGGATAAGGATAGTGCTTTCTGCAATGCCTCCTTTGCTTTTTGCTGATCGCCTTTCTTTTGAAGGATCAACGCCTTCAGTGAAAGACTATTGGCACGGGCAGCCTGCTCTGCTTGTTTTTTTACGGCAGGATCTACGTAAGGAAGTACATATCCCGTTTCCGGCCAGTAACGAATTACACCAGCTGGAAAGCGAGCAGCCAGTGAATACGCACGTTCGGTATAGGCGAGTGCTGTATCAGGAAGAATGCCGTTATCAAGCAGCATCTTCGACCATTTAAGCAACGTCGGCCCGTAATAAGGCGTGGTGTCTGGTTTGAATGGCGAAAGATGGTAACGGACTTTCCGGCTATTTTTCGCCTCCGCATAGTACGTAGCGAGTATCTGATGCAGATCCAGTACATTTTCCAGGTTCGCAGCGGGTGTCGCCTTCAGCAATGCTTCTGCCTTGTTCTTTCTTTCCTCTTTGTCTTCGATCTCTTCAATTTCTGAGGTAAGCATTTCATAACCAGCTGGCGTATTCGGATAGTTTGTTTTGATCACCTGGCGGATGGAGTCAACTCTTGTCTTCTCTCCAATGATAAGGTAACCCATGGTTGTTTTATCACGCAGACCGGCATTCCCCGGTTCTTTATAAAAATTATCTGCGATCACTTTTAAGGCCTGTTGACGGTATTGTTCTTTTTCTTCACCATCAGTGCTGTTCATCTTGTTATGCAGCAGCCTGACTTTCGCTTCATAATTATCCGGGTACAGTTCAAGTTCTTTTTCCAGCAGTTCGCGCTGTAGCCGGGGAACCTCGGGACTTTTCCCTATTTGTGATGGAAGGCTATAGTTCTCATAGAGAAAACTGTTTTTCGCCCTGATGCCGTTAGCATAAACCGGTATTTCATAATGCTTGTTCTTTGCGGGTTTTTGAATGCGGGCGCCGCTTTCCAGCGTGAAGGTGGCATAGGACGCATAGCGGGGATCAAGATAAATAGTGGCAGTCCATTGTTTGCCCACCCGCTGCATTGGTAAACGATAGGCTGTATTGTAAAAGTTGGAACTGGAAAACACCATCGTTACAGATGTGTCCGCTTGTGTAATAAGGTTTTGCCCACTCGTATCGATTGCGGGGGTGAATATGACTTTCACTGCTTTCCCGCGTTCGGGCATGGCGGGTTCCAATACCAGCTGCTGTGCTGATCCTGCTTCTGAAGCAAAAGTCATTATAGCAGCGCACAGGAATTTTGATACCCGGAAGGATAAATAGCATTGCCGTTTCATCAGTTATCTGGATGTGGGTTTGAAGAGAGATAAGGCGTAAAAGCAAGTTAAGGAATATGCGGGACGAATGGTAAAACGAAGACTCACTATCAGCGCAGGAGAAGGTACCGGACGCGGCGATGCACGGTGAGCAGGGAAACACAAAATATTCACTGGCTGTTTTGCCGCGTCGGTTGCGTTCCTCCTCAACCTTATAGAGATATGATCCCGGCTCCGAAAACCTGCCCTAACTTTTAGGGGTAAAGAAGTTGACGGCCCTTGATCTCGGCATCCGATTTTGCACGTTCAGCTATCACATCTTCCGGTTCACCTCAGTTGTCCTTTCCCCGCCTGTTGTTTTTATCAATTTTCGCTGAAATTGTTAAAATGAATTTTCTGAAAAGATCCGTTCTCTTCGCCCTGTGTCTTTGTTGCTTCAGTTCCGGCACTTTTGCCCAGAAGAAAGACAAAAAACAAAATATTTCAGAAGAGGATATGAAGTTGTTGCAGGAGCACATGAAAGAGCTGGACAATATGCCGAACGGTGCTGAGATAAAAAAAATCGCACAAGAGGCGCAAAAGCGTATCGAGGAGGGACAGAAAAATGGGATGATGGCCGCTTCTATGGCGCCGGAATTTCCTAAACCCAACACTGCCGTTGTTGCCACTATTCCTAAAAAAACGATGACTTCAATTGAGTTGAAGGAGTATGTTGAAGCGATCTATAAAAAGATCATCGAGAAATCAAGCGACGGGGAGAAAAAAGAGATCGCAAAAATGACTGAGCGGTATAAGGACAAAGCAACGCTGCATCAGTTATCTGTATACGGCTGGTATTTTGCAAAGTCACCCATGGAAGCGATGGCATTAATGGCCCAAGCCTGCTTAAAGGACATGAGCGACGGCCTGATGCTGAATAACCTAAGCGCATTACTGATCATTGGCGGAGCTCCTGAAAAAGCGGTTCCCATTCTTCGTTATCTCGTTACCAAAAACCCGGAAGATCCACTTGTTGCCAATAATATGGGCCAGGCCTACGCTGCCCTGGGAATAAAAGATACTGCAAAAACGCACCTGACACGGGCAGCCAGGGTTTCCAAACATCCTCAGGCAAACAATACTCTAGCCCAGATCGCAAAGGCAGAAGGAAATACCGCTAAAGCAGCTGAATACGCGGCCGCCTCACTGGAAGGTGGTTATTCTGAAACAGCCATGGAGATCCTGGAAGAAACCGGTATGGCAGATAAATATAAAGGCTATACGGGAGAGCCGGAATTACCGGACTACTTCAATGAATACAAGTTCAAGCTACCCCGCGCACAAATGACCATTAAAGATGCTGAAGCGGTGATTGCAGAGAAAGCAAGTTTCCGGGAGAAGCTGGATGCAGAGCGGGAAAAACTGGGCCCCGTCAAAAGTGAATATGAAAAAGCAGGTACGCGCCAGTTGGAGCAGATGATGAAAAGCATCATGAATGATCCGCGCAAAATGGCTTCCATGGCAACAGGCCGCACATTCGCGGCAATGACTGCCCGGACGATGCCCAAGCGTGTAGCCTACCTGAACCATATGCTGGATGATGAACAAACCAATCAACCAAAATACGAGCAGGAGCAAAAACAACTCGCAGAATCCTACCGGAAAAAAGCCGAAAGCATCCGGCAAAGTTATCTCGAGCGGATAAAGAAAATACCCTGCGGCGAAGGAAACGGAAAAGGCTGCGTGGAGATAGATAAACTCAGGAAGGAAATGTGTGTAAAGGTTGATGAGGCCACTAACGAATACATTGCCGACCGTGGTACCAAAGAAAAGAATCATCGTGAAAAGAAACAGCGCATTTATTTGTACCTCTTCTATGAATATTCCCGTGCAGGATTTTTGTCTGCACCCAACGAAGCGATGGGTAACGCGGCTTTTTATGGCGCGGCTGCGCAATATGTAAGCAGGCTGCGGGAACTGACTCCCCCCGAACCACTAACCTCCTCCTGCATACCGATCGGGCATTCTCCGGATACCATGAGTTTAGCGGCTAAATGGAATTTCAAATGTCCTGTGAATATCGATCTTCCCTTTATTGTTGGAAAGGTAAATGTGAACTGTGAATCGATCACCATTAAAGGCGGTGAAGGGGCCTTATTCAGCTTCAGCCAGAATTTCAGAACAAAGCAATCTACCCTCAGCATCGGTATCGGTCTTGATCTGGAAGGTAAAAAAGGTGACCTGGGTTTTGTCGGAAATGTCAAACTTAAACTCAGCCAGACCTTTTATATCACACATGACGGTAAGACCGGTATCTATGATATGGGAATGAAATTCGGAGCAGGTTTGTCCGCAGGGTATACCGTACCGCCAGCTTTAAGTAAAACGGGCGTGATGGACAATGGCTCGGCCAGTGGTGAAGTAGGCTGGCGTTTTGGTATCAATTCCGGGATGGAGCCGAGCATCGAGTTCAATGAAGGTCCGTTCAAAGGTGTATTTACTCCGGCGCCTGTTCAGGTGAATCCAAACATTGGCATATATCCAAAATAGTTTTTGGTTCTAAGGTTTAAGGTAGACCGAGTTGCCCCGTAAGGCAACTCTTTTTTTTGCCAGGAGGATGCATGGAGCGTAAAGAGGAACTTACTTATAAAAAATAAATACTGCGCAATAGTGCTCGCTATGACTTACCGGGTGTGGCAATTACAACAAGCGCTGCAGTTTCAATTCTACATCACGATGTTGTCCATTCGCAGAGATCGTGATCACGATCGTCTTTCCTTCCTGTTGCAGTAATTTATTGATCCTGTCAAGATCACTGCCTCTATATCCATCTACAGAATAGATCGCCTGTTCTTCTTTAAATCCTTTTTCAGCAGCGGGGCTTCCTTCCACGACACTGGCGACGAATATTTTTCCATTGATCTTTTTAAAGCGTAAGCCGCCCATCGGAAACTCAAATGCAGCTGCATAAAGCTGGTTGGGTTTCAGGTAAATGACTTTTTCCCTGTAGTCCAGTACAACATTGAAACGGCTGATGATCTTGCTGCCGAGTATGCCAAGATATCCTTTATAGGCACTCACGCCCTGCTGATCGGAAGAGAGGCTGATCGGTAATGAAGCAAACCTGAACTCACCCAACTGTATCGATTCGATCGCTGTTTCTTCCAGCAGATTTTCTTTGGAAAGATCGCGGCTTTTAGATACGATCGTTTTTCCGATCACATCTGCGGAAAGATTATCTTTTTTGAAAGGCGAGTTGACCAGCAATGTTAATGCGGCACCACTGTCGAAAAACACAGATCCTTCCAGTTTTTTTCCACCTGACAGGGTGATGGCGAGGGGGAGCTGTGGTATGGTAATGCTGTTCCCAAACGTGAATGGCAGTTTGCTGTATCCATTCAATGCATCCGGAAGTTTCGTATCGAAGATCAGGTCTTTCCTGTCATAATCGATCGATGTGAAATAGTTCTTTAGAAGATCATAGCCGATAATGCCAAAGAAATCTTCGCCGTTTCGTTCGCGCAATGCCTGAAGGTTAACCACCACACATTGCGTGAGATTAACTGTTTCATCTTTTGCAAGCAGGATATGCTGACCATAAATTACAGGTAGTGACACAGGCCCACTTGCGCCAATACTGGTCTGACGCCCTTCTGCTTTCATTTGCAGTGCCTGCGCAGCTGTAGAGTCGATGACAGTGGTAGACGCACCGGTGTCAAAAACAAAAGGTATTTTGTTTTTACCGTTGAGATTGAAGTCTGCAATGATCAATCCGTTCTTGAAGCGGAAAGGGATGCGAATGGCGGCGAATGCCAGTTGCTGTGATAAGCAGATAATGGCCAGGAAAATAAGACGGTTACGCATGCGATAAAGATATGACTTGCGTATGCATATTCATGACCATTCTTCAAAATGTTGAGACCGGCTGGCGTAAGGTTCCCGCAGATTTCACAGATCAATGCGCAGATGCGCAGATAATTCTTTACCGGCGTGGCTCATCTCCGTATTCACACGCCACATACCTGTGTAAGTCCGCGGGAACCTTCTGTTACTGTCCGCTCCGCAAATGCCCCACTCTTTAGTCGCGTATCCACCCTTCCCATCAAAAACATTATACAGATATTTGAGTATAAAAAATCAACTCAAAAAACGATTTCCATGCGAAAATTAAAACTACAGGTTCAAACAACCATCGATGGTTTTGTGGCTGGCCCTGACGGACAATTAGATTGGATCTGGCTCCCTAATGCCGAAAAAGACCCATCCGCCTTTCTGAAAGTAATTGAACTTGCAGACACCTGCGATACCATCCTGCTTGGCCGCAAGATGACACCGGAGTTTGTCAAACACTGGGAGAACGTTGTCGATAACCTGCCGGATAGTCCTGAGCAACCATTGGCTCAGTTGATGGTGAATCACCGGAAGATCGTTTTCAGCAAAACACAAACGGAGGTCAAGGGTCGGAATATTGAAGTGGAGAACGGTGACCTTGTAACAGCTGTGAAGGCGCTGAAACAGCAACCGGGTAAAGATATCATGGTTTATGGAGGAGCGGATTTTGTAAGCTCACTGATCCGTGCAGACCTGGTGGATGAATATTACATTATCACAAATCCTGTGGCAATAGGGGAAGGACTTTCTATTTTTAAGGAGAGGAAAGTATTGAAGCTGGATAGTTCGGTGTCGTATAAAAATGGGAAAGTGTTGAATAAGTATTTTCCGGCGTGATCTTAAGAATGACAGTAGATGACAAGATCTGTCTTTGGTGATCGGACGCTGGCTTAGCCGTTCCGTGAAGTTCTATCCTTTTCAGCATGCATACGAATGGCTGGTTTTTATCGGTGTTCGGTCTTGCAGACTGGGGCGGTCGGTCACTTTTTTAAGCTGATATGAAGATCTGGATTTGCATATACTGTATAGAGAATTCCGAGGGGATTGTTATGATTCTCCATTATTTTCCATTTTGCTTTCTGGATACAGAAGGCAAGCGAATCTCCTTCAAAAAAACTGTGATAAAAGCTTTGTGCAAAAGCCGAAGCAAGAAGTGTGGGGATCGTCGTTTCTGTTCCGATCACACCCCTGTTCCTGTTGTCTATAAACATTTGTGGAAATGAGTCAATTTGTGCCGGCGAGATTCTTCCTGACCCGCAAGCATTCAGGAAAACCAATGGATAGTGCTTTGTTTCGTCACGTTCAAGGCATTGAGAAAAGTAATTGTATAGTTCATCGACAAGAATGGTTTGCGGCGGAAATTTTCTCGAATACCAGGGCCTTTCTTGTGTCAGGGTCATACGATAGCGATGACCCACTTTATTGGTTTCGCAATGACACAGGAAATGCACGATCGCGTCGATAGATTGCTCAGCGTATCGGCTATCCTTGGCGAAATATAGTTGCTCTCCAAGTTCTGCGATAAATGTTTCCCGGGAAAGCCGGCTACTTGGCCAGTTATTGCGTAATTCAATATCCGGCAGGCGCGAAAAGAAAATTTCGTCACTCGCAGCAGTAGGAATTGAACGGTTGCGGAAGAAACGTAACGGTACTTTTGTATCACGAGTTATCTTTCCATCACAGTTGAGCGGCTGTTGTGATTGTTTTGCTACTTTAGGCTTCGTGCTAACGCGCCTGACCAGTGCGGCAAAGCCGATAAAGCGTGTTGCAACCAGCATTAGATTGCCGGATTCTTCCCGTACGGGTTCCGACATATTAAGCAATGGAAAATATTCAAAAGGGATCCACCAGATATCGCGATGCCTGATCTCTATCAGGTGTGCGTGCTGCAACAATTGTGTCGAATTGAAAAAGTCAAGCGCGCGTTGAAAAATACGAGACAGCTCAGTAATATCCTCCCGCTCAAAAAGCCGGTACAACAATGTGCGTCCATGCTGGTGCAGTTTCTGCAGAACGTCGAAGCTGTGAGCCGGGTTGAAATACAATTTCACTCCCGCAAATCGTTGTAATTCGAGTATCTTCTCTGAGAAGTTTTGTCGATACGAGTCGATGTTCGCCAGTGTGATATGTTCTTTTAGCGGAATGATAACCGGGTGTTCATTGAACACCGTAATTACAAGGCTTGAGCTGTTGCCACTGCTCAATAATTCAATGCTGATCCTGGCGGCTTTCACTGGCCTGGTTGTTTGTTGAAATAAATGTTAGCATGCAATGAAATACGGATACAAGCCTGTTTTTCTGCGAAATTTCTATCCAGCATTCAACTTGATCAACTTCGCCGATTTCAGTTTCCGCGATTCCGGGTAATAAAAAGTAAAAAGACGACCGGTCCGATACTGTATTTACATCGACAATAAGTGTTTGCCGCGCCGGGCTAAAACGGACTGTTTCAATATTGGGTTTGATCAGGAATGTAACCTGCTCCACCTCATTTCCATCTACAATCTGGATAAGGTTATCCTGTTCGTTTACTTTCTCTTCAGGAAGAACTGGTTTGAAATTATCCAGCGGCTCGAACTGCACGATCAACCTGTATCGTACATCCGTCTGCAAACCGATCAGGGGTGAAGGAAGATATTTTTTACCGGAGGCAACTTCTTCGAAATAGTAAATAACGCGACCGGTATAATTATCGAGTACTTCCGTCCCCAGCGCCTGGTTGATCGTGTCCAGTGAGTGAATGATCTTTGTCTCTGCCTGGGAACGATTCAGCAAAAGGTTTGTAAACTTTTCAATGTAATTCGTGGAGAAAAAACCAAGCGCCATCGCGCCAAATCCTATCCCGGTAGGGTTTAATGAATTAGCGTCTACCTGTGCAGTTAAGATGAAACCCCGCAGTATCATGTAAAAGCTCAGCACCAGCGGGATGCAGAAGGTCAGTGTAAGAAAATTGAGATCTTCCTTACTATGCTGTTTCCAGGTTCCGTGAGTTGGCACCGATAGGAGTCTTATCAACATATTTACAGCTCCACCCAATAATGCACCGCTGCAAAGAATGAATAACATTTTAGTTTCTGCGCCAATTTTGTCAGTCCCGGTAATTGAAATAGTATTACCGGGCCAGAAATTGATCAAAGCGAAAGCGGAAAAGCTGATTATAATGATGATAAGGATCTGCTTGAGCACGCCAGGGTGTTGATTTGTTTTCCTCATAGCGCTTAGCAGTTTATTCCGGATCCCCCGAATAGAAATAAGGAATGATGAATGTCCAGATCAAAATCGCCAGAGACCCAACCCAGGGCAGATGGATACCCCACGGTATAAAAGGAGCTCCCATCCAATACACCCATATTAAAAATGCAATGGAAGATACAAACACCGGAAATTTCTGATAAGGCAGATCCTTCTCCTTATCCTTTGTACCCCAGACCCGGATGAGGATCAGTAAGATGAGACATAACGCAGCCCATACAGCCTGTAGTTTGTCATATTCCTTCGGGATAAATCCTGATCCGATCATGTAAATGCCGATCATCTCTCCCGGGATCATTTTTAATAACCGTTCGAGATACTCTTTGAATCCATTGTCGTTGTCATCCTGCGCTGATAAGGTGAACTGTTGTTGTCCTGGTGACCGGTCGATAATGCGGAAAACTCCTGACATGTTGGTAAGTTTAATGGTGGAAAATATTGTGTTGGCAGAGGGGCGAATCAAGAAGTTCAATAAATATTACCTAAAAAATTTGATTATCAATGAGTGTAATAACGGAAAGAACATTCCCAAAAGGTCTGTTTCACTATAGTTGACCTGACATGAATATTAAGGAGAAAACGCTGGGAGCGATCTTAAACGCGGAATGATATTTATGGAGCGTTAATATTCTCTATTCGCCCAGGACTGCCAGTACTTCGGCTTTTTTTCTTCTGGAAACCTGGAAGGTCATTCCTCCTGTCACATGGATCAGGCAGGGCCATGTCTTCGAGTAAGATTCAACATACTTCACATTCAGCAGGATCCCCCGGCTGATGCGGCAGAATTTCCGCCGCGCAGGCCATAACTCCTGTAGTTCACTCAATGATTTTGGCACTGTAAAACACCTGCCATCAGCAAGAACGACCTTGCAATAACGCCGGCTTGCTTCTGCATACACGAGCTCTTCAGGGTGAACGATCAGGACCTGTGAATGCAGGTGCACGGTCAACGAACCTTCCGGTAAAACAGATTCACCTCTTTCTTTGATAGAAGCGGGCGCCGTATGCAGTTTTTTCTTGGCACGTTCTACCGCCTGTTTAAGCTCCAGCACATCTACCGGTTTTAATAAGTAATCGGCTGCTTCAGCGCGGATCGCGGGAATCGCATATTCGTCATGCCCCGTTACAAAGATCACGGCGAATGAACGATGCATTTCATGTTCGAGCAGATCAAAACCTGATTCCTGGTTCATGCGAATGTCAAGAAAGACAATGTCGGGCTGCTCTGTATTGATCAGATCACGGGCAGACTCAATCGTGCCGGCCGTTCCGATCAACTCCACTTCTGGCGTGTATAACTGAAGCAAGCGGCTGAGCACCGCGCGGCCGGAGTGTTCGTCGTCAACGATCAGTGCTTTGTATTTATGCATCTGGGTTCAGGTTGTCGGGTATGGAAATAGTTACAGTAGTGCCGGAGACAATTTCATTGGATGATGATTGTATCAGTAATGAAAATTTATCCGTGTTATAGATCTTGTTCAATGCTGCGATCCGTTCTGCATTGATCACGGACGACGCCGATTCATGCCCGGGCTTCGATGGGAGCTTGCTGATATTCTTCTTTTTACCAGCACCATTGTCTTTTATGCTGAAGGATATTATTCCCGCTGCGGATTGATGGGTAATATGCAGTGAGATCTTTCCCTGCGCGCCATTGTCTTCAATACCATGTACGATGGCATTTTCAATGGCGGGCTGCAGCAGCATCACCGGCAGGTATATTCTTGCCGTATTCAATGATGGATCTGCCTGGATGGCATAATCAAATTTATCCGGAAAGCGAAGCTGTTCCAACCCTACATACAGCCGTAAAGTTTCCAGTTCGTCGGGTAGAGAAACAAGTGGGCTGCGGGACTGCGTCAGTACACGACGGATCAGTTTGCTGAATTGTGTGAGATAATGATAAGCTTCCTGTTCCTTATGTTCGAGTATAAATAACTGGATGCTGTTGATCGCGTTGAAAACAAAATGCGGATTCATCTGCGCCTGTAATGCCTGGAGGCGGATAGAGAGCAGGTCATTTTCCATTTTACGTTTCAGTTGTTCCCGCTGCCGCACGCGGCGGGTGATAAGCCAGGTGATTGCAGCCAGCGTGGAAATGATCGTTATCAATACCAGTGTAATGAACCATGCAGCCTGCCAGAACGGAGGCGCGATACGGAATGACTGTGTGAAGGAGTTTGAAACGGCGCCATCATTGCGGGTAGCCCAAACCATAAGATCGTATTTCCCGGGACGCAGATTACCTAATTGCAAATGCTGACCATTGATCAGGCCGGAATCAGCCTGCGGGCCTTTGAGGATATAATGGAGCGCAGCCGGCTGTGGGCGAAAGGAGGCAATATCAAATGTCCAGCTCAATGCTCCTGTTTTATAGTCAAATGTAATGGATGAAGAAGTGTCCCTGATGGAATGCACTTTGTCGCCGGCATTCCATGATTGGAGATATAGAGGGAAACTGGTTTCTTTTTTTTCGTCGATGTTTATGTGCATACTGATCACACCCATGGTTGTGGCTAAATACATCCGGTCATTCCGTTTTGCAAAGGAATAAACGGTATGATCGGTAACAGACCGGGCAGTAATGCCGGATCTGGTCAGCAGGTCATTTTCTTTATAAGCCCAAACGCCTTCGTTTGACGAGATCCAGATCTCACCGGGGATGCCTTCGGTACCGGCATAGTACATCTGGCCGGGAGAAGAGGGGATGACCGTTCTCAAGCTGTCGTGTTGAAAAATGCAGAGGCCTTTATGCTGGATCAGGGCAAACGTATTGCCTTTCGACGTGCTGATAAATTGGACCACGCGACCATTATCCCCCGGAATTTTTTTCATGGATGGGTTATGTACGTCCGTCACAAAATATGCGCTGGTCCGGCTGGCGGCTAAAAAGCTGCTGTTGTCGGTTTTTAGTAAATGATAGATCAGCTCTGGCGCCCGTGGTAACAATATTTTCTTTCCGTTGCTATACAGGAACGAACTGCCTGGTAAAAACGCGAGGGAGGTACTGTCGTTCCAAAGCATTGCGGCTGTAAATACTTCTGGCCCCATCATTTTTTTTTGCGGGCTGTCTTTAAGATGGCTTTGTTCAATGAGGGAAGTATGGTTAAAAAAGAGCTTTGATTGCCTGGTTTCGAGATATGCTACCAGCGCTTCCGGTTCATTGGATCTTTTCGGGTTGATAGGCGTGATCAGTCCACGATGGCCGATCAGTATCGTTGGTTTTCCATGCGCTGCTGCGAGAATTCCATCTGCAGAAACGTAAAGTGATTTGTAGGGAGTGGGATCCTGTGCGTCATACGTGTGCTGTAACAGGGAGGTTCCGCTACTGAAGAGTACGCCACGTTCAAGTGAGGTCACCCAGATACCACCTTCACGGTCTACACAAATGTCGGAAACCGAAATACCGGTCAGTCCTGTAACAGGATCCTTCAATGACGGATCATCAAAATAGAAATAACCGTGTTTATATAAGCCGACCCACAATCCATTTTTTTTATCCGCTCTTAACGCAATGATTGGTGACGGAAGGTCTATCTTTTTTATCCTGCCATCAGGGGAGATCAGGACCAAAGTGCGGCTGAAGGTTACAGCGTGGAGATCTCTCCATTTCGTGGTCAGGAAGCGGTACTGATCAATTGCGTCGGGCCATTTTTTGATATGGACGTTTGGTGCTTTCGAACCGGGAAAGCAAATTTCCAATGGTTTAACGGGGTTTTCAAATTGTTCGGGATGGTTGTTAAAATGCCGGTTAACAGGCAGTAAAAAATCTTTCAGGGTGATCACAGGAAACGCATCCGATAGTGGCGGCTCTATTACTTCGGCGTTGGAATAATCGGTAGAGATCCGGTAAGTGGCTGCGGAACTCTGGATAAACAGGTGCTGATCTATTTCCAGCAGGTGATAAATGATCTCCCTGTTTTGAAGAAGTTTTCCATTTTTACTGAAAGGTAATTCGATGGCTGTATCCTGTTGAACGGAAAATATTTTTCTGTATATCGTCGCAAAAATGATCGTGCCGTCACTGGTTTCGCAAACACTCATTACAGCTGTATGATTAGCCGAAGCGTCGGTTCGGATCGGTATAGTGCTGCCTTGCTGATAACGGTAAAGCCCGAATTCGGTAGCAAACCACAAATAGCCCTTTTTATCCTGTATCACTTTGTATACTTCCCGGGTGGGAAGATTGAGGTCCCTGATATTAGCGGTAAATGAAAACTCCTGGCAGGAGGAGCGGTTTGTAAAAAATACCAGGATAACAAGCAGTAGAAGAAGTGGTCGTTTCATTACGGTCAAAGCTATGTATATCAAATGAAAGATGCAGAACAGATCTCCGGTCGCCTGGACCTTTGAATAGCTGGTCAAACTGCGCCTTTTACGTTCCCAGCGGTCGCTCATTCTTCTGTACCATTGATAGATTTGCTTTGCCTCTCTAATCCAAATCATGAAGCATGCCACGCAAAACTATCGCCCGGGTCTCCTGCATTTTTCTTATTGAATGTCTGATACTTTTTAAAGCGCACGCGCAAACAACCCTATTCCAGGGAGACGTTTCTCTTATTGGCTTTAATGCTAACGCAACGCCGAAAAATTATGCGTTTGTTGTTTGGAAAACAGTACAGATCGGTACAGTAATAAAGATCACCGACAACGCATTCAATGGGCCGGGACTGGCGTCCACCTCGACGAATGGCTACCGTAATTCGGAACAAACTGCGGTATGGACAGCCAATGCCGAGCTTGCTCCCGGATCCGTGATCAGTATAAGCGGCAATACAGCCAATACAGGTACCGTACAGACCTATAACGCTAACGGTGCGACCACAACCACCATTCTGCTCGGCACTTCAACCGGAGATCAGCTTTTTATTTTTCAGGGAAATACACCTGCATCAGGCGCTGCGGTCACTTTTACCGGGACTTTGTTATTTGGGATGGGCTATCAATCAACCAGCGGGGAGGCGGGGTGGCTTAGTTCAGGCGCAACAGCCAGCAATACCAGCTACCGTCCAACGGATCTTAAGGACTCCAATCATGTTTATGTGCTGGGAAATGCCAATGGCGGACAATACAATGGAGTCAGAACAGGGATGACCATTGCACAGTATCGCGCTGCCATTGCAGATTATACCACATGGACGCTTGCAACCGGTAGTACTGGGACAGTTCCGCTAAGCAGTACATCGTTTGGAGTCGGCTCCGCACTTCCATTGAACCTGCTATCCTTTTCAGCAAGTTCGCAAAACGGTAAAGCGAAGTTGCAATGGAAAACGGCAATGGAGGAGAACGTGAAGGGCTTTTATATAGAAACATCCACAGACGCATCACGGTTTGAAACGATCGGATTTGTGAATGCAAAGAACCAGTTCAATTATGAGCAATCCTATGCTTACGAATTCACACTACCCGTTGTACAGCAGGTATCCTTTTGCAGATTGAGAATGGTGGATATGGATGGAACAACCACCTATTCCAAAACAGTAAAGCTCGAAGCGGAAAAAAGTTCGACGGCCGTATTTGGTCTATATCCCAACTATCTCGAGCGTGGACAAAGCGAGATCAACCTCAAAAGAATGCAATCGCTGCCCGCAGAAATAAAAGCAGTCAATGTGAAAGTGTTAAGCGCCGATGGCCGGATCATAAAACAGCAAATGATCACCGATGTTTCAGGGAATAATACATGGAAAGTAAATACCGGTGTATTAGGGGCCGGAAGATACCTTGTACAGATCAGCGATGCGAAAGGGAAATGGATCGAAACGGTTTCGCTGATGGTAAGATGATTTCAGGGTAGGGCTATGATTATACTTTCAAGGCGGCAGATTTTTCGTTCAAGCAAACGAGCAATCTGCCGCCTTGATTTTTGTCAGTTAATGAATTTCCTGAGCGCCTGATCCAGCTCTTCTTCCCGTAGATTTTTTGCAATGATCCTGCCCTCCGGATCCAGCAGGAAATTCTGTGGTATGGATGTTACCTTATATAGTTTGGCCACTTCGTTATCCGTATGATCAAGGCTCGAAACATGCGTCCAGTTAAGTCCATCAGCATTGATCGCTTTGATCCATTTATCCTTATCGCCGGCTTTGTCAAGCGATACGCTCAGGATAGTAAAATTTTTGTCCCTGTATTGCTGATAAGCTTTAACTACATAGGGATTTTCCCTTCGGCACGGAACACACCAGCTTGCCCAGAAATCGATCAGTACATATTTTCCTCTGAATGATTGAAGAGAGACCGGGTTGCCCAGCGTATCATTTTGAACGAAAGGCGGCGCTATGCTGCCAATTGGAATTTTGAAGGCATCAAGTCTTTTCCATGCCCTGTTTCCAAAATATCCTTTCTGTTCTGCCTCTGAAAATTCCTCAAAAAAAGATTCAACTTTAGCTATGTCATCAGGGGCAGAATTACTTTTAAGAGAAGACGTGTACATGCTAAGTAAATAAGCCCGCAATAAAGACTCCGGGTGCGATTGGAGATAATTCCAGGTGTAAATATTTGATACTGCATAGGCAGAGTCATAGCTGTTTTTAAGCTGGTGCAAGCCTGCTGTATCAGTACTGGCCTTTTTATCACGGTACAGTGAACTGTATTTGGCCATCAGATCAACTATCGGTTGCCGGCCGGCTTCATAGCGGGTTTGCTCTACATGCGCTTTTGATCCGGTGATTTTGGAGTTAACGATGTTATTGGTAGAAACGATATTTACAGTGGCCGGCTCTGTTCTGAATGCCATCAGGTATTTCCCGTCCGCATCATATACGTCCGGGGCATGAATGCTTTTAGTGTATAGGGTGATTTCCGTCGGTATGTTGGGTTTAAACCTGAACGAGTATTGATTGTTGACGACAGGCACACTGTCCACATCCCCTTTGATACCATCAGCCGCAATGATATAAATGTAGGGAACTGGATGCGTCATATTTTTCAACGTTCCTTTGATCAGAACTTCGCCGGTCTGCCGTTTAAAGGAGTTGGATTGGCAGCGGGCAAACAGCGGGACGGATAGCAGGATAAAAGAAACAATTCTTAACATAGTACAAGCGTATAAGGTTAATGTAAATATAATCAACGCCGCCGGTGTAGCAATGAAGGAACTTGAAGGACAAATGTTGTCTTTTGATCAACCTTATTTGTGGCATAGAAAGCGCCGGCAATGAAATAAGCAACGTGTGCCATTGCGTTCCTCCGGGAATGAAAGCATACGTTACCAGGAGGTAATTGACCCGGTTAAAACATGACGATCACGCGACTGCCGGCAAAGATTTGTAATTTGCTGAGCAATAACCAGTCTGTATGTTCCAGTCAATCATTGAATCGATCAACCGCATCGTGTCTCCGCCGGCAGAGCAACTGACTCTGCTGATCGAAAGGCTGACTGTCCGGCAAGTGCCTAAAGACGGGTTTCTTATCAGGGAAGGGCAAACATGCTCCTCTGTATATTTTATCAATCATGGTTTTTTCCGGCATTTTAATGTAAGTGAGACGGGAGAAGAGTCGACCATTGACCTTTATATACATCATGAATGGATGTTGGAGTATAAAAGCTTTGTGTCTCAGCAACCATCGCAGAATTGTATACAGGCGACATCCGACAGTGAGGTACTGGCATTGCATGCACGCGACATTCATGATCTTACCAGGATCTCTGAAAGATTTTTTCGCCTGATGATGATCTTAGAGATGGGGATGCGCAGCCAGGAGTTTCAGCAGAACCGGTTGACGCCGGAGGAGAAGTATCAAAAATTATTAATTACGCGACCGGAATTGGTGCAGCATTTTCCGCTGAAGCATATTGCGTCTTATATGGGAATGACGCCTGAAACCCTGAGCAGGATAAGAAAGAAGATCAGTTTGTAGGGAAATGCCACGATACGCGGCGATCGGGCGAAATGCCATCTATCTCCGACTGTCTTCCCTGGCTCCGCATTTCTTGATTTTCGTCAAGGCTGATACAAAGCTGCTCCGATAGTTTTGTTGGATGACAAACAATAACCAACCTATTACACGGAATGCAGGGATGGCCCTGCTTGTTTTTACCATACTGTTGCTTTTTACGATGGTATTGCATCCTGCCGGTTCTAACATACCGGGTTTGATCAGGAAGTCGAACCTGATCATCATCACACATGGAGCTGCCATGCTGGCTTTGCCTATCGGGTGGGCAGGTTTTTGGGGATTAGCCGGCTTCCTGGGTATAAATAGATTTTTGTCTGTTCTTGGATTTTCTTTTATATCGATCGGTGTTATTGCTGCTATGCTGGCTGGCGCAACCAATGGTGTAGTATTGCCGCTTTTTTTAAGCGGGTATGCTGATGCAACGGAAGAAACAATCAATGGCTTGCAATCTGTGGTGAGATACAGTTTTGCCGTCAACAAGGCGTTTGACTACATCTATACCGGGGCATTCAGCCGGGGTATCCTGTGCTGGTCGGTGCTGATACTGCAAACAAAAAGAATGCAATCGTGGATAGGTATTGCCGGACTATTGCTCGCAGTAGCAATGATCGCGGTGTTCTTTGGCGGATTTGCGGGGGCCAACCGGTTGATGGGATTTCGGATCTTTCTGACTGCTGTGCTGGTGTGGATCGTGATCGTCGCACTTGTACTCCTTAAAAAGAAAGAATGAGGTGGTTCAGATGGCGGTCATCCTGGTCCCTGGAGAACTGATATAGCTTTTGTGTTTGTTGCATGTTTCCGGATAGTTACCCGGACTGCAAGGCCATGATATTTTCCTCATTTTCTTCCGGTGATTTTCACCGAAAATCCGGCCAAAAAACATGCGCTTTATTTCGGTCAAATTATGCAGGAGATCTACCTTGTAGTACTGATCAGCTGAGTATGTACAAATGGATTTTCTACATCGTTAAACCGGATCATTATGCAAAGAGCGACTTTGGATGCCTGCGCTTTATACTCATCAACTGCGCGTGATTTGTTATTATATTTTGCGACAGTAAAAATGTACAAGCCATTCTGGAATGCGGAGATCCATAAAGAATGGATCAACAGCCTTGCTTCAACACGAAAAGAGTTGAATCGCGAAGACCTGGAACGGATATCTGTGGCAATGAATACCGATTTTCCGGATGCGATGATATCGGGTCTTTCAAGACTCATTAAGGGGTTGACACTTCCTGATATGCAGGACCGCCATGTGCTGGCGGCTGCAATCGTCAGTGAGTCTGATGTAGTGGTCACCTGGAATGTGAAAGATTTTCCCAAAACCTACCTCAAGCGTTTCGGGATCACGGCTATTACCCCGGATGAATTTTTGCTGAGGATGATCGGCGGCCGTGCCGGTAAGTTCGAAATGTTGGTGGAAGAACTGGTGAGCCTGAGCGACCCCCCGGTAACGCCCGCGGAATTGTTGAAACGGATGGAGAAATGCCATCTTAAAAAAACTGCCCAGAAATTGCTGCAGATGATGAAGGAGAAAGGTATTGATATCGGTCAGCATTTAAGAGAGAGCATAGACGATCCGGACAACGGAAAGTCACTTATCGCGAAGCAAACACGGGAGCTGCTTTATCCATGTGAGCCAACTGTTCGCCAGTTCTGGACATACGAAACCGTTAGTGAGAAAATAAATCACCGGGAGATCGCCGTTAATAGAGTGTGAAGAGCAGATCTATCGCGAATCCAATGCGATCGGAGAATCAATTTTCAGTGTAAAGCGGGAGAAAGACTTTGATCATCCTGGTGGGATTGCCTGATGATCGAACCAGTTTTGTTTTCTCGCGTTATTGTTTGTCCGCTACAGCTAAAACATTTAAAAGTATTGATCATGAAAATTGTCATCGTCGGAGCATCCGGCACAATCGGTAAGCAGATCGTTTCTGCATTGGAAAAAGAGCATGAGGTGATCCGTGTAGGAAGTAAGAGTGGAGATGTGCAGGCGGATATTACAGATCCTGCGTCGCTTGAAAATATGTTCAGGCAGTTGAAGTCATTTGATGCGCTTGTTTCCGCGACGGGTGCTGCATACTTCGGTCCCTGGGAACAAACTACTGATCTGGAGTATCGTATAGGGGTGAACAGCAAGCTCATGGGGCAGGTGAACCTGGTGTTGATCGGGCAGCACTATATCAATCCGAAAGGTTCGTTCACATTGACGTCTGGTATTCTGGCACATGACCCTGTCCGCGGCGGTTCGAATGCTTCCATGGTCAACGGGGCGATCAACTCATTTGTCAAAGCAGCGTCGGTTGAGCTAAAAGATGGTGTACGCATCAATGCTGTCAGCCCAAATGTGGTGGAAGATTCGCCTGAATATTTCCCTTTCTTTCCGGGAGAAATACCGGTTACCATGAAGGAGGTTACAGCTGCATATGTAAAAAGTGTTCTGGGAGCAGCAACAGGCAAGGTGTTGGAGATTCATTGAGCAGAGAGTTGCATGGTAGCCGAAGAATGATCTGGCGCGGGATGGCCGCATAGTTAGGGAAACATCGTCCTGTTGAAAATTCCTGTCCGCTGCTTTTTGGTTGGTTGCTCTAACGGCAGGTTTCCCACCGTGGGATGAATGATTGTCGCATATGCAGGAAAGCAGCTGTTGTTGCATATCTTATCCGCCGAAACGGTAGAATCGCGTTCTTCACTCCTTAAAAAGTCTTCCCGTATTCCCGCCCGTATTGAACTGATAAGGCGGAAATACGGGAAGATGTTTAATAGGCGGTTTATTGTAATGCACCCGCTAACGCTCGTAAATGCTATCAGAACAGCATTTCCTGCGGTGGTGTTTTTCCCGCTAAACGGATGTACACAGTTGTCTGACCTCTGTGGTGAGTCTGATGTTCAAAAGCTTTGGCAATAGCAGCCCCTTTGGTCATTTCAAAGCGATTGAACATTTTGATCTTTTCACTTGCTTTGGCCGCATCCATTTTTTTGATGTTCTCGATCGCGAAATCATAGCTCGCCAACGTCAGTTCATCCACTTTCTTTTTTGACTTATCTGTTGATTTTTCTGCGCCGCCCATCGGAAGCGGGCTGGTTGCGCCGGTGGCTGCTGCGATAAAGCCATAGTTGGCGTCAGCAAGGTGCAACATCTGTTCTGCGAATGAACGCATCTCTGGTGTTGGCTTTAATGCATAACCTGAATCAGACATTGCATCGAGATATGCTTTAGTATAAGCTTTAGCACGCTCCCAGTCTTTCACCATGTCGTCAACATTTTGTGCGTTAACGAATCCTGAAAATGACAGTAAGCAAACGAGGGAGAGTAGTTGGATCTTTTTCATACATTAGTTGTTTTGGGTGAGAGTAATTTCTGCGAAGCTAGGCATTTCCTTCTGCCTGGGTATTAACCTTTACCCTTTCGCGGGGATGGCCGATGACCGATGGCCGTTGGCCGAGTGCCGTATTTGGCTTGAAGCTATTGCTGTTAACGGGTATAGGCTATTGCGGATTATAGGTGTTTGTGTCTCGGTCATCGGCCATCGGTCATCCGTCATCGGCCATCGGTCATCGGCCATCGGTCATCGGCCATCGGTTTCGTCAATACGGCTACAGGCTTATAAGGTATATATCCTTCCCAGTCCCAGGGGATAGATACGCCGGCCAGGGTTTCCACAAGTTCCTTATAGATACTTTCAGCATTCATGCTATTGCTCATGATCACCAGGGCGAATTTTTTATCGGGAATCGCTATCAGGTAATGTTCCCAGCCATCATCACTGTGGCCTTCCTTAAAAAATGCCTGTCCATAGTTGGTATTGAAAATTCCCCAGCCAAGCCCGTAAGAGAGATCGATGGCCTTGTACGCGCTTGTTGTATCGGTGTTCAAAGACGGAAACTGCCGCTTGCTGAAGATCCTGATCTGAGGTGTCAGCATTTCCTTACGGGCATCATTACTCAGCCCTTTTCCCTGTAGCAACCCAGCCAGGAAGTTGGTATAATCGGTAATTGTTGTTTGCATCGACCCGGCAGCATTTGCATTGGCTCTCCTCCGGACGGCAAAACTGTCTTCATCAACGCTGTGGCCGTTGGCATAATCTTCATTAAATGCTGGTTGCCAGGTAAAGCTTGATCTTGTCATTCCAAACGGAACAAATACCTGCTTTTGGGCCAACGCTTCCAGTTTTTCGCCGGTTATGTTTTCAACGACCAGTTGGAGCAATACCAATCCTTCCCCGGAATACGCATATTTTGTACCCGGATCGAAAAAGAACTCGAGCTTTTGAACGCCTTTAGGATTCAGGTTTCTCCAGTTAGGAAATCCTGTCGTGTGGCTAAGGCAGTGACGCGCAGTGATCAGCTTCCAGCGCTCATCCCCGGCAAGATCTTTATAATCGACATATTCAGGTATTGGTTTTGAAAGGTATTGATACAGCGGTTTGTCAAGATCCAGTTTTTTCTGATCAACCAGTTGCATCACTATCACTGCAAAAAGTGATTTTGTAAAGGATGCCGCATAGAAACTCGTTCCGGGATTATTTACCTGAGAGCGGGGTTTGTTCCTGTAACCATAGCTTTTTATCAATACAGTTTTATTGTTATTGATCATTCCGATCTGCAATCCGCTGACGCCGGCAGCATTCATCAGGCGGTTGAGCGTTTGATCGATCTGCGTAACAGCTATTTTCTTACCATTTGCTTTTGTAATGCTTACCTGCTGGGAATATGCCAGCGAAGCAAAAAGTGTGAGGAAGAGCCCGGGCAGAAATTTGTTCATATCGTGGGGTTAAGGTTTATTACCCGAATGTACAAACCAGCCATTATGGATTCAGGTTCCGTTAATCATGTTTAACCAAAATTAACGGCACACAAGGTTAGCTATTGGCTTACCAGTCGAATTGCCTGCTGACCAACACGCTGACGCAGGTTCTTAACAGTAAGAATAGACGGTCAAAACATCAACCCGGTATAAGTAGAATGGCGTACTACAATTATAGTATTTCCCGGCAACCGCGAATATTGAAACTTGCAAGCAAAACGAATGTTTTATGCGAAACACATTCCTCTTGCTGATCCCCTTTTGCACCATCATTGCATCCTGCGATGCGCAATCTCCTAAAACCAAAGACATGCAAGCGTCTGCCACTCAATCGGAAAAGAAACCTGTAAAGCAATCTCCTTACGAGCTGCACGGCATACTCGATCCGGGAATCAATAATATGGTCGCATTTGCACTGCAAACGCCAACTTCCTGGAAAATGCAGCAAAGCTTTACGAGAGCCTGGAATGGAAGTACACCGGTCAACCAGGTGTATATCAAACTGGCATCGCCAGACCAGCAATCAACGATCGAATTTTTACCCTACAGCCCTTATTACTATGCTGACGGGCCAACGACACGTAGTCTGCGAGAAACTTCAAGAGCATACGGCATGCCGCAACAATACAATCAGTATGAAATGCCGCCAATGTCGCCCGTTGAATATATCAAGCGGGTGTTTTTGCCCTATCTTTCTCAGAGAGGATTGCAGATAAGAATGACTGCCGAGAAAAATCTCCCGGCCAAACAGGCTTCAGCTGCCATGCAGACGTATACATCTTATGTGGATGGCGAATCAAATGGCAGAAAGGTAAGGATCGACTGTATGATAAATCTTACCACAACGAATATGAACGGAGAAATATACTATAACTGGGAGGCGTATCCAACGATAATCATTACGAACGCGGATCCGGAAAAGTTGTACCAGCACGTTGCTCATGCAAGAAGCTCGCTGATCGCGAATCCTGCCTGGACACAGAAAAACACGCATTTGGTAAGAAACGGTTATGTCGCAAATGATGAGATCAACCGGAGAAATCATGAAATGGTTAAAGATTACCGTGATCATGTTCAGAAAACAGGACAGGAGATCGCGGATGAGCGTAATCTTTCCTCCGATAAACGCAACGAATCATTCCGGGATGCGATCGGTGGCCAGGCAAAATATGCAGATCCCAAAACCGGCGAACGGATAAAGCTGGCCGATAAATATAATCACGTCTATAAAGACAAACAGGGTAACTACCATGGAACCACTAATGCGGTGAACGAAGCTCAATTTGATTGGGTGGAACTGCAGCGGCTGGAGACAAAAAACTATCAGTAGGAATAGCTGTTTATTTGTTTTCTTCCCATTCCTCAGCTTCAACAGATATCTATAGAAGAGAAAGAGAGAATGGGAAGTTTTTATGCGGATAGCCGGGGCTTATATTCTTTTCCACCTCAATTGAATTTGCAGGATCAAGCAACTGGTCAACGCACGAGCAATTGCTTATTTTTCAAATCAAAACTGATCTGGTTGCCTAACCAGTTCATCCAGATAATTCCGTCATAAATCAGCCCGTCAACAAACTGAACCTTAGGTTTCGATACTGCTATAGCAGGCTGGGCTGCGGGAGAGAGCTTATCTATAGCTGTAATAAAAATAGAAGAAACAAACGAAGTATCAAATTCGCTCTTCTTGTCGATCCGCTTCACGTTTGCTGTATCATTTACATTGATGCCCAGCGTTTGCAGATGCTTTGAACTGATCCTGTACACATCTTTTCCTGCGCCACTATCCATTGAAAACTGAAGCGTCAATTTTTCGTTTACCCTGAAATAAGCAAAAATCGTCAGCGATCTGTCACGTGATTGCTCCAATTGAATGGGGATTATTTTTGAACTTTTTCTGATAGCGGAAAGAGTTGATGGAGATTCTACACGGATCATCTTTTTGTCAAAGTCGAAGGTGAAGGGATATTGTTCAACAGACTTCAACGAGATGATTCCATCAATGCCGCCAAGATTCACATCAAGCCAGCTCACTTCATCAGTTGCCCTTTTCATGCTTCCAAGTTCGAAGTTGGTGACTTTATACAGGTCAATATCCAGGCGCTCCCCGGTTGCACGGAACCCGGTATAGCCGCCATCAAGTTTGGTGGTATCCCTTAATTTTTGAAAAAACGATTTTGTAAAAACTGTAATGCCAGCACCTGTATCGAAAATGAAGCTACCTTCTATGCCTTCAACTTTAGCCTTAACAAGGATATGACCGGAAGGAAGCAGATCAAATGGAATTTCATTTTTGAGATTACTCTGCGATAAAGCCTTCATCTGGAACAAAACGATCATCACCGAAAAAAATAACGCCTTCATTTTCTTTCAAAAATAATTTTTTCTGGAGAGTTGTATCACGATTTTTTTATTATACAGCTGTTTTGGTTGATAATTGATTTCTTTTTCGAATAGATAACCATGTTATCATCATTCCGATAATGAAGAGTAAGATATGAATGCTGACTCCCAACGCGTCCAGCTTTTGCTGCGCATGGCTGCTATGTTCCTGCTTTAGTTTCAGTGCGAAAAATGCGGCTTCTTTTCCCTTCATGCCCAATATGACCTGTAAAATATTAAGCGATGCATGAATACCGGTTGGTACAGCGATCCCGCCGGAGCGGATGGCGGAGAACCCGAATATGAAAGCCCAGATAAACGGGCCCATGAATGCGATATACCATGTCCAACCAGAGACGACATGATACAAGGCGAACACGACGGCCGAAACAAATTGCGCAGTCCACAATCCATATTGGCGGTCTAATCTGACCATCGTGTATGATCTGAATGCCAGTTCTTCCATTAAGGCAAAAGGAATGATCATCAGGTAGATGCTGACTATTGTTAATGGTGATGCCGTCAGCGGCGTTTTGCTGAGCTCAAGTTCGGAAAAGAACAGCAGGATGGCGAGTATACCGCCCATGATAATACTTCCGGCCAATACACCTGCTGCAAACCGCCCCGGTGTTTTTTTGTCGATCTTTAAGCCAATATCCGCAAATGACTTTTTCTCAAACCGGAGAAATACGAAGATCAATATCATCGCCGATGCAATGCCGAAACCAGCCTGTACCCAACGTACAACATCAGCTGGCGCAAACCAGGCCATTTTGCCGGTTGCGAATAATAAGAACTCGAAAAGTATCCAGAACAGGATACATCTGTATAGTACGGTGAACATTAGCAGCAGTTAATTTTTTCTCCAAAGAAAAAAGAGAACGGTTGTTACAAGCAGCACCACAATCGTGGCGAGCACCATGAGTTCAAATACTGTTTCGGGAAAACGTGGCGATTGTGCGATAAACGCCCAACAGGCAAGAAGGCTGACCAGGGGCAACCCTGCAGAGATGACGATTTTTTGAGGCTTTGTCATACCAGTGGCAGTTTTTAGCGGCGACTCCTGGATTTCGGTTTGCTCAAAGGAAATTTCCAGCGCTGCCGCCAGGGTTTTAAGCGTATAACTCCGGGGAACGATCTCGCCATTTTCAATCCGCTGTATCGAGCGCACGCTGACATTGGTAAGATCAGATAATTCCTTCTGCGTATAGCCCTTGGCAAGCCTCGCTTCTTTTACGGACGTCGCGATCATTTCCTGGGATTTTATTTTCATCCGAAATTATCTAATAGGCCAAAGATAATTCAATAAATGACCCGTCATTTGGCCGTCACTTTAGTGACAGATACGTCAAACAGAGCGATTTACGTGAAATCAACGGCAGTCAACCAGGGCTGCCAGCTACCGCTTTGCGAAGAAGTCTGGCGCTAGCCGTATTACGCTCGTCTATTTATCCCGTCGCTTATCGACTGCGCCTTGTCTTCCCTTTTCCCCGTCCGTAGGTTTGAATCACAAAACACGAATACCATGCGATCAGTATCATTAAGCATTCTCGCTATCTGTTTAACAGGTCTTCTCCATGCTCAGGGCCCGGTTGGTAAATGGAAGAAGATCTCTCATATCTCGGAATATGAGGGAAAGAAATTTGACAGTCATACTGCTCTTCTTCAAAGTCGCCCCTGTGCTGCCAACGTGATCTGGGAGATCAATGCAAACGGCTCTTTCCGGCTGGACGCATCGAAAAGCGGTTGTGATGAAAAGTACAGGAATATCCAGGAAAAACTCTGGGCAAAAACGAAATGGAAACTTGTTGGAAATAAGTTCACCGTTTCGGCAACGGATTTTGTTGTTGGACAAAGCTATATCATCACCATTTCCGGGAATAAACTGATCATGGCCGGTACTGAGGGCCAGGGCACGATCACGTATCAAAAACTATAACTTATGAAAACGAAATTTTTGCCTTTAACACTGCTGCTGGTATTTTTTTTATCCGCATTCCAATCATGTAAAAAAGATAAAGAGCCAAACAGAACGGAATTGCTTACTGCCAAACCATGGCGCATGATCTCCGGAGTGTTGATAGATGCAGCCGGCAATGAATCAGATATGTATTCCGGCTTAAAGGGTTGCGAGCAGGATAATGAATTCACGTTCACCGCCGATTTCGTGCACGAACACAGGGAAGGGGCAACAAAATGTGATCCGGCAGATCCGCAAACCATCTATTTCGCAAGTTGGAAATTCCTGGATAATGAATCTGTTGTCGAGATCTCAGCAGGTAGCCAGCGGGTGGAATATAAGATCGTTTCGTTAACGGCATCCGAATTCGTCTTTGATGTTTTCTTCGGGAGTTCTAGGCAACATGTACGGATGATCCATTAAATAATTATTTATGAAAAGAGTGATAATGTTCATGTTGACCGCTATGATCCTGGTCAATGTTGATGCGCAGGTACTGAAAGACGGCGAATATTATATCAGGATCAATGATACCGGGAAATTCCTGGCAATTGCAGGTGCCGGGAAAGCAAATGGTGCCCGGTTGATCCAATGGGACAACGAGTATAGAACACATTTTTCCTTTATCATCACCCATCTTGGCAACGATATTTATACAGTTAAGTCAAAACATAGCGGTAAGTTTCTGAGTACTGACGGTGCCCCCGCGGCTGGTGCGAAAATAATTCAATGGGATTGGCTGGACCAGCAAAATCAGCAATGGCGTATAATGAAACAGAAAGGCAGCCGGGGATATGTGATGAGCTCCGCTGCCAACAATATGCGCGTCGTAATGCAACACTGGAATTCTTCCGTAACACCCGGAAATGGCGCGTATTTATTCCTGTCTGGTGATAATACGATGCGCGGAATGGTCCTTGATTTTAAAAGAAATGAAGTAGACGCTATAGAAGGAGGTGATCCGCAGGGTGAAAGACCGGCAAAACCTGCTAAACCGTCTTTTAAACCGGTAAAGAATAACTAACAGGCGCTACCTGTTTCCGTCAATCAACTGTCAAAACAATTAATCATGAAACCTATTCATTTGCTTGCATTCATTTGCTTGTTGTCAGGCTGGAGATCCCTGAATGCCCAGACCAATGCCTCCTCATTACCCAAAGATGGCTGGTATAAGATCCGCATAGTCCAGAATGGTACTTATGTGACGGTTGAAAATCTAAGTCGTGAAAATGGCGCGAACCTGGTCCAGGCAAATTACGCTGATCAGCGAAACCAGCAGTTCTATATCCGCCGTTTTATGGATGGCACCTATACCTTTCAGGCTGCTCATAGCAACAGGTATGTTTGCGCAAGCAAAGCTACTGAGGGGGGACGCGTTGTTCAGGGCGATACGCCTGATCAGACAGGTAAATGGCGGATGAAATATTCCGGAGAATGCAGTCCCGGTATGGTGATCACCTACGGCTCTACCAGTATCCCGGTGAATATGATCGGGCAGGGGCCTAATCTGCTGATCAGATCCCCTGAATACCACGATGGAGCGGCTGATTGTGTTTACAAATTTATGTTCGAACCCATTCCCACACCGATGGTATCGCATAGCACGGAAAAAACACAGACACAGAAAGTGCCGGGAGGAATTATCCTGAAAAAAAATAAAAATTGATCGATCCATTATCAAAAGCATGCTGGTATGAGAACAATTATTTTACTCCTTGTGTTGTTGGTGAGTACCTCATCAAATGCACAACACGGATACACTCAGGTGAAAGTGAAGCTACCAATGTCTTCAACGGAAAAAAGCTATTATGTAAAAAAAGTGATGAATAAGCTGGTGTTGAATGGCGATATCATCGTGGGCGATGTGGGGCCTACTGTCAGGATCTTTCAAAGCAACAATACCGATGGCGGATATCTCTGGCCGAAAGGAGATGTGCCGGTCAAGATCGATATCAGTATGAAAGGCAGAAAAGATGACTATGGCAGAGACCTTTTTGAAAATGCGCTGAAATCGATCAGCTTACTTAATAAAGAAACAAATCTGCGCCTGGTTCCATACAAAGATCAACGTGATTATATCCGGATCATGTTCAGTCCGGACACAAGTTTCGGTGGACTCTCGCCGGTGGGCCGCAGGGGCGGTGAACAGATCGTATATATCACAAAAATGTCAACCCCACAAACTGTCGTTCACGAACTGTTACATTCCCTCGGTTTCTGGCATGAGCAAAACAGGCCTGACCGCGATCAGTATATTTCGATCGACACCAATAAGGTAATACCTGAATTCCGCTATGCTTTCCAGATCGAACCGGGGGTAACAACTACGCCGTACGATTATCATTCAATCATGCATTACAGTCAATATGCGTTTGCTGCTGTGCCCGGCACCCCTGTTATGAAGTGCAAAAAAGATAACAGGGAAATGGATTGTGATATGGGAACAACCTTCTTTGTATTGGGTGATAAAGATATTGCAGGTATCAACACTTCTTATTGGTTCAATAAGGACCTCGCACGCAGAAATTATTCAGAAGCGCTGGGGCTGGAAGATGTGCCTTCAAGGAAAAGGGTTAATGCTGTACCGGCATCCGGTTCGCAACAATATGGCGGCGATAAAAGGATCGTAAACGGTATATATATGATCAGGGGTACAACTACGTTCAAGTATCTTGATATTACAGGTGTCAGCAAATCGGACGGAGCACTTTTGCAGCAGTGGGATAAAGTTGGCGGCGCCAATCAACAGTTTGCCGTGCAGGAGATCGCCAATGGTATTTACACTTTCAAGGCGATGCATAGCGATAAGTTCCTAACGGTCACTGCTCAAAGTAAAATGGAACAAGCACGGATAGAGCAGGTGCCCTATGTCGGACAGGATAACCAAAAGTTTTATATTGAGTATAACCAGGCGAATAACGCATACCGGATCAAAGGCGTGCAAAGTGAAAAACATTGGTTTGTAAAAACAAAAGATAATGGCGATCAGTTTTTTCAAACCTCGGGTGCGACGGAATATTTCATATTTGAAAAAGTGGGTGATCTCCCGGCAATCGGTCAATCAAAATCGCGAATTGATCTGCCCGTAAGATCCGCCACAAAAAAACTCTCCGGTAATTGACGCCGTCAACCAGTCGGCTTGCGGCGATGAATCATCACACTGCCGGTAAACTGTTGTATCTGCGTTTGTATCGATGGTCGGCGCCTGGAGGGTATGAATCCAGACTATGTTCAGATCATGTCCTGGTTCTTTACAATTGCATCCTGCAGATCGGCCAGTTCTTTCAATTCACGTATTTCTTTTTTGATCCCTTTTCTTATCTGCCAGATCAACACCATTGCTCCCAGCGGATAAGAGATCATGACCAACAGCGATAGCCAGGTCGGTACATGGCTTGTAAATTCGGGCATCAGCATGTAAAATCCGGCGGTGTAGACGGCTACTATCAGGAATGTTACCGGACCATGAATTCTTTTCCTGAACCTGTAATAGTCAAGCGCGGTATTTGTACTTTCCAATAGCTGCGCATCAGGACGGATGCGCTTCGCGCGAAGGATGCTGAGCCATTCAATAGCCACCCGGAGCATCATACTACCTGTCATCAACCACACACCGGTTTTACCGATAATGGTGCTATACGGAAACCACACACCAAGATACAGGTAAATTATAACGGCGAACGAAAACAGTATTACAATGTTTGAGTATTGAAAAAGAATACTGCTTCGCTTATGTGCTTTCGCTTTTTGCTGCAATGCAGCAACAGAGACAGGTGATGGCGAAACGGGTTTTGTTTTCTGCCAGAGATCTCTTAGCGGGTTCATCTCATTATCCATGATCCAGCAATTTTTTTAGTTTTTGTTTTATTCTGTGTATCCGGACCCGGAGATTCCCTTCGCTTATTCCGACGATCTGCGAGATCTCCGGGTAATCTATTTCTTCAAGTACCATCATGATGATCAGCCGGTCCAGTTCATTCAATTGACCAATTGCCTGGTACAGATCCGTAAAATGAGCATCACCTGGTTTTTCTTCATCCGGACGATCGCCAAGAGCTTCCGTACCGACATTAGTTCTGTTCTTTTGCTTTCGTAAATGTTGAAGACATGTATTAACGGTGATGCGATAGATCCAGGTTTTATGACTGGCGTCCCCGCGATAGGAAGAATAAGCATTCCAGGTGTTTATGAAAACATCTTGTGTAAGATCAGCAGCCATTTCGCGGTCGCCTTTCAGAAAGCCGGTGCAGACCTGGAACACCATGTCATGGTATTGCTCATAGATGGAATCGAACTGTATGGGTTGTGGTGCACTCATTTCGAAAAATACTGGCTGATTGAATTCTTCATCCACGCTGCGTCGTCAAACATAATAAAATGTTTGCTGTTGTTTGAGATCGAGATCGTTTTGTTAGCCAGTGTAGCATATTGTTGACGGAAGGAGGCTTCAGTTGTATTTCTGTCGGGGAAAGACGCTCCAAGAATAAGCACCGGAATGTTGATCTTAACTAATTGGTCGCGCAGATCCATTTTCAACAGCTCGGTATAGCCATACACAAATGTTTTTCTGTCTGCTTGCAGCATCCATTGCTGTATGACGACGGACCGGTCCGGGTCAAGTGTCATATTATCCGCCATCATTTTTACATATTTCGTCATTGCTGCCTGGTCCATTTCTAACAGTTGATTATTGTAGGGGTTGTCGTAGGTCAGTTGGCTTGCACTCATTCCCGGCATCATCACTTCACGCATGCAGGGAATTGCGTCCACTATAACGAGTTTAGTGACGCGGTCGGGCAGTAACGCGGCAATTTCGGTCGCCAGGTTTCCTCCCATACTGTGGCCGATCAGGTGCAGGTTCCTGAGATCCTGTTTCTGTATATATTCCACAAGCCCGTCCCTGATCGATCGGTACCAGGGAGTGTCTATCGCAGGTAACTGATTGAAGCCGGCGTAAGATACCTGGTGTACCCGATAGTTTTTCAGGTCGGCAGAATATTCGTTCCAGACAGCTCCCGGGCAACCAAAGCCGGGAAGCAACATCAGTTCCGTACCAGCCCCTTTCCTTTCGACGCTGATGGATTTGTTCTGAGCGAAGAGTGTAACGGTGACGGTCAGAAGAAGTAAAGAGTTGATAAGCCGTTTCATTGTGTTTTTATTACTTTGATGCAGGTGAAGCGGGATTGTTACAACTATCCGGATTTTTTTTCAGGATCATGTGTGGGCTCCATGGCGAAGGGTCGACTGCAAGGATCTACAAGGCATTTGTTGAAAGGTCAGATGCGTTTTGTTTTGATCAGCTGTTTATTCTTTTCAACTGACCGGTCTCCTGATTTTACCTGATCGTTGCATAAAAGAAAAAACGGAAATCACAACATGTGATTTCCGTTCGCGCTTCTTTCCAATATTGGAAAGAAGGAGTTGGTTGTCTTACGATTTGATAAAAGCCAGCAGGTCTGCATTGATCGTTGCGGCCTCTGTAGTAGGCATACCGTGTGGAAAGCCAGGATACGAAATAAGCTTTCCATTTTTCAGCAGCTTTGCTGCAACCGGCGCTGAAATATCGTAGGGTACGATCTGGTCATCTTCTCCGTGCAACACCAGTACAGGGAGTGTAACAGCTTTCAGATCTTCCGTGAAATCTGTTTCAGAAAAAGCCTTAACGCAGTCATAATGCGCTTTGATACTGCCCATCATTGCCTGCCGCCACCAGTTATCCCGTACGCCCTGTGAGGCTTGTGCGCCTGGCCTGTTATATCCATAAAAAGGAATAGTGAAGTCTTCAAAATATTGCGGACGTTTCGTTGCGGTATTCTCGCGGATCTCATCAAACACAGAGATAGGCACACCATTCGGATTGCTGTCTTTTTTCACCATTACCGGGGTAACGGCGCTGATCAGGACTGCTTTTGCTACGCGGTCCTTGCCGTATTTAGCTACATAGCGGATCACTTCACCGCCACCTGTCGAGTGACCAATATGGATCGCATTTTTCAGATCGAGCGCCGCTGCGAGTTCGGCAACATCGGCTGCGTAAGTGTCCATGTCGTGACCAAGAGGCGTCTGCGAAGACCTTCCGTGCCCGCGGCGATCGTGAGCGATCACGCGGTATCCGTGGTCCAGGAAGAACATCATCTGCGTGTCCCAGTCATCGCCGGACAAAGGCCAGCCGTGATGGAATACGATCGGTTGACCAGTTCCCCAGTCTTTGTAATAAATTTCCGTTCCGTCTTTTACCGTGATCTTGTTCATAATTTATGTTTTTGATGTGTTGAAATTGAGTTGATTTTATATGGTAGAGATAGGGGACAACGCAGCTTTGAGCAGGTTGAGCACATCTGTTGCGTCTCCATCGAATTTTTTTCCGTTGATAAAAAAGGTGGGTGTTCCATTCACGCCACTTCTGATACCGCTCTCCAGGTCTGCATCGATCCTGGCTTCCAGAAAGGAAGACCGCAGGTCCTGTTCGAATTTCTGCTTGTCAAGTGAAAGTGCTTCCGCAAGCGTGAATAAAAAAGCCTCGTTTAATTGTTCCTGGTTTTCATAGATAGCATCGTGCATTTGCCAGAACTTTCCCTGGAGCGAAGCCGATTCGGCTGCGCGTGCTGCTATATCCGCAAACCGATGTATTTCTTTCAGTGGAAAATTTCTGAATACAAATTTCACATGGCCTTGAAATTCTTTCATGAACCGCTTGATCACAGGATGCGCTTCACGGCAATATGGGCACTGATAATCTCCATACTCTACGATTTCAATAGCGGCCTCATTCTCGCCCAACAGGTGATCTGTTTTACTGACAGGAGGTTTTAATGGCATTGGTTCTTTTTTTAAGATGAATGTTTGTCTACGCACTGATCTCCATTCCTCAATTGCACGAGCTGAAGTTGATGCAATTAACCCTTCAAAAAAAGTACTAACCGCCAGGATCAGAAAAACACTCGTTAAAACGCTGTTCTCAATCGTTCAACCGGATCGCTGTACAATGATAGGCATTGTTTATTCACCCCAAGCATTTGCACCAGTTATGTACCAATCCGCCCACGTTTTAGACAACAACTTTCACGCTACCGGGTATATTCAACGCAAAACGACTGGTGCATTTCACCGTCCTGCCGGACGAGATACGTTCCCGGGACAGCCTGGAACGGTGAAAGGCTGTAAGGCAGGGGTATCAAAAAAGGTCCATATGCTGACCATCAGTTAAGACAGTCGGCACATGGACCAGTTTTATTGCCGGTAAAAAATGTAGCCTTCGATGCCCGGTGATCTGTTATTTTCCTCCGCCGGGATTGACCCGTGCACGTAACCCCACATTCAATTTGTTGATTTGCCTTACCTCGGTGGTGCTGATGAACTGGCTGGAAGTGGAAGTGATCTCAATATCACTCAGGCCGATCTGGAGAACAACATCTTTGAAGTTGGGCGCCAGCCATTCGATCGAGCCGCTTTCTCTTTTGGATGTATTGCCTGTTAGCCAGTTCTGCCAATCCTTTGCGTCTGTTTCTGCCAGTTCAATAGAGAATGATGATGGCTGACCGGCCGTGATTCTGATCGCCCCGATCTTAGAGATCCTTTTGGTTGGCAGAGAACCGAGAGTTACCCGGAAATTCGCGTTGTTGACAGCCGTTCCGCGCGTAAGACCGGCCTGATTAACTGTGCCCGCATTCTCTTTAACAGACACTGACGTTGCTCTTATTTTGACCTGGACTTTAACAAGGTTTTTATCAGTGGCGTCCATGGCAGGAAGCAGGATCTCCTGCACGCCGGCACTCTGATAAAAGCGCTCTTCCACTGCCCTTCCGTTCACATCCATTGTTTTAATAGAAACACTCAGTGGACGGTTTTCTGCAGTTGCCGCAAACAAGGCCTTGAGTGCAGCTATGCTTTCACCACTGCGGATACCGATTTCCAGGGTAGCGAAGCAGGCGAGCCTCCCATTGTTGGAAGAATCGATGATCGTAGCTGCATCCAGCGGAATAGTCAGCTGATCGATCGAAAGGTATTTGCTGTTTTGCGCCATCAGCTGACCTGAGCAACTGGTGAGCAACAGAAAGAAGAATAAAATGGCCTGTTTCATTTTGATGAATATTTGAAGCTAAAGTACAGGCCTGAGTTGGATTTTGCTATCCTCCAAAATAGGGATGTTTCAGGTGGAGGATATACCGTAAATCAGGTATGCGTGGAAGGAATGCGCGGAACAAAAGAAAGAAAGTCATCTGTGGCTGATCTGTTTGGTATGCACCGTTCGATGGCCGGTCATTATTGCTGCCCATCCATCCCGGATATCAAGTTACAGGCTTAAGCCCGGCCCAATCAGTTTCATTCCATGTTTAAGGTGGATTTTCTTTGCTTCCGTTTCAGTAGGCGGTGCTTTCATTTCGTTCATCTCTATGAAGAACTCTTCCATTGTTCCCGAAGGATGAACGGCATAAATGAGCTGCCCCTTGTCTGTAAGCTGTATCCAACTGTGAGGAACATTTCGTGGAAGAAAGATCGAGTCGCCGGCATGCAGCTCCAGTGTTTCCTCCCCGGCAAGAAACCGGTAAGTTCCTTCCGTCACAAAAAAGATCTCGTCCTGGAAAAGATGAAGATGGGTGGAAGGCCCGATCTTGTCATGACCCGTATAGGCAAACACACTCATGGCGCCGCCGGTATCCTTCTTTGAGATCACGATATTATTCGGATGTTTTCCTTTATAAAACATCGGCTTGCCATACCGTGCTTCGCCAGCACGAACGATAAAAGGCTTTTTGAGAGACGATAAGGAATTGACACCTGATTTTGCCAGTGCGATCATTGGAATTGCAGAAAAGGCCGTTGCGAGAAATTTTTTACGCTTCATTGCTCATGATTTATGAAGCAAATCTCTGCCAGTTCAGGGATGCTTTACTGGTAAAAACAAGACATTTCTTTCAGGTCTCTGCATCTCCGAAAAGGCGTTCCGGCGCATTATTGTCGAGTGCGAAAAAACGGGTAGGTGTGTGACCTGTGAAGTGCTTATATTCCTTCACGAGGTGCTGATAGTCATGATAGCCGCATTGGACCGCCACTGTCAGCCAATCCATTTTGGGGAATTTATTTTTCAGCCGGTAGGCTTTGTCGAACCGGATCACCTGCAGGAATTGCTTCGGAGAAATGCCAACCCGCTCTTGAAATGACCGGTCAAACTGGCGATGGGAGAGATAGCTTTGCTTCAGAAAAGTATCCACTCCAAAGTTTTCTTCTGCATTCAGCATCCGGTTGGTGGCATGATCGATGGGCTGCATTGTTTTACGCCGACCGTTTTTCCCTGACAGCTCTACCAGGAAAGCCTCTACAATCCTGACCATCTCATCATAAGAACAGGCATCAAAAAGCTGCTCATTTACCTGGTGTATCCCGTTGCCAAAAATATCCGATGCATCCATATATACATTCGCCAGTTCATTTAACGGCATTCCGGTTAAGCGATACAGGGCAGTCGGTTGAAAAACGACCTGGAAGCTCAAAAAGCTTTTGCCTACATAACGATGTTGCAGCACCGTATGCTGCCCGACCAGTGTGGCACGCTTATTTGCAATGGCGATGTCCGAACCAGGATAGATCACAGATTCCGTGTCCCTGGGATAAAACTGCAGACAATGTTCGGGACGCGGAGAATATAATTTGGGTGGAATGCTGAGATGATCCTCAAAAAAGAAATCTATTATGCGATAAAGCCGGATATATTCCGCCAGGATAGGGCTGGGGTTTATATGGTTTAAAAGCATGTGAAGATTTGAGAACAGCAAGGTACATTTTTTCCAGGTAAAAGACAGGCCCCCGAAAAACGCACAATAATGTGATCATAGCAGAACCCTTGTTTTCGTGGATTGTCCTGCATTGCATTGCCGGATAAATTTGTAGAGATGTTTTAACCATAAAAACTTCCTTATGAAAACACGTACATTTTTAGCCGGATGTTTTTTGATCTCGTCTGTTTTTCTATCCTGCTCCCGGAATAATGAAGGAGGATCAGGCGGCGAATTCTCGAATCTGCAGGGATCGCTGCTGTATGATTTCGCCGGTAAGGTCTACCAGCTCGATCTGAAAACTGGTATTAGCAGCGTATATTTTTCCTACAATTCGTATTCATTCAATAACTGGGATCTTAGCCGTGATGGGAAATACAGGCTTACCAGTGAGCGACGCCCGGGCACGATCGTTGAAACACGGTTCAAACTTTTGCAGGCTTCGGACGAACGGGTATTAAAGGAGTTTGATTACATTCCTCCTGTCGGGAACAACCAGGATTATGAAGGCACTATATCTCCTGATAACTCAAAGATCCTGATCAGTCCGGATTACGAAAATGGTATTGTTATCCTTGATATGGATGGTAAACTGTTAAACCACCTGCCGGGTATCAATAATGAAAAGTTTGGTTGGGGTGACGAAGTGATCTGGATGCCGGATAACAGCCTCCTCATCACCTTTCAACATAAGTATATTTTCAGATCGAGACCGCCATTCAGCACCCTCGATCTTGTTAAAGAAATGAACTACGAGAAATGGGGAAATATCCATGCCAGTAAGGATGGCACGAAAATTTCATTTTATATAGGCAGTCATATTTATGTAATGGATTTGGATAGCCGGGAGCCGGTCCAGGTTACCGAAAGTGAAAGCTCCGAAAACCTGGGTATCTTTTCTCCGGATGATAAACACCTGCTGATTGGTTCAGATTATATCCACGCGCCACTTACAGGATCCGTTTGGAAGATGAAGATCATCCCAAACGATGGAAAAAAATATCATTTGGAAAATGATAACGCAGTCATAACGGTGAAACCTTCCAATGAGACCATTGAGCCTTCAGTTACCGGACGCTCGCTTTGGATACCATGACACCGTACATTTGCAGCAACACCTTGAACAGCTCATGCGAAGAATAGCGGCATCCGTTTTATTATCAGTATTGTTCTTTACCGGCGTGAACACATCATGTTTAAGCCAGCAGCGCGATCATGTGAATGCCTATAACGATAGCCTGCTTGCTCTCGTGCAGCAGGCGACATCAACCGGTCAGCGATTTGAGAGATATCTCGATCTTAGTTTTTTCTGGTGTGACAGGGACACTGCAAAGGCTTTTGGCTATATAAGAGAAGCAAGGAAAATTGTTCATGACAAGCCCGACGAATTCCAGCGAGGACTCATACATCTGAATACGGCCAATATTATTTTCACGCATAATATTGACCAGGCGAAAGCGGAATATCTACTGGCAGATAAATATCTTTCAAAACTTTCAACTCCCGTAGCGTTTCGCTACAGGGCAAAGGCCTGGAATAATTACGGCATCCTGTTGCAGATCAGGGATAGCGCCGATGAATATCTGCGTATCATTACGGACAAAACGATTCCTTTTGCCCGGTATGCCGGCGATAGCAATGCAGTCGGCAACGGATTACTGAACATCGGATTGCTGCTATCAAATGTGGAAAGTCATGAGCAGGCTGAGGGATACTACGAGCAGGCGATGAACACATTCGCGCGGTTAAAAGGTGTGGAGGAAAGCAAGCTGACGCTTTTTGTCATGGCTGCAAAAACCGCGATGCAATCGGGAAAACTTCCGCGCGCGAGAATTTATCTCGACAGCGCGTCAACCGTTTTAAAGATCATTCCCCATTCATTTTATGCCGCGCATTATTACAGGTCGGAAGGGGTGTACTACCGGAAAATGAAACAGCGGGGCGAAGCGCTGGCCATGTTTACAAAAGCGGAGAAATATGCGAGCACTATCCAGGATGAACAGATCATCCGGGATATTTATTTTGAGATGTTTGCCACCTATCGCGACTTTAATGAATATTCCAATGCTAAGAAATACCTGTTGTTAGCGAATCAGCATGATGCTGCTTCGGGAACTCCTGACCGCCTATTGCATCTCCGGGAAATGGCCGCGATAGAATCGAAATTGGGGAATTTCAGATCGGCTTATGAGCAAATGAAAGCGTATGCCCTGGGAAAGGATACGTTGCATGAGAAAGATCTTGCGATGAGGATCATTGATCTTGAAAAGAAATATGTGACCATTGAAAAAGAGAACGAGATCCTGAAACTGAAAGACCTGAACCAGGAGCAGCGCCTGACGATCAATAACCATAAGCTTTTACTATTCCTGCTTATCGCGGGATTGATCATTGCGCTGCTCATTGCATTCCTGGGTTGGAAGCTGGCACAAACCCATCGAAAATCTTTACGGCAGCAAGCACTGTTACATGAACAGGCTCTAGAGAAATTGAAACAACAGGAACAACTAAAGCAATACGAAGCAGTATTGCGCGTACAGGAAGATGAACGCAACCGGATTGCACGGGATTTGCATGATGGACTGGGTGGCCTGCTGGCCGGTGTTAAGCTTCGCCTGTCAACCATCGCCACGAAAAGCAGGGAGAAGACCGGGCAGGCAGATAAGGAGGTGACGAAGGTCATCACAGAATTGGATAATTCTGCGAATGAACTCCGCCGTATTGCAAGGAATATGATGCCCGAAGCACTACTGTATATGGGCCTAGACCCGGCCTTGCAAGATCTTTGTAATTATCTTAGTACTGCCACCACAATTGTGCAGTACCAGGGAATAGGTCTCCGTTCTGTTTATCCGCAGAATATTCTGACAAATGTTTATCGCATCGTACAGGAATTACTCAGTAATGCCATAAAGCATGCTAAGGCATCACAGATCATTGTGCAATGCAGTGAAGGCGATCATCATTTGTTTCTGACAGTTGAAGATGATGGAACAGGATTTGATCCTCAGGTAACAGGTTCAACCGGCGTCGGCCTGAAAAGCATCGGTAACCGGGTTGCTCTGCTGAACGGGCGATTTGAGATAGAAAGCAAACCGGGAAACGGAACAACCATTCATATTGAAATTCCTATTGAAGATGGAAAGAACGACTAAGCTGATCATAGTGGATGATCACCCGGTAGTGTTACAGGGATTTGTTTATATGCTGCAGGATATAGACGGAATACAACTGTGCGGACAATTCTCCGATGCAACATCCGCGCTGACATATATTCAGGCAGAACCCGTGGATATTGTTTTACTCGATATCAATCTTCCGGATATGAACGGGATCGATGCCTGTGCGGAGATCAAAAGGCTCAACCCCGGTATAAAGACAATTGCCATCAGTAATATCAATGAGCCTAGTATTATACAACGAATGCTGGATAGCGGAGCGTCCGGTTATCTTCTGAAAAATTGCACTTCAGACGAAGTGGTTGCCTGCGTGGAAACTGTACTTGCCGGTGAAATTGGATTAAGCGAAAGTGTGCAGAAAGTGATGGCCGGCTACCGGTCAGGCGAATTACCCCTGATCACGCGAAGGGAACAACAGGTACTGGCTTTACTTGCCAGAGGATTGAGCTCAGCGGAAATTGGCAAGGAAATTTTCATCAGTCCATTGACCGTTGAAAGTCACAGGAGAAATCTTTTACAAAAATTTAAAGTAACGAATGTTGCTGCGCTGGTGTACAGGGCAACAGAGATGAAATACATTTGAAGGGAAATTGAACCCGAAGCTGCTGACCGGATCCCTGCTCCATTACAGCCATCTTTACACCATACCATACTACCCAATGCTCAGGAAAAGCCAATTGGCAAAGGATTGTATGCGCCATCCCGGGTCGGAACAGGAGATACCTGTTATCTGTTGACGGATATGCCTGAGCCGGAATCTCCTCAATAGAGCAGGACGAGCTTTTCCTTTACTTCATCCTACTCTATTGTTGAAGCACCTGTTAGGTTTTGGAGATCCCGGTTCAGGGCACCGATATACAAAACTAAGAGCGGAGAACACACAAGTCAATCCACGAAAACAAGGGATTTTTCACAACTGCCCTGGATTGGGTTCAACTGTCGTTACGATGGCCGATCGCCGATGGCCGATCGCCGATGGCCGATGGCCGGGCTCCGCATTTTGATCGTTCCCGAAAAAAGCGGGCATCTCGCAAAAGAAGACTTCGATAAACACAGGACATTTCCCATTTGTCGTTTGATTTCGGTCATCGGTCATCGGCCATCGGTCATCGGTCATCAGCCATCGGTCATCGGCTATCGGTCATCGGCCATCGGTCATCGGTCATCGATCTCATAAAGGAAAATCTGACTTAACGACATTTAACTCTTTTTACTGATCGCTTTAGCGATCGCTTCCAGGTGCTCATTAAATGAACTCAGTTGTAACAGCATCTGGCCCGAGGTATCATTCTCTTTCATCAGGCCAAATTTGTTATTTTTTACAAAGATCTCTTTGATCTGTTGCCAGCGGGTTGCTTCTGCTTCGGTCATAAATCCTGCGATTTCTTTTAATCGTAACAGGTTCGCTTCCGCATCGGAGGTAAGTGTTTGCGATTCTCCTTCATAGTGAGAAAGGATCAGGGTATTCACTTCCTCCACATTCATTAACGGTACCACTTTCCCGGTCATCTTGTTCATATTACGGTAAGATCCCTGCAGTTTAAAAGCGGGTTCTGTACGGTAAGCATCTTTCATGGCTGCACTTGCGATATACTGCTGATTAACGAGGATCACAATGTTTCGAATGCGGATCACATTTTTCAATACTGCGATAGCGTCATCCGTTTCCTGGCGGTTATAATTTCCTTCCAGGTCGGGCAGTAGCTCGCTTTCCGTTTCGATATAATTGATCAGTTTGTAAAGATCCTCGAAGCTACGGTTGCTGATCCGTTGAAGATACCTGTTCTCTGCGACCGAGTTTTCAATCAGGCTGAGCCGGAACAGGAGATCTGATCCGCCGATCACGTCACCCAGGTTGTATACGTCTGCACGATTCGCCAGCATGTCAGGGATCTTAAACTGCTCGCCGCTTTCTGTATACGGGTTGCCCGCCATTACGATACAAAAACGTTTTCCCCGCAGATCGTAGGTTCTGCTCTCGCCCTCAAAAATGCCATCCATTTTCCGCTGACCATCTGCAAGGGAAATGAATTTCTGTAGAAACTCCGGGCTGCAATGCTGGATATCATCCACGTACAGCATTACGTTATCAGCCATTTCAAAGGAAAGGTTGATCTTCTTCAATTCTTCTCTCGCGCCAGACGTTGTGGCTTCCTGCGGATCGATAGAGGTTATGTTATGACCGATCGTTGGGCCGTTGATCTTTACGAAATGTAATCCCATGGTTTTGGCCAGGTATTCCATCAGCGTCGTTTTGCCGTATCCCGGAGGAGATACGAGCAGCAACATACCCATCCTCGCAGTACGTTTATCGTCACCTGCCGCGCCAATCTGTTTTGCCAGATTGGCTCCGATCAGCGGAAAATATACTTCATTGATCAACCTGTTGCGCACAAATGAGCTGAGCACCTTCGGCTCGAACTCGCTTATCTTTAACTGCTGACGGTAATCTTTTACCAACTGTTCCTTCAGCTGATTGAATGACGTAAATGCCGGGACAATTGTTTCAAAATAGGCTTGAAGTCTTTTGTTGAACTGGTGATAGTTCAGCCTGTATTTTCCTTCCGCTTCAATTACGCCATGCGTTCCTTTGAAGCCTTCCAGCACCAGTGAGTCAGAAGCAGCTCTTTCCCTGTATGAATGATCTTTGAACAGAAGCAGGCAGACTGTTTCGTCTATGTACTGCTCATCCACAAAGCCTGTTTGCATTTGAGTATAAGCGATCACCCAGCTTTGAATGATATAGAAACGCTCCGTAACATCGAAGCCAGTATTACTTGCTTCCTGAAGAAAAAGATCCGTCCTTTTTTTGGACTGCAAATATTCCCTGAATGATTTTTTCAATTGCATCGCCTGCTGGCTGCAGGAGAAATGTTTAGACACAGCGAACTCGCTGTACAGATAGTGTGCAACATCTTCCGCGTCCACTGTTTCGTAGGCGATGGATGACTGCAGGAACCGGGATGACAGCTCTTTCTCCACAAAGGCCGCACGGCGGCTTTGAGGAAAACTTTCCTGTATCGAGTAAGCGGCGGTGATCAGTTGTTGCAGCTTATTGCGGGAAGCCTCATCCAGGCCAAACCAGAAGAGCTGTGCAGCCACACGAACTGCCGGTGAATATTGAAGAATACCCAGTTCTTCCTGCAATTTTTTCAGACCCTGGTAGATAACTGTTGCATCAACATTATGAACACCTTTCAGGTAAGCGGCGGCGTAATCACGTTCCGTGCGGTCATTCAGGAATGTTTCGAAGCTCCATTGATCACGCTGATGCAGACTTTCCAGGAACGTCTGATAGGCCAGATATTCTGCCCGATAAACAGTACTATTCTCGGAGATCAATTCCTGTTCCCAGATAGCGCGGTGTGCGTAAAGAGATTCGGCCTTCACTTCTTTATAAAAACTTGTTCCGATCAGGTGGTAGAACAGCCGGTCATTTCTACGGACGATCGTAAGATCCAGCACCTGCTTATTGACGATAAATTTATAAGAGCCAAGAGAAATGATATTCTGGCCGTCAACAAACAGGTCTGATTTATCTTTCAGATTGCGTAAGGCAGTTTCCTGGGCAACCTTTGTAAGGTTCTCCAGGTTCTCGGCTTTTGCAACGTCTCCAAGTTCTTTCAACTCCTCAACGAGATTACGGACCTTATCGATCATCAGGTCTGTTGAAAAGAAGGCGTAGATGCTTTCTTTATCATTGAACGACTGCGCCTTATTTTCGATATTCTTCAGCACGCGCATGCCGATCTGCTCGAGCGCAGTTGTCCGTTTATTGATCTGCGCAACCAGCATTTCCTTTTTGCCATTAAAGGCTTTGATGATCTCATCCCGCTTATCGGCGATCTTTAAAACGAAATCTTCAAAATCGGCAAACTTACTTTCCAGTTCTTCAACCTGTATACTGATCTTGGTGAAATAGTCTTCACATTTTTCAGGTGAGTTGGACAGATCGAGGAAGTTGACGATACTTTGATCAAGTAAGGTAAGCTGCGCATGGAACTCTCCGGTTGATTCCTGCGTGCGTAAGGCGGTTGTGGTGCGTACAAGTTCGGCTTTGACTTCATTCAGAGAAGCGAAGATGAGCGAGATCTTCTCCACGATCCTTGTGGTCTGTGTTGTGTCTTCAATTTTAAGACTGTTAAGGATGTCGATCAGCATTTCCAGGCCTGCTGCGATACCTTTTACCGCTTCTTCAACCGGCTGTGCATCTATAACTTTTTTAACGCCTGCGGCGATCTTCTTTTGCTCGGCCACTTTTACTTCATAAGGTGCGAGCGCTTCTTCCTTTAACAGGAATTGGATCGTATCCTGGGATAGCGAGCTGTTGTATTGCTGGAGGGTCTCTTTCAGGGCAGTTACTTCGCCGGTATCGATATAGCGGACGTTTTGAAGATCGATCACTGCTCCCTGCATACTCCTGGTAGCGGCAAGAAGTCCCACCAATTGATCGAGCGAAGTAATGGTCGCATTCTTTACGTCAACCACCAGTTGATTCACCCGCTTTTGCATGGCATGCAGCGAATCTTTTGCATGCTGTCGTTGCGCCTGTACTTTAGCGAATTCGTCGATGGCAGTGCCTGCAATATCCCTGATCTGTGATAATGGCTGTGCTAAGTTGAATGTGGCATCGTCCTTTAACCAGAAATAGGAATCAATGATATCATTGGTTCGTTTATTGATGTCTTCATAAAGATCTTCGTAGCTGTCTTCTTTTTGCAAAAGCTGGATCACTTCCTGGCTTTCGCTCATGGCGCTAACAATGTCTTTATTGCCGATCTTATACAGCACATTACTGTTCATCGCTGTATTTTCTTTCAGCATTGCCGTATAAGGCGTTTGCCAGATCTGTACCTGGTGATGTCTGACAGCTTCATTCTCTGAGCGGAAATAGATCAATGTACCATCGTCAAACACGGTAAATCCGTTACAGATGATCGGTGTTTCTACTTGTTGGATGATCATATTGTACGACATCAGCACGTATGTGTTTGTCGTTTTCTGGTAGAATATGTACAGGAAGTCTTCCCCATTGGGTGACGCGATGCTGCGGATGAATTCCAGTTCTGTAATGGAAGATTCAAAGATCTTGTATTCGCCGTTCTGAAGATAGTAACCGTTTGGAAAGATCACGCCCTGGTTGTCGGGCAGGAGTATCGCAGCATCCAGCAGGGTTGAAATGGGAACCACCTGCTTCGTGCGGACATTATATATGTAAGCACGGAAATCTTCCTGGTATGGCTTGATCTTGATCGGTATCAGGTTGCCGAGATCCGCATAGAAGTAGGCAGCATCATCCAGTTGCTGATCTTTATTCAGTACGGGTTCTGAATAAATGCCTTTGCCGGATTCAGTATTGTTTTCAATTTTGAACGTGATGTCACCATTGACAGCTTCAATAAAGACTTTATCAAGTATGGAAATATGCGGGTGCAGTCCCAGACGCCGGTTACCCAGATCGGTCTTAAGCCAGTCAAAGTCATGCTGCGAAGCCTTTCTTACCTCATGGATGCTGCGGTCATCCACATAAACCAGTTGGTTGTCTTTGATCAGCCATTTAAAAGCTTTTCTGTCGTCAGGGCTTTTACTGGTCTGGAAGATCATGTAGAGGTAGTTCTCCGTCTTGGTGAACTTGGCAAATATCGAATCCCGGTAGTATTTGTAAAGATTGCTGAAATCGGTGATGAAGTTCTGGTCTTCTATTAAGGTAAGCGGTTGAGGGTCGAAGTGGTCTCCCGTGAACTTATAGATGCTGAATACGTCGCTAAGCTTGATATCTTCTCTTAATCCAAAATGAACGTTGTAAGCAAAGATCGTCAGGTCGCCAAAGGCCATAATGCCGCGGGCCACCCCATTATTGCTGGTAGTGATGCGCTGGTTCGCGACCAGTTGAAAGCCTGAAGAATTGAAGATCTCTTTGCGGGCAGCGTTCAGTTTTGCGAGTCGTTGTGCCAGCAGGAGCCGTTGTTCTTCCAGACGGTTTCGGATGATCTCGTATGTGCCGGAATCGAGTACGGCGGATGTGTTGTTGTCAGTACCTGCCATGGTAGTAGAATAGTCGGTTCAATAGAATTCTAAAATAGTGCCATGTATGTATCGCAGCGCGCGCCAAGAACCGCAAAGGCCGCCAGGATCTCTTTGCGGTCCTTGCGCTTGCTTTGCGGTCTTAGCGATACTCAAACGCCGCTGCCGGTAATGGCATAAAACAATTACAGTTTCTTATTAGAGATCCCCAGGCTGCTTGCCAGGTTTGCCAGGTTCAGCAATGAAGAGCGGTCGCCTTCAGAGCTTTGCTGTTGCATTTTCAGGATCAGGCTCGAAATGGTCAGGTTCTTGATGTCATTCGTTGAGATATTATACTTGTCTGCAAATCCGCGTATACGCTCCATCAGGTCGCCACTGTTTGAGCCATCGCCGATCAATGCTGTTTTAATCTGTGTAGCGTTTTCACTCTCATTGATAAGGCGGTCAAAACCTTTTGCGTTCGAGATCTGGTTAACGATATTCTGGAAGAACATTGTTTCACCACCTACGATGTCAATTCTTGCAGATTTCAGTGCATCGCCCAATACCATTGCCTGAGCGTCTGCGATATCTTTCTGGATATTGATCTGTGCGAGGGCGATATCTTTTTCTTTAGCGAGAAGGAGTTTGAATTCTTCGTGGTCTTTACCAACAGCGTCAAGCTTCTTCATTGCCTCGGCTTTCTCTTCGATGCCGGCAGCTTCTGCCATCGCTTTCTCTTTGGTTACCTCGGCCTGAGTCAGCCCTTCTTTGCGTTTTGCTTCTGCCATTTTCTCCACTACGTTGGCCTCAACGATACCCTGTCTTTCCGTCGCGTCGGCTTTTGCCATCATTACTTCCGCTTCAGACAGACCTAATGTAGCTTCTTCACGGGCTTGTGCTTCAGCGAGGATCTTGCGGGCTTCGGCTTGTTTTACAGCGGCTTCTTTTTTCGCTTCCGCGTCTATGATCAGTTGTTTGGCTTTTTCTTCAGCAGCTTTCTTTTCCGCTTCAGCCTGTTTAACAGTAAAGATCAGTTTCTCTTCCGCCTGCTGACTTGCCTGTGTGATACCGACCGTTTTTTTCCGTTCCACATCACGGAAGGCTTCAAGATCTTTCATTCCCTGCTGCTCTTCCACCACACCTTTTTCCAGCCGCACGCGATCACGGATCACATCCTGGATATTCTTACGTTCCACCTCTAATGTTTTTTCTTTTTCGATCTGCGCAAGTGTTACGATCTTTTCACGCTCTGTTGCTTCCAATGCACGGTCTTTTTCCACACGTTCTGTTTCCACTGCATTGGTACGCTGTTTATTCTTTTCAGCGATGATGATCTGGCGAAGTTTATTTTCTTCCTGGACAGCCAGGGATTCATCTGTTTTAATGCGGACAGTTTCCGCTTTTAATCTTTCCTCTTCCCTGACCTTGATGATCTCTGCATGTTCGCGGGCTTTGATATTGTCGATCTCGCGGCGTTGCTTCTCTTCTTTCTCGGCCATCTGGCGCTCGAGCTCAAGGATCGCTTCGCGTGCTTCAACATTTTGTTTTTTGATCACCTTTTCCTCTTCACGTTTGATCAGGTTCGCTTTTACGTTCTGCTCTGCTGTAAGCTCGGTGATCTTTTTGATACCCTGTGAGTCGAGGATATTCTGCGCGCTGAGCCATTTGATCTCTGTTTGTTCGAGATAGTCGATCGCACAGTCATCCAGAATGTACCCATTCAGATCCGTACCGATGATATCCAGTATTTCGGTTCTGAATTCGCGGCGGGCTTCATACAGTTCGATAAAGTCGAACTTCTTACCAACGGTCTTTAATGCTTCAGAGAACTTTGCTTCGAAAAGATTGCGCAGAGTATCTACGTCACTGGCTCTTTCTGTGCCGATGATCTGGGCAACGTTCAATACGTCATCCACGTTTTTGTTCACACGTACGAAGAATGCCACTTTGATATCTGCGCGGATATTGTCTTTACAGATCAATCCATCCCCTTCGAGACGATCAATCTGCAGTTTTTTTACGGAGATATCCATGATCTCCATCTTATGAAGGATAGGGATCACGTACATACCTTTATTGAAGGCTACTTTGCCACCACCAACACCGGTACGGACGATTGCTTTTCCCTGCGGGATTTTCTTGTAGAAAGTGGCAAAAGCAAAAAGGATGATAAAGATGAGAAATGCAATTCCTCCGATAAGCAGTAAGCTGATTCCGCCAAATGCTCCCATAGTAGTTTGTTTGTTTTAGTTTGAGTGAATAAGGACTTATTATAGAATTAGGGTTGTTATTCTTATCAGACGACGTTTGACAGGTTTATCTCCCGCACAACGAGGTAGAATTTTTTATCAGCGGATTCGCCAGCGATCATTACTTCGGCGTCATAAGGAATTGCTTCGCCGGTTTTACTTTTCACATTGATCCGCAGAATATCACTTTGCACTTTTACTTCTGCGGCCCCGATAGTATTACCAGTGATCGTAGATCTCATCCTGGCTGTTCTTCCCAGCAACTCCTGTGCTTCTTCTCCGTTATAGCCCATGGCATGATATACTTTTACAAGTGGTTTTGTTGCGAATCTGGTGATCACGAAAGCTATAAAGAAGACAGGGATCAGGATAAAGACTGACTTCCAGCCCCAGCTGGCTAATCCAAATGCGATGGATGATGTCAGCGTGACGATCCAGGCAATGAACTTAAAGGTAGAATATACGACCATGAATGGCACTTTTCCTATATTAACAAATTCAAGTGCTTTCTGGTAAAATGGTTTGTCGCCTGGTGAATCACCTCCATCTACATCTGCATCGGTGTCCGTATCCACATCTGCTCCGTGTGCATCAAGGTCGGCATCCACGTCGGCATCGCCAAACAGATCTCCGGCGATAAACGTAAAAATCCAGTAGATGGCGGTAATTCCGGTGAGAACCGTCATTATCGCATTACTAAGCGGGTGAAATAACAGATCTGTGATACTAAGCATGGTTGGAACAGGTAAGGTTTATTTAATGAACGATACGAGTTTATGTTCTGCCATCTTCCCGGTTTATTTTCCTGGTACTGAATCGGAAAGGATTAACAACAGATAGGCCGTTTATTTATATAAAAGAAGTTAACGCGCCTGGTTGTATCTATTGGTTGTCTTGAATACCCAGCTTTTCTTTGATGGCCTTCAGGTCTTTTTCAATTGAAAGAGAATCATCTTTCAACAGGCTGTCAAGCTCTTCTTTCAGCGTATGTTTGTCACGCGCGATCTCACCATAAGCTTTAGACAAAGCTTCCTGGTCTTCTACTTTTGCTTTCATGCGTTCGAGCATGGCAATGGTTCCGTTATTGTCGAGTTGCGCCAGTTGCTTATTCACCTGTTCGGTCGCCTTGCTGACCTTTACGCGGGCTTTCAATGTTCTGAGTTCCTTTTCCCATTTGTCCATGTTCGACTTCAGGATCTCAGTATTGCGCAACATTTCTTTGGATGATTGCCGCAATGCTACCACCTGGCCGCCCAACTCTTCCGCTTCGGCAAAATATTTACGCCGGAGGGAAAGCGCTTCACGGGCCAGGTCTTCCGCTTTGACCATATCCACCTGCCCTGACTGTGCTTTTTGCATGATCAAGATAGCTTTTTCTGCATAATTCATAGACTCCTGCTGACAGTGTGCCTGGTCATTTTCTGTGCGGATGGCAAGCGCTTTCACTTTTGCATAAGCTTCTGTGGCTTCCGTAAGATCATTTCTCAATTCACGAAGACCTTGCTCGGTCATTTTTACAGGATCTTCCATTTTATCGACGGCGGCATGGATTTCAGCCTGTCCAATTCTGAAAAGACGTTTGAAGATGTTCATGACGGATAGTTTTTTATAGTTTTAGAATGACTGTTTTATGATGCTTATAATTTTGAAAACCCGATGATCTGCTGAGAGAATTCACTCAACAGCAAACCCAGCGAATTCAACGCTCCCTCAAATTCATTGAAGTCAATGTTCTCAAGTTGCATGGTATAGCGGAACAAGACCTTATCGCCTTCTTCATTTATGACGAATGCGCCGTGGATCGTATCCCTGTTTTTCTGCAGCAGCTTTTTGAACATATCCATATTGTCTTCCCGGAAGGAAAACAGGAACTGTTCCATGATCAGTATGGGTGGAGCGATGCCAATAATGAGATTATGGATCCCGTCAGGTTGATTGTCGATCTTCAAAATCCCGTTCTGCTCGCTCTTATAAACGATACGGCAATTGAGTTTAAGGGCGAAATCTTCGATGATATCCATATAATTCATGGGCGTTGGTTTAAGCTGACTTAACAAATCTACAACGTTTTGCGAAAAATGCAAAAAATATTGGCATTTGTGTTAAAAGAAATTACATCTATCTTTGCATTTATGACCAAGATCGGGGCTAACATAAAGAAAATAAGGACTACAAAGGGTTTGAGCCAGCAGGCCTTTGCAGATCTCTTCACGTTGACCAGGGGCAACATCTCGTCGTATGAGGAGAACAGGGCGGAACCGCGCATAGAGACGGTTGTGCAGATTGCCAATTATTTTTGCATACCCCTTGGCCAGTTCGTTACGCAGAACCTCACTATCAATGAGATCCTGAAATTCAATGGGGATAAACTAATTGAAGACGAAAACCATATTATCAAGCTCCAGCTTCACGAGGTTCCGTTTATCAATGATAATATATATATGAAGTGTTGTTACCGGGAGCTGCAGTTCAATGACTGGTCGGCGTTCCCGCGGCTGGTGCTTCCGGAAGCGAATAACCACAACATGGTCGCACTTACGTTTAATCCCAATATCGCACATCATGAATCGCTACCGCAATATCATATGCATGATGTATTGATCTTTGAGGAAGTGACCGACGAGAATATTCACCTGTGCCAGCATAAGACCGGGCTGTTTATTTCCGATCGCGAGATAATGTTAGGCCGTTTCGAGATGAAAGAAGACCGGATCGATCTGGTGTTGAATGACTTTAAAAAGCAACAATTCGAGTTCAAACACCGGATGACCTTTTGGAAACTCTTTGCAGTTTATCAACATGCGTTGTAAGAGAAGAACGACGAACAGCGGACCGCAAACAGGCAGAAAACCAGGAATGCATGCGCTGCAGAATGAATGTTGTTTGCGGTCCGTCTTAAAAACTATCCCTTCCGGACGTATTTGGTCAGTATCACAATTGTCTGATCATTTACCTTTCCTTCAATTTGCTCTGTATTATCAGGTACGAGCCTGATCTTTCTGACAACAGTCCCTTTTGTTGCGGTAAAGTTGGCTCCTTTCACGTTCAGGTTCTGCGTCAGCACAACCGTATCTCCGCTTTCGAGCACCGTTCCATTGCTGTCTTTATGTACATCGGCTACCAGGAAGGCACTCGTAGCCCAGTTGATCACAGATTCGTCCAATTCCACTGAAGACATGATTTCCTGCGCCCATTCCTGCTCCCTGTTATTATACAGGATCCGGTAACTTAATGCCTGTACAGACGGCTCTGTATTCCAGATGCTGCCAGCAAGAGATTGCCAGTGTTGCTGATCATCAGTGCTGTCAAGTTTGGCGAGACAGGTGTTACAAATTGCTACTTCGTTTTCAATAACGTCATTGTTTTTTGGACTTACTGCATAGGCAACAGCAGCAGTTTCAGTGGTGCAAAGCTCGCAAAGACCCTGACACCTTTCAGCAAGCCTGCCGGTAATAGTAGAACTCATTTGGTCATTTTTTGTGTTTCTCAGAACTAAAGAAGTGCTAAAGAAATAGAAATGTTTCAGGTTGAGCAAATAAACCTTTTTGATGGACGGTTCCCGGTATCCGTTCTTAAATATCACTCATCCTTTCGTCGGGAAAGAAAAAACTCTATATTGGAGCTCTATTGGAAATTCAACTCCGCTTATGAAGTCATTAATGACAGGCTGCTTACTTTTTTCTTTTCTCCTCTTATCGTGCTATTCCGGTAATAGCGACGGCGAAGAGCAAATGGAGAAGATTGCTACGGCAGTAAAAGCAAGTCCCGTATTCGCGGAATCTGACCTGCGGGATTTTAAAAAATTAGATACACTATTCATTACCGCAAATGAACTTCCCCGCTACCGTCGCCTGCTTGACGATATGAATGTTTATGATAGCTTATTGAAAGATGCGGAGCAGGTCCGCGACCGAAAACCTGCTATTGATCACAAGACCGACCAGCATGTTAAAGAAGATATCGGGGAATTTATCGAAACCATCAAATCCGATAAAGAAAGTAAAAAAAATGAACTGGCGACGCTGATCGATAATACTACCGACACGATCTACAGAATTGAATGCACAGAGAACTTAAAGGGGAATAACAATGCAATAGCGGTAACGCAGGCAACTGTTTATGTGAACAGCCATTTTAAAGTGATCGACTATGATCATTAATTAGGCAGACATTGCAGTTTACAGACAACCTTAGCGGCTATTTTACGTGTGAGACAGCAAGCCGGTAAGGATGTCTCATACCGTTATCCTTTCTTTTTCTTCAAACTGATTTTATAATCATCCGGCGTACCGGCAATCCGAAGATTTACAAAGGCAACTTTCTTGTCAGTGTCCCTGTATATAATGGCATCTTCCTGTTCCGAATCTACTTCTTCGCGTTTTTTGCCTCCGAAGAGGTGGCGGAAGCCGATTTGAGTAACCATCTTTAACGGTACCCGGATATAATAATCCATACTGGTATTGAGCGATTGCGTTCCGCTTATTTCGATAAATCCAAGACTGGAATTGATATTCATGGTCGGGAAAGATAATGAAGCGTTCTTTAGCGTAAGAACATTGCTCAATGTATCAAACCTGATCAGCCGCAGGTTTTTATCTTTAAAATATTTCGACATTGCCTGCATAGGCGCAAAATCGACAAGCTGCCCATCCGTGATCGTTACATTCATTTCAGCTTCTGCTTTATCAAGTAGAGGAACAAGGTCGGGATGCATAAAGACCGTGCTTTTGATGTTCCCCGTCAGTATACCATGAAGGTTCTTATTCCATGCATAGTCCTGCCCGAAGTTATCAAAGCGCAATAACAGCTTGTCTATGTCAACATGATCCAGGTTTACATCGCTTTTGAAATAGATGTGTTTTGGGTCAGAACCATTGAAATAGCCATTCAATCCTATTTGTCCCTCAGCGGCAGCAAGCGTGAACGTATCTACATATAAATAATGATCAGGCTGCATGCGCAATGTTGCTGTCACATTTTTCAGCGAGTGGTGATGATAACGCAGTTCTCTGATATCTGCCCTGAATGCAAGGTGAGCAAAGGGGAGATCGAACAGGTTGAAAGCGGAATCATGTGATACGGTTTCCTTTTTCCTGAGATCAACATCAGAGAGCTCATCAAGATCAAGCCGTGTAGAATGGATCTCCAGCTTATTGAGTTGTTTTTTCAGTTCGGCATTATCTCCGGTGTAAAGACTTAAACTTGCGTTCAGATCGCTTTTTCCCATTCGTGCATGAAAGTCTGAAAAGCCCAGCCGTTGTTTGCCGAAGTAAAAAGTTCCTTTTGCTTCCTCCAGCCTGAGTGGATGTATTTTCATTTTTGCTTCCACTTTGTTGAAGGCGATGCGGCCAGCTTGCAACGAGCTGTCATACATTAAACCCATTTCGCCGTGAAGTTTAATACCGCTTAATTCTTCGTGCCGATAATCTTCGGGTACATAGTTTTCGCCTTTATAGCTGAAGAGGTCTTCCAGTTTTATCAGATCACTGCTGAAGTCGAAAGAAAATCGGGTGTTTCCTTTTTTATGATCAGATAGCCAGAGATTGTAATTGAGAAGTTTTCCAGTGAAATGAAAGTCGCTTTTGTCTATCTGCCCGGTGAAATCTTTTAGTGTGGCGGCTGTATCATTGATGAGCAGGTCTGCATGAAAGTCATGGAATGTGTGCGGATAGTTTTTCAGCTTCGCATAAAGATCATCTATAAAAAATTCTCCCCTCGGTATTCCGGAAGCATGCAGCAGGTCATTGACGGATGTTTTAAACGCAAGATTGATGGAAAAGTCACTGATCTCTTCATCAGTTTTATTGGCCAGTGCGGTATCAAACGCGAGAAAGTCTTTAAGTTTCAGCTGTTGAGAATTTGCCAGCAGTGATACCTTGACCGGTTTATTTTCAAAATGAAATAGGGCAGGAAGGTCATCAAGCGCGCCTCGCAGGTTAAGGTCAGACGAGCCAAGGCGGAAAGTCAATGTGTCGAGATCAAGTTTCCCTTCCTTCATTTGCGCGTGCAGGTTGAGCTTTTCAATGGGCGATTGAAAGCCCGGAAGTAGCACTGACAGGTCTTTTATCCTTAACTCACTGTCAATTCCTTCTTTTAATTTGATAAGATTGTTTTCTGGTTGTTGAAAATCTACCAGTTCATTGAATCGCATATCCAGGATTACCTTTCCTTTTATGCCCTGCAAATCTTCCATGTTGAGAAAGTCTCCCAGAAAAGCAAGATCAATATCTGAATGCAGGTCGACACTGATATGAGGGTCTTCAAAATTCTTTATGATCACATTGCCGGAGAATATACCTGCTCCGGGTCGGGCTGCGATATCCATTAATTTAAGCTCAGCCGTTTTCATTGAACTGTCTGCGCCATTGTTGAAACTTCCCAAAAAGCCAAACTGGTCAACCGTCTTATTGGAGATCGTGTTTTTGAAATAGGCATTTTCGCATCCGAAGTTTGCATCGATCGCAAATTTATTTCCCGGCGCCAGTCGTCCGTTGACGCGGGCATCAAAGAATACGCGGCCTGCGTTGCTGAACGGCTTAAAGTTTTCCAGTATCTCTGGTGGGGCCAGTGAAAGTAAAAGATTGAAGTCAGGTTTGTTACCATGGATCTCCAGATCTGTTCTGATCTGATCTTTTATATCAACGCTTCCGGAGAAACCGAATTCACCATCTTCCAGCGCAAGTTCTCCCCTGGATATTTTCAGCAGTTCATTTCGCTGATCGAAATCCGCGTCAGTAACAATCGATACATGTTTGTGATTAAAGAAGCTTGTATCTCCCTTTTGAACAATGTTCAACTCCATTTTTGTATTCAGCCGGGCGTGTATAATATCATCCGTAATGCTGAAACTGGCTTTAGCGTCGCTGATACAAGTTTCGGCAAGCAGGCTGTCAGATTCTTTATAGTATGTTATATCGATGTCTTTTAACCGGACTCTTTTAAGTTTCAGATGCAGTGCACTGGTGTCAGTGCCAGGCGTGCCTGTGTTGTCAGGATTGATACCTTTGGCTAACAGGAGATTGATATCGCCGTTAACGTATTGAACAAGGTCGACATGTCCCTTCTCCAGCGAAATTCGCTTTACATCATATCTTCCCTGGATCAAGGCTTTTGCATCGAAGCCAACATACAGATCACGCACCTCATAGATCGGACGTTGGGTTGTGTCCTTGGTTCCGAAAAATCTTACTCCAGTCAGATCGATCGATACATAAGGAAATCCGTTAAAAAGAGAAATGTGACTGTCTTCTATCAGCAGTTGACCGCCGAACTCTCTGTTCATTTCGCTTACCACATATTGAACAATGGACTTTTGTTTTTTATAAAGAACAATGGGAACGATCGTCACAAGGAGAATGATCAGGATCAGTAAAGAGAGAAGGCTACGGAGAATGAGTTTCTTCCATTTCATGAGGCTGGATTTTTTGAACGTATAACTGAAAACGGGAAGTGTAAAAGTAAAGCCTCAGTTGGGTAGAAACAATACAAAGAGGTGTAAGAGTTGTTAAACAAGGATGAAAGACTGTAATAAATTAGAAATATGTGAGAGGAGGATTATAGCGCTATTAAAAACAGGTAGGAATGATCAATCGGAAACGGGGAGCGTTTCCTGCGAACGTTGATTCGCCGCATAAAACGGTTTGCCGGGAATGCCTGTTCGATGCAAATCAGATTTCATACAGGCGGGAAATGCAGTGACGCGCAGCGAACGCGGCAAGGCAGCGATAGAATGTATTGTATTTTGCCGCGTTTGCCGCATCTACTTACGCTTGTTGTTATGGATTGGTGGACCATAATCCAAATTCTTTCACGAATGCTCTTTTGGGTAGTTTAAGGTGATGGACGATCACAAATGCGAGATCCTCCGGTTGCAAAACTTTCTCTGTATTGCCGTCTGTGAATTTTGCATTCAGGGTCATTTCCGTTGCGATCGTACTTGGGTTGACTGTCGTTACACGGATATTTGATTTTCTTACTTCCTGCATCAGGCTTTCCGTCATATTGATCACAGCTGCTTTTGACGCGCCATAAACGCTCATCTTTGCGGCGCCTTTCAAACCAGCCGTCGACGCGATGTTGATTATGTCACCACCGCCTTGCTTCATCAACAGGGGTAGCACTTCATGCGTTACGTAGTAAGTGCCGAGAACATTGACTTGTATCACTTCTTCCCAGTCTTCAACCGGTAATTCGAGATAGCCTCCGGTTTTCAGTATTCCGGCATTGTTGATCAGTATGTCGACGGCAGTTGTTGCTGACAGCTTTTCAATCGCGGTTTTCACTTCAGCATAGCTGCCTACGTTTACTGCAAAGCTGCTTACGCTGATTTCGGGATTTATCGCTGTTGCTTGCTGAGATACCTTATCAAGATCAACTTTTGTTCTTGCCAGCAGCACCAGGTTTACACCTTCGGCAGCCAGGGCGAGAGCCATTGCCTTTCCGAGGCCTTTTCCAGCCCCGGTGATCAGTGCCGTTTTCCCTTTGATCGATTCCATATTCATATGTTTGATTGTATTTGTTGTCAACGCAATTTCAATATATTTGAACAAAATCACAAGAATCGTCATTATTACCGGTTATGCGTAGCACGATCATCTCGCACTAACAAAATAAGTAGCACGGTTGTTCTCCTGAAGGGTCTGCTTACTCCCTCCTAACTTTGCCAGCCAAATGGAAAGGTGATGATCGCCACATGAGCGATCAGTTTTGTTTACCAGATAAAATGGTTCAGTTAAATGGATAAAAGAGTAATACCTCTTGCGCTTGGCGGATTGGGAATTGGGACGACGGAATTTGCGATCATGGGCTTGCTTCCGGACATTGCGGGTTCGCTGAATGTAAGTATTGCAGACGCAGGCGTACTGATCTCTGCGTATGCACTGGGTGTGGTTGTCGGGGCGCCCCTGCTGATTGGTTTCACCGTAAAACAACCGCCCAAGAAGGTACTGATCTGGTTGATGGTATTGTTTACGATCTTTAACGGGCTATCTATCGTTAGTCCAAATTATTACTTCATGTTTTTTGCCCGCTTCCTGTCTGGCCTGCCGCATGGTGCTTTCTTTGGCGCGGGTACGGTAGTTGCCTCCCGGCTTGCAACAAAGGGGAAAGAAGCCCGCTATATTTCTTACATGTTTTCCGGGTTGACGATCGCAAATCTTGCGATGGTGCCGCTGGTTACTTATGCTGGCCATGTTTTTCACTGGCGTTGGTATTTCGCTATCGTCACATTGATCGGATTGGTGACGCTTGCTTTTATTCAATTCTGGTTACCGGATCTTTCGAGGAAAGAGAATGCCAATGCAATCGAAGAGTTGAAGTTCCTGCGCCGGAAGAAACCCTGGTACATTCTGCTGATCACAGCGATCGGTTTTGGAGGATTGTTTTGCTGGTTTAGTTATATCACACCGTTGATGACGGAGGTCGCCGGCATTCCCAAAGATCAAATGGCTTATGTAATGGTGCTGGCTGGTGCGGGAATGGTTGCAGGCAACCTGCTCGGCGGATATTTATCGGACCGGATCGGTGAAGTAAGAGCGACCGTGATGTTGATGATCATGATGCTGGCGGTGTTGATAGCGATCTTCTTCTTCTCTTCCAATACGGTAGTGTCGCTGGTGCTTACCTTTATTTGCGGTGGGCTTTCCATGTCGGTGTCTGCACCGATCAATATAATGATGATCAAAGCTTCACCCGGATCTGAAATGATGAGCGCAGCCTTTATGCAGGCCGCGTTCAATGTGGCGAATTCATTGGGCGCGTACCTTGGCGGAATTCCACTGAGAAATGGACTTGGGTTTAATTACCCTTCGCTTGTAGGCGCAGCAATGACGGTGGCAGGTTTGATCATTTGTCTTCGATACAGTTACAAATTCAATAGAAAGGATACTCAACTGACGCCGGTTTTACAGAAAGTAGAAACAGACAATGAAGTTTCTTTTACGAAGCACTAATTAATCGGGCATGATCGTGTTGCGTATTACTGTTTTACAGACCATGATTCCGTTAGCGCCATTACTGCATTTCAGTTGTGAGAAAGCTATATCATTTTGCAGATGTGCTGGCGGGTCGTTTACTGGCTTTTAACGATATCGTTTTTCTTCAGCAATCTCCCTTCTGCATTATCAAACTCGATGTCTGTTGAAACCAATCCGATCCGCTCTGTAGGTATTTTTACATTAAAGTGAACGTGTGGAGTGGTAGTAAAGCCCGTCATGCCCGAAATCGCTATGGGTTGTTTTTTCGAAACGAACGCGCCCATTTTTACAAGGGCTCCTTTATGGTGAATATGGCCATACTGGGTAAAAATGCCACTATGTGGATGGTAGAGCGTAATGTAATTGCCTTTATCGGTGTCTCTCCATTCTTTGCTTGTTCCGTGTCTTTTATAATTCTGGATCAGACCGACCACATAGCCATCATCTGCGGCAGTTACAGTATCCCCGATCTGCAGATTAAAATCAATAGCATACCTACTGCTAGCGTCGTTGTGAGAAAACATAGAATTGTATCCCTGTATGACCGTGTATGTTTTGCCGGAAGGAAATGGGTATGAAATCCGGTTTTTTCTAACCGTTTTCTTCGGATCTCCCTGGCGTACAACGTATCTGAGCCTGTCCGTATTAAGATCGCGGAAGTAAATCCGTATGGTGGTATCCAGTTTCTCGCGTAATACAATTGTTCCAAATTTTTTCTCCAGGTCCGGGCGTCCGTTAATACCAGATAACTGCACTTGCAAAGGACACATCAGCGGGTTTGAAAGACGGAATGTGATAGTATTATCCTGATACGAATGATGAAATCCGTAGGTGAATTCATAATACGTCTCTGTGGGAAATCTGTTCGTCCCTGCACATGCTACGAAGCAAGCTGCAACAGCAACAACGAGAACCTGTTTTAAGCGAAGTAAGGATGACAATGGATGTTTTGATTTTTCCGGCATCGAAGATATCAAAATAGTTGTTTCGTCATTGGTTGATCGTCCTGTTTAAACTTGCCGGGCAGCGTAGGCCGGCGGCCGGAAACATGGGCGGGAGATATGATCAGCGAATGTGGCGTCTTCTGCCAAGTGAATGGCGGAACCCGGCTATCGGTCTTGTGTTGTTCTTCCCCATTTTGATCAGCGGCATTCATGCAAAATACCCCACCTATATCACAATTTACCCCCTGCGTTTCACCGCGCGAGGCCATAACTTTATCCTTACGCATATCGCTTAGCATTAAAGACAAGTATAATGTCAAATAACTGTTCATCCATTTTGTTATTGGCCAGCTTTGTAAGCCTAGCCGGAACGGGTTTAGCTCAATCAAGCCCAACATTGTCTGGTGATAGAACCGGTAAGAAATATTATGATACAACCTCCGCGCGTCCGGGAGTTCCCTGGCTTGATGAGAAGATCATTGAGCAGCATCGTCTGCCGATGCATGCATCTTTTTTTAGCTATGAAAACGAAACCGTGGCCGCAAAAGGCGACTGGCAGCAGTCGCGGAATTATCAAAGCCTGAATGGTGCCTGGAAATTCAAGTACGTTGATAAGCCCGCGGATTTGCCGCAGGGATTTGAGCGCACAGGATTCGATGACAAAAACTGGCCATCATTCAACGTGCCTGGTAACTGGGAAATGAATGGATATGGGTTCCCGATCTATACTACTTCCGGGTTTGAATTTCGCTACCTGATGCGCCGCCTTGAGCCGCCTGCCGTTCCATTGAGTTTTGATCCTACGGCAGTGTATCGCCGTGAAGTGATCATTCCCGAAGAGTGGAACGGGAAACAGGTGATCATGCATATTGGTGCTGCTAAGTCGAATCTCTCCGTTTGGGTAAATGGCCGCTACGTTGGGTATGGAGAAGACAGCAAATTGCCTTCCGAGTTTGATATTACTTCTTACCTGCAAAAAGGTAAAAACCTCCTTACGCTGAAGATCATGCGCTGGTGTGATGCCAACTATATCGAAGACCAGGATATGTGGCGGTTGAGTGGGATCACACGCAGTTGTTTCCTCGTTGCAAGAAATCCGGTTCATCTTTTTGATGTTGAAGTAAAAACCGAACTGGATAATGAATATAAGAATGCGGTTCTTAAAACCATCTGCACATTGAACGGCCAGCCCGGAAAAGGCACCAAAGCCGAAGTGATGCTGTTGAAGAATGGAAAGATCATTTCATCTGACACGCAACCATTCGATTCAAACCGCCTGCAGTTGTCAATGCCGGTAGTTGCCCCGGAATTATGGACAGCAGAAACGCCGTCGCTTTACCAGGTACAAATAAAGATCAGAGATGCTGGCGGTGCTTTACAGGAGATGACAACGCAGCAGATCGGTTTTCGAAAGATCGAGATCAAAAACGGATTATTGCTGGTGAATGGACAGCCGATCCTGGTCAAGGGTGTGAACCGGCACGAGACAGATCCCAAAACAGGACAGGTGATCTCCCGTGAAGCAATGATCCGGGATATACAATTGATGAAACAATACAACATCAATTCCGTTAGGACCAGTCACTATCCAAACAGTGAGACCTGGCTGGAGCTATGCGATCAATACGGGCTATACGTTGTGGATGAAGCAAACATCGAGTCGCATGGAATGGGTTATGACCTTACTTTGACCATGGCGAATCGGCCTACCTGGGTGAATGCCCATTTACTTCGCGTACAGCGAATGATGGAGCGCGACAAGAACCACGCATCTGTCATTCTCTGGAGCATGGGCAACGAAGCGGGTAACGGATACAATTTCTATAATTGTTATCTGTGGATGAAGCAGCGAGATAGCAGCCGGCCGATCCAGTACGAACGCGCAGTGGCGGATTACCGCCGTTTTGCCTGGGAATGGGATTCCGATATCGTGAACCCAATGTACCCTACACCCGGCGGTATGCTGGACTATGCCAAAAACAACCAGCATCCGGCAAGACCTTTTATCATGTGTGAATATGCACATGCCATGGGCAACTCATTGGGTAATTTTATCGATTACTGGAAAGTGATCAGAAGTAATAAGAACATTTTCCAGGGAGGCTATATCTGGGATTTCGTTGACCAGTGTTTCCAACGGGTGAACAGCAAAGGCGACACCGTTTATACGTACGGCGGAGATTACGAACCTGAAGAAGCGATCACCGACTGGAACTATGCGGCGAAAGGGATCTTTTACGCAAACCGCACTCCGTATCCACATGCCTGGGAAATGAAAAAGATCTACCAGGATATTCACTCAACCCTGAACGGAGATTCACTGAAAATCTACAATGAAAAATTCTTTACCGATCTGTCTGGTGTTTACCTCCAATGGGAGATCATCGTAAATGGAAAACAACAGCAGAAAGGCGTATTACAAGAGGTGAATGTACTGCCGCAGCAAACGCGGTCATTTTATATTCCGTACAAAAAAGTGGGGGATGGAGAAGTGTTTTTGAACCTTGTCTTCAAAACCAAAAAAGAGGCACCGCTTGTGCCATCGGATCATACGGTTGCAACGGAACAATTGCAGCTTCGTTCCACTCAGCCGCTCCAGGCAAAGATCATCAATGAAGGTCCTGTTTTGAAAAAAGAAAATGCACTGAATTTACAATTCTACAGTGCAAAGGCTTTTGTCAGCTTTGATAAAGCCACCGGGTTTATCAAAGAATACAATTATAAAGGAACACCACTTCTTGATACAGCCTATCACCTGAAGCCGAATTTCTGGCGAGCGCCAAATGATAATGATTATGGAGCCAATACGCCGCAGAAGCTCCAGATCTGGAAAGACGTTACGGGAAAACAGGAGTTGATTTCTCTAACGGAAAGTGTAACGGATGGGCTGGCCATAGTAAAAGCTGTTTATAAACTTTCGGAGGCGCAGGCGAAGCTGGAAGTTCAATACACTATCAATGCTGCAGGGAAGATCCTGATCGAACAACGCATCGGCGTAAATAAAGATTCTATCGGGAAACTTGCAGTGCTTCCGCGTTTCGGTATGCAATGGATCTTGTCAAAAGGGTTTGAAAACGTTGAGTACTATGGACGGGGTCCGCAGGAGAATTACCAGGATCGGAATTTCAGCGCACATGTAGGCCTCTACAAACAAACTGTGGACGAACAGTATTTTCCTTATGTGGTTCCCCAGGAGACCGGTAACCGCACGGATATCCGTTGGTATCAACTTACCAATGCAAAGGGTAGAGGTTTGCGCATTCAGTCAGATTCATTATTAAGTATCAGCGCGCTTCATTTTTTTGATAGCGACCTGGATAATGGACCGAAGCGTCAGCAACGCCATGCTGCTGACCTGGTGAAAAGGCCGCAAACACAGTTGAATATTGATCTGAAACAAATGGGTGTCGGTGGAATCGACAGCTGGCGCTCGATGCCCATGCAACAGTATTTGCTTCCTTACGGAAACTATTCGTATAGTTATTGGGTCGAGCCGTTTTAACAACGGGCAAACTCAATTTCTTTATAAAATGATATAATAAGGAAGAGGAGATATAAGATCTCCTCTTCCTGTTACTTCCGTAGTAGTAACTAGCATAAATCCTGCAGGCGGTAATGGTACAAAGCAGTCGTTTAGCCGGTACCCCATATAATAGAAAATAAAACGGAGAATGCTTTTCGCTTAATCTTTATCATAGCAGACATTAGCTATATAAAATAGGGAGTTTTGCACGTTGGGGTCGGTGTTTGAGTATGTCAGGCGATGTAGTTAAGATAGATCAGCAACGTATTTCCGTTACGCCATTTTATCCAACCGTTTTTTTCTTTCGTGTCATCATCCCACCTGACCTCCAGCCAATCACCCTGGGTCCGGACAGGGAAAAAGAACTCTACATCATTGTTATAGGCAGCGCGTTGCTGGCCAGTGGTATCTTGTTTTACAGGATTTTTGTCCGCGTCAAAATCAACAGAGAATACAGAGATAACATGTTCGTCCCAGCGTTGAAAGACCAGGGATGGCTCACTCTTTCGAATTTTAGCAGTGAGACCGGTTTCTTCATTCACGATCACATGATAATATTCAGCATCAAATCGGGTCACGCGAAATACAAGATTTTCGTAATCGGGGTAGCAGGAATATGGCTTCAGTGAGTCTGGCGCAATGCTGTCGACCTTTAATGACAGCCATTCCCGGTTATGAAAATCGTAGATCCTCAGAAGTCCCTTACCATGCTCTTTTAATGTTAGCACTCCTTCTGTGAGTTGAGCAGCGGGAATTTTATTATACTGGGCAGCTGTTGGTATGACGGAGTCGTGTATGCTTGCTTTTACGGCTGGAACAATTTGTGCTTCCTCACGGTTATTGCCCGGATCAGTACCCGCATTCTGTATATTACAGGACGCTGTCAGTAGAACAATGAGCAGGTATCGCATTTTTTTGACGCAAAAGTAAAGTGGCTGTTCAGGGATGAAGGTTGCGTTTGAGTAGAACGACAAGTACGGGCGGCGAATGTTCAACTAATTTAGTTTGCCGCAATCTTTCCATCCATCACATCTTTTTAAATGAGTAAACCGATCTGGCCCGCTTTCTGTATTTTGTGTGTCATTAATACATTCACATTTTATCTTTCATCGTTATGCACAAAAGAATTGTATTCCTTTTTTCTACAGCCGTTCTCTTAAATGCATCGGTCGGATGTGGCAATGCTTCCACTCCAGCAGAGGGTAATCAGGCTGATACTACAAAGCCGGTAGCGGCCGGATTGGAAAAGAATGCAGCCAACTCAAACTATAAGCCTGCGTTTCCGGGACAAACCAGGATCGCTGAAGTGGTGAAAACCACGACAAGCATTCAGGTCGACAAACTGGCCGGAGGTTTGGGTCGCCCATGGTCAGTCAAAGTGTTGCCTGGTGGCCGGATCCTGATCACTGACAAATCTGGTTATCTTCAATCCGTTTCTGCTGACGGCAGCGATGTGAAAAAGATCACGGGCTTACCGAAAGTTGACGCATCCGGGCAGGGTGGCCTGCTCGATGTAACCCTTGATCCGGACTTTACCAGCAACGGGATCATTTACTGGTCTTTCTCTGAACCTTATCAGAAAGGGAATTTGACCGCTGTCGCGAAAGGAAAGCTGAATGAAGAAAAAGGAGTGGTAGAAAATCCTGTTGTTATTTTCAGAGCATTGCCTGAACTGAACAATAGTGATCTTCACTATGGCTCACGGCTTGTTTTTGACAAAGACGGAAACCTGTTTGTAAGCGCAGGTGAGCGTTCGGTGCTGGAAGGAAGACATCAGGCGCAGGAGTTGAATTCCGGTCTTGGAAAGATCTTTAAAATAACAAAAGAAGGAAAGCCTGCTCCGGGCAATCCTTTCCTTAACCAGGCCAATGCAAAGCCGGAAATATTTGCCTATGGTGTTCGCAATCCGCAGGGATTAGCGTTAAACCCGGTGACCGGGGAATTATGGGAAGCAGAGTTTGGTCCGCGTGGTGGCGATGAAGTGAACATCATCAGAGCAGGTAAAAATTACGGCTGGCCGGTGATCACTTATGGTCTTGAATATTCGGGTAAGAAGATCGGCGATTCCATTCAACAGAAAGAAGGAATGGAACAACCTGTTTATTACTGGGATCCAGTGTTGTCGCCCAGTGGTATGAGCTTTTATAAAGGCACTGCAATTCCTGAATGGGAAAATAACCTGTTCATTTGCGGGCTGAGCGGTTCACGTATCAACCGCCTTGTGATCAAAGATGATAAAGTGGTGGGAGAGGAATGGTTGCTGACGGATAAAAAGGAACGTTTCCGCGATATCGTTTATTCAGACGGAATGTTCTATACCGTTACTGATGGCGGAAATCTTTACCGGATCAGCAAAGGAAAATAAGAATTCACCAGCTCTTACTGATCATTGGATAAATGAAAAAGCCCCTTCAACCGGGGCTTTTTCATTTATCCAATGATCTTAAACAAATCGCTTATTCTGTAACATGGCGCCATCTCGGATCGATCCTCACGCATCACCCTGTATCTTCTGCGTCGCTTTCTTTCCAACTGACAGCATCAACACTGTTCCAATGATAAGCAATGCGCCTACCCAATCCATAGCCTGGAATGATACTCCAAGCCATGCTACTGCTACGATCGTTGCGGAAAGAGGTTCGGCCGAGGTCAGCAAACTTGCTTTTTGTCCGCCGATTATCTGCACCGCTTTCAGATACGTATAAAAAGGGATCAACGTTCCGAAGATGATCACAAAAGCGCTATTGGCAATGGTATACGAATCCCATGTTCCATCGATCTTCCAGGGAGGATGAACAAAAGAGATAGCAATGCCTCCGATGAAAAGTCCCCAGCCGATCACACTTAGTGCGCTGTATTTCCGGATCAGTGATCCAGGCAGTAAGGTATAGAACGCGAGGCTGACTGCTGATGCGATTCCGAGAACAAATGCCAGAGGTGAAATATTCAGATCGCGGATATTGCCATGCGTCACCAGAAAGAATGTACCGGTCAAAGCGAGGGCAATGGCTCCATATTCGGCGATGTTTAACCGGCGGCCATGCCTTATGGCAAAGTATAGCGCGATCAGCACCGGCGCCATAAACTGGAGGATTGTTGCCGTCGCTGCATTAGAGTGCTTGATAGCGGCAAAATAGGTGTACTGTACCGTCAGCATTCCAAGAATTCCAAACACCAGGATCCTCATCCTGTCTGTTTTATTCCGCCAAACTGCCCAAACATGCCGGTCTTTTTTTGACAACGCTGCCATCAGCAGTAATGATCCCGCCCCTAACATGCGGGCAGACATCAGCCATTCCACACTGACGCCCCGTTGCTGAAATAAGAACTGTCCACAGCTTCCGGATACGCCCCATAAAGTGGCGGCTACTAATGCCATCACAAAGCCTTTCGTATGATTATTCTTCACTTTTTCGCTCTTTTGCACAAAAATAAATTGCAAAACCTGCATTTTTCCTTTAAATTCAGCCGTCTTTTGCACTTTTATTTCATTTTACTATGCAAACACTAGATCAACTGGACCATAAGATCCTCGCCGTGTTGCAGGATAATAATATGACCTCGCAACGCGAGATCGGCGATGCCATTGGATTATCCGCACCCGCCGTTCAGCGGCGGATCACCCGGCTTCGGGAGATCGGCGCCATTAAAGGAGATATTTCTATACTGAACCCGGACTATCTCGGATCGCAGATCACCATCGTTGTACAAGTGGAAATGGAAACGGATAAGGTGGAGCTGATCGCGGAAACCAAACGTACATTCAAAAATACTCCGCAAGTGCAGCAATGCTATTATGTGACCGGAGAGAACGACTTTCTGCTGATCGTGGTAGTATATACCATGAAAGAATATGAGGGATTGACACACCAGCTGTTTTTTAACAATCCCGGAGTGAAGCGGTTCAAATCTTCTATCTGCATGGATATTGTGAAAAGCGGTTTGTCTATCAGGATTCCTTCATAGAGAAAATAAAATTTCTACGGGCCGAGTGTTATTCGTAGCAGCGGTTCGGTTTACACCATTCATCCACTGGCACAACCACCTGCACTTTCAAAAGAGATCACACTTCACCCAATAACCAAGCGCCAGGATCGTCCAACAGCATACCAGCAGCAGGGAACACCACATTAACGACGCTAATTACCACCTTCGTTCCTGTATTTCAAACAGGATGTTTATGATATCTCGATTTTCTTTACGCAAAACACTCTGTATGCGTATAACTCCGTTACTCTCCCTGGTCGCCGTTTTTGTATGCCTGCTCTGCTTTTCCTGCAGTAAAGATGATGACAATGATAATGGCGGTAACTCCCGGAAATTAAAATATGAGATCTCCGGCAATTTCTCCGGAACAGTGTATGCGTCGTATACAACAGATGTCGGTGGAACCAACAATGAAATCGTTGCTCCTCCGTGGTCAAAGGAGATCACCTACCAATCAAACGTCACTGCTGCGATCATTGCCATTTCTGGTTTTGGCGGACAACCCGGTCAGCAGGTAACCGTGGTCGTCAAAAGAGGGAACACCCAGGTGTCAACACCGACAACCGCAACCGCGGATGCCGATGGCGGCTTTTCAAAGGCGGCTCCTGTCGTTCAGTTTTAGAATGCGAAGAACAGGAAAGATATTATGTATGGTTAAGGGCTCTTTTGACATATAAGCGACTGACGGGTCAACTTCACTATTAATGACCAGATATGATCAATCTGCTTCAGTAATACTGCAATTCACAAAAAAGCCTGCTACCGGGAAGATCATTTCAATCTACCTTCGGGAGCAATCTTTTTATCATGCATGCAGACACAAATAGCCGTTCGATGATGATCCTGGTTGCCGGGCCATACCGCTCCGGTACGAATGACAATCCTGACCTGATCGCAGCAAACGCAAAGGCGATGACTGATATGGCGCTTCATCTCTATCGTATCGGCCATATGCCCGTGCTGGGGGAATGGTTTGCGTTGCCGTTAATTGAGGCTGCTGGTTCCAAAGAAACAGGGGATGAGATCTTTAATGAACTATTCCACCCTGTGGCGGTTCAACTGATAGATCACTGTGATGCTGTTCTTCGCATTGGCGGCCCTTCCGCGGGTGCGGATGAAATGGTCGCATCCGGCTTAAAAAAGCACAAGAAGATCTTTATGCACGTTAACGAGATCCCTAACCTTAAGAAATAGCACTTCTTATTTCCATCGATAAAGTGAATTTTCTTTGAATACCCATTCGGGAGTGTAAAGCCTGCTGCCAAAGTCTGCACTGTACCATGGTGAGCCATTCTCAGGATTCTTCAGGATATGAATATCCTGCGCAGGCATATAGCTTTGCGCCAGCATGAAGATTTTCTTTCCGTTGGCGGCCTGAGCAACATCAATGACAGTGACTGCATGCCCGGGACTGCCACCTTCCACGAATACATCTCCAGGCTTAATATCAGTGATATCATTGACGCGTAAAAGATCTCTGCTGAGAGATAGCGTGCCTGCATAGCTGAATACAATTTCCAGGTAGTTGTCAAAACTTTTCCTTGAATGGGAAGCTTCTGTCATTTTTAATTTTTGCAAACGATTCTGACGTAATGGAAATCTGTATCCTTCTCTCCAGCTTTGATAATCGATCGTGGTGCCGTCAGTGGCCTTAAAGGAGATCCTGTCATATTGCTGCTTCGAATATTGATATTCTGCGTACAGCCGGATGACGGCATCGGCGCACTGTTGCAGATCTTTTTTGCCGACGGATATGTCCAGGACAGCAAACTGGGCATCCTGGTTTCGTTTGCGGTTACCATTGTACAGATACACGGTATTGTCCGGTTTCAATTTCACTTCACGAAGCCATTGTGTAAACGAACCGGCAGAGGCGGCCGTTCTTGTAAACCCCGCAGGCAGCGGTATCTGGCCCGTGTGGTGATAAGTGTTCAGCATATCGGTGTGACTGCATTGTATCAATGCAAGACCGACCAGCAGCGTTTTTAGAAAGATGCTTCCCATAGTCAGTGTGTGTGTAAGACCTCAGAAGCCGGAACATTTACTTTCCATACGGGAACGAATAAATGTTTTCTTAAAATGTATAGGGGCGCTCACAAGTTTCAAAATGCTGATTGATGGCAGCCTTTGTTTTATTGAAGGGGTCAGTGTTTTACTTAACGACAATCGCCTGTTCCTGCATCTTCCCAATGGAAGGACTGACAGATATTACTGTCAACGATGATAATGGTCATGCTTCCGACGAACTTATAATGCTTGCTTTGTTCAAAAGCACCGTTATGTTTGGAGAAATGGATCATACGCAAATGCAGCAATTATTAAGTCGTCAGATACTCGGAAGACTTGGCTGTCATGCCAATGGACTGACCTATATCGTTCCGGTAAGCTATGCTTACGATGATGGAATAGTGTATTGCCATACGCAGGAGGGGCAGAAGCTGACAATGCTGCGGCTGAACCCGCGCGTTTGTTTGCAGGTGGATAACACTGCGGATCTGGCAAACTGGCAAAGTGTGATCTGCTGGGGTGTATTTGAGGAATTAAAAAAAGACGAAGAGCGGTTGCAGGCGCTGACGGTTCTGAACAGGAGATCATTTCCAATGCAGACTTCCGGGAAAATGCGGATCAACCGGGAGTGGCCATTCATGGCGGAGAATGCCGCCGATGTGGATGGCGTGTTCTTCCGGATCGTAATTGATAAGATGACTGGCAGGTTTGAAGAGAGTCTGAACAGGCATTCGCAGTTGGTTTATTAGCACCTCCGTCGGGCGTATCCCTGCAATGGGCAGTGAAGTTTCTGTCAAGCTGTAACTGCCCCGACTGTTTACAAAATTTCATATCAGGTGTAGAGAGGAATGTTTTAGTCAAGCCAGACCCGGGATGTTCTACTACTGTGCAAAGGCTCTACCGCTGTAATCCATACTATCCAGTATGTCTCTGCCTTTTCGAAGTTCTCCCGAAGCTATCTTGCTATACCTGGGTTACTGCTTGCAGGGAAGCGCAGGAGTATTGCAAAGGACGCCGCAAGGGTCGCAAAGTATGTCTGGAGAGGGACGGATTCCATTGCGTTCTCTGCGGGGCACTTTGCGTCCTTTGATACTCCTGGGTCTTTCCGTTCGAAGGCATCCAGATCCAGCAGACTATTTCCTTTTCAATTCTTTCAGCACAGCTTCCCCGAGATCTTTCGCGGATTGTGGATTCTGGCCTGTTACCACCCGCTGATCCGCTACAACATGCGACTGCCAAAGACCCGATTTTTCAAAGATCGCTCCGCGCCCGATCAGTGTTGATTCCAAAAGAAACGGAACAACCTTTTCCAGTTTGACCGCCGCTTCTTCTTCATTGGTAAATGCGTTGATCCTTTTGCCATCAACCAGATATTTCCCGTTTGATAGTTTTATGTTGACCAGTCCGGCAGGGCCATGACACACTGCACTGACTATCCCGTTGTTCTCATAGATCTTTGCGGCAATGCCTGCAAGGGCTTTGTTATCGGCAAAATCCCACATGGCGCCATGCCCGCCTGCAAAATGAATAGCCACGTATTGTGCAGGATCTACTTCTGAAGGTTTCTTCGTGTGTTCGATCTTGTAACGGTATGAATGGTCATCCCAGAATTTCTTGTTGATGGAGTCTCCGAGATTAAATCCGTCGACGGGAGCTTTACCGCCTTTCGGACTTACGAAGTCAACCTCATAACCGGCCGTTACCAGTACATCCCAGGGATGTGCGACTTCGGATAGATAGTATCCGGTGGCTTCACCGGTATTCCCTTTTTTGTCGTGGCTGGTCACGACAAATAATATTTTCTTTTTCATTGTGTTTGCTTGTTGAGCGTTTACTACGCTCAGGCTGAGAAGTGCCAGGATCCAGGCTGCCAGTATTTTCATGATCTTTTTGTTACAGGGTTTAGAAATCAAATTGTGAGGAAAGGATGACCTCGCGGTTTTCGAGTTCAGGAACGATCTGATCGATCACAATCCTCTGGAAGTGGACTGACTGGCGGTGTTCGTCCAGCGCTGCCTGGTCAGCATAGGCTTCTGCCAGCATAATGGTGTTTTCGTCAGTGTTGCTTTGATAAGCGTTGTAGAACAGGTTACCTTTTTCGTCGCGGCTTTTGGTGGCCACTTCAGCCAGTAAAGCCATTACAGTATTGATCCTTCCCGCTTTCACTTGCCATTTGGCAAATACGTATATCGGTTTTGTATTCATGACTCTTTATGTTAGAAGGTTAAAAATAAACTGAACAGGTTCCTGATATTCAGGATGAAGCCTGTTCAGTTATTGTTTTATGCTTTGTTTTCAAGGATTGCTACGATCTTTTCTCCAACTCCTTTTGCTGAAGCAGGATTCTGGCCGGTGACAATATTGCCATCGGCAATACTGTTTGCTGACCAGGGAGCTGCGGCATGGAAGATGGCTCCCTGTTCGGTGAGGGCGGATTGAAGTAAGAAAGGAACATCCGCTTTTGCGTAACTGTTTTCTTCTTCATCCGTGAATGATGCGATATTCTTTCCGTTGACAAGGTATGATCCATCACTCAGTTTTACATTAAGCAGCGATACGGGACCGTGACATACTGCACCAACCACTCCACCGCGTTCATACGTATCAGCGATCACTTTTTTAAGCAATGGGTTTTCTGGCATATCAACCATAGGAGCCAGTCCCCCGGGAACAAATACAGCATTGTAAACGCTGGTATCTACTTCAGATAATTTCGTCGCTTTTTGCATATCAGTCCATCCTTTTCCGGTAAGGAAGGCGAGGTTCTCCTGATCGTCTGCAAGGTTGAGTGCATCGAGGTATGGCGTGTCACCGGTCAGGCTTGCAAAATCGATTTGAAAGCCCGCTTTTTCGAATGCTGTGTATGGGTGTGCCACTTCAGGTAAAAAGGTGCCTGTTCTTCTGTTATGAGGTCCGATCGCATTTGCATTTGATACAATGACCAGGATTTTCTTTTTCATACTATTTAGTTTTTTAATGATGGTGTCGAATGATTGTTTGGTGATACAAAGCTACTACCAGCTTGAAGGGTGGGGAAGGAGGCGGATCACTTTCCCGGTGTGATCCGGATCACATTTTTAGTGGATCCCTTTTAAAATTCCGCCATCGACTCTTACTGCTGCACCATTGGTGGCGGCGGCCAGCGTGCTTGAAGTGAATACCACTGTTGCAGCTACTTCTTCGGGAGAAATAAATCGTTGCAAAAGACTGAGAGGTCTTGTTTCTGAAAAGTATTGCTGCTCTACTTCCTGGTTACTGCTTTTTCTTTGTTCTGCAAGTTCTCCGATAAATCTTTCAACTCCGTCGGAAAAAGTTGGGCCAGGCAGAACGGAGTTTACCGTTACGCCCGTTCCCTTTGTAAGCTGAGCAAGACCGTTGGCTATGGAAAGTTGTGCGGTTTTGGACATGCCGTAATGGATCATTTCTGTCGGGATCTGCAGGGCAGATTCACTGGAAATAAATACCACCCGTCCCCAGTTTCTTTCAAACATACCAGGCATGTAAAAGCGGGTAAGACGAACACCGCTCACCACATTAACGTTGAAGAGCTTCAACCAGTCTTCATCGGTTGATTCGAAGAATGGAACGGGTTCAAACAGTCCGAGATTATTGATCAGTATATCAACCTGCGGCAATTCTTTCCTGAGCTGATTGAATCCTTCTTCGGTTGTAAGATCGGCGGTGATGCCCTGAACGGATGCCGATGGCGTTGACAACAGGATACTGTTTACGGCAGCAGTGACTTTCTGCTCATTCCGGCCATTCACATATACGATCGCACCTTCCTGGGCGAAGGCTTTTGCGATGGCAAATCCAATACCGGCGGTTGATCCGGATATAAAGACGCGTTTGTTGTTAAGTTGTAAGTTCATGATCGGGTGTTTTAGTTTCTAAGGCAAAACTAGAACACCGCTTAGCGGGCGCGAAGGAGCCTGCTCACAAAAAAAGTGTGATCCCGATCACACTTTTACATCCACCGTCTGCTGTTCCTGGTGTGCCGTCTACTTGTTACCATTTGAATACAACCTGCTTAGCGTTTCCCTGCTGACGCCAAGGAACTCCGCGATATACTTCTTCGGAATGCGTTGCAACAGATCGGGGTATAAGCGCGAGAATTCTTCATACCGCTGCTGTGGTGTGCTGGAGAGTAGTAATAATATTCGTTTTTGCAGAGCTATATATCCGTTCGTGAGTTTTACTCTGAAGAAATGCTCCATTTTGTGAAGGTCCGCTGCCAGCTTTTCCCTGCCCAATAAGGTCAGGCAAAGAACTTCACCCTCTTCCAGGCATTCGATGAACATGGTGGCCGCTTGCTGTTTGAAGTAAGCCGTATAGTCAGACATCCACCAGTTTTCCCGGGCAAACTGCAGGATATGTTCTTTGCCGTCGTTATCGACATAAAACACCTTATAAATTCCCTTTAAAACCAGGTATTCATGTTTGATCTCATCTCCGTCGTGGATCAGGTATTGGTTCTTTCTTACTTTTTTTACAGTGAAGAAAGTTTTGATGTATTCAAATTCTTCATCGCTTAGGGGAGTGACCTGCTCGATATGTGTTCTTAACTTTTCCATGTTTGAAGTAGCGATAAAAATAGTACTTCTTTAATAAGTTAAGGAAGAATCGACGGCAATTTCATTACGGAGTGATGGGGAAGACGCTATCGCTGTCAATTAAGGAAATCTCTTCTCTATTACGGGCGATGTTTCCGCAGATGTCTGCCTGCCTGTTCGCAGTTAATCTGCGCATCTGCGGCCTGATCCGCGTTAATCTGCGGGAACCTACGCTATTCGGTGTAGAAAGACACTCTACAGTAAATTCGCTTTCGCTGCAATCTTGATCAGCAAAGCCGTATTATTCACACCAAACTTCATGAGCAGGTTCTTCCGGTGTGTATCTACTGTATGCAAACTAATAAACAATTTTTCGGCAATTTGCGGATTTGTAGAACCATCAGCGATCAGTTGCAACACTTCCTTTTCCCGTGAAGTGAGAACGGGTAAATTCTTTAGTTCCTTTTTTTCCGCTTCGGCCAGATGAAGATGCTGGCTCATGTAGAGATATCCCTCGTGTACACGAAGCAGCGCTTCCTCTATTTCTTCGCGCGAAGCGCTTTTTAGCAAGTATCCCACTGCGCCGTGTTGCAGCATCTGGGAAATATAACTGCGCTCTTTAAAGGTGCTCATAGCGATCACTTTCACGCCCGGACATTCGGTTTTGATCTTCTCTGCCAGTTCTATACCACTTACTTCGGGCATGTTGATATCGGTAAGTACAATATCTGGCTGATGTTTTTTGATCAGCTCCATTGCTTCAAAGGCATTGGTAGCAAGCCCGGCAAGATCCACAAACCCGAATTGTGATAACATCGACTGCATGCCTTCGAGTACCATCGGATGGTCGTCAACGACCATTACACTGATTTTATCCTTGTTGCTGCTCATTATATTCAATTAAACATTCAATATGTACTGACGTGCCTTTACCGGGTGTGGATTGGATATCCAGCTGACCGTGAAGATAATTCACCCGCGATTGTATATTGCTTAATCCGGCTGTGCGGAATTGTTCCATTGCAGTTATATCAAAACCTTTGCCGTTGTCTTCTACTGTGATCGATACATGGTTATTCTGCCGGATCACCTGAGCTACGATGGTGCTTGCCTGTGCATGTTTTACGACGTTGTTCAACAATTCCTGTACGATCCGGTACAGCACTATTTCTATCGAAGGTTCCATCCGTTCTTCCAGTCCGTGGAATTCTGTAAGGATGGGAGAGGGCAGCGATTCTGAAAGTCCGTCACAATAATCCTGCAAGGCGGGCTGGAGGCCCATATTCAATAAAGCTTCCGGCATCATGTTATGGGCAACGCGGCGCATTTCACTGATAGATTCGTCCAGTTTTGTCAGCGCGAGATTGAAGGACCGGCCGTTTTCTTCGCTGAGGATCAGGTTACCTTTCATGGCGCCCAGTTGAAGTTTTACGCCGCTTAGCAGACCTCCAAGTCCATCATGCAGGTCTTTTGCAAGCCGGCTTCGTTCGTCTTCCTGTCCTTTGAGCAATGATTGGGTGGAAAGCAACTGTCTTTCCGTTTCAAGTTCACTGATCCGCTGCTGCTGCAGTTTCTGTTTATTGCGGTGGTTGCGATAGGCCAGCAGTGCGATGATCAGGCCTGCTGCTACGCTTCCCATCAGGATATAGTTCAGGAAATTTTTCTGCCGGATAGATGCCGTTTGTAGTTTGATCTGGTTTTCTTTTTTCTCCGTCTCATATTTCTTCTCGAGATCTGCCGCTGACTTTCCCACTTCTTCATTCAGCCCTGCCAGTTGCAGAGAATCCGCTCTGCCCTGCGCCTTCGCCGATGCAGGATAGTCTCCCTCACGTGCAGTGATATATGACAGTAAACGATAACCATTCTGCAATTCATCACGTATTGAATCTTTGGAAGCAATATCCAGGGAATGATCCAGGTAAAGGCGCGCCTGCTGATTATTATTGGTATAATAATGTGCTGCCGCGAGATTATAATAAGCGGCGGCTTCCATTTTCCGGCTTTTCAGTTCTTTGGCAAGTTTGAGTGATTGCCCCGCCATTTCCCGCATTTTCTCATACTTGCCAAGCGAGGAATAAAAATTAGTAACGAATTTGTAGATCATCCCTTCCGCAAATGCATCATTCACTTCTCTTGAAGCGGTAATGGCTTTATTGTAGAAATAAATAGCGCTATCTGTGACGCCGATGCGTTCATATTCCTGGGCCAGACCAGAATAAAGCCGGTTGAAATAAGGCGCTTTGGTTTGATAGAGATCCCTCAGGCGTAATCCCGTTAACCCGGCATCAATGGCCCTGCGTGATTGTCCGAGATCTGAATAGGCATTGGACAGGCTGTGATATAGCTGCACCATCTTTTCTTTATCTCCGGCCTGCTCTGCTTTTGCCTGCGCCTGCAGTACATAGTTCAATTCTTCCTGGTATTTCCCAAGATACTGGTTGCAGATGGCCAGCATGTTCAGCATGGCGATCTCTGCTCCCGTGTCATTATGTTTCCGCGCACTGCTCAATCCGAGTTCGCTTTCGCGAAGCGCCTTTTGATGATCGCCGTTGGTGAAGGCAACAACGGCCATCCGTTCATGATAAAAGATCTGGCCTTTGTCGTAAGACAACTCCGTGGAAAGTTTCTTCAGTTTTTCAAGATAGTATACAGCAGAGTCCAGGTTGCTTTTCTCATAATATCTTACCAGGGCGTACATGATCCGGACCTGGTTGGTATCGCGTGCCTGTTGCTTTAGCCGCAAAAGCAAACTGTCCCGCTCAACTGCTTGTGAGAGCAGAGTGGAAGGAAGCAGCAACAACAGGAAGAGATTTCTGTATTGCCGGCTAAGCGGTAAAAAGGGGTGGCTGCGCATGCTACAAATAAACATCGATTTCGGCAGAAAATGGTACCGTCTTGAGGGGATACTGAAAATGGGGCGAATACCGCTTTCAGGTGATAGGTACGGCTCCGGGAATTTTTACTTTTGAAGACGGAATTAAAAACCACATCATGAAAATCGCTTTTGCCCCTCTTTTACTGTTGATCTCAGTAGTCGCTTTTTCCCAAACAAAACCTAAGACAAAGCCAAAAGAAAAAGCACCTACACAAAAAGACATGGATGCGACCCTCAAGGAGATGCAGGGAATGATGGATGAAATGATGAAAGAAATGAGTGATGAAGACCGGAAAATGATGGATAGTATGGGCATTAAGATGCCCGATCTGAAAAATGTAAAAGTGCCGAAGGCTACTGATAAGCAATGGGCCGAAGCGTTTGAAGACGACAACCGGATAGTACCGAAAAAGGATAATGCCAGGATAGCTGCAATACCTAAAAATGTAACGGCCGCAAAATTACCCGCCTATATTGCCGCGATACAAAAGAAGATGACCGGGCAGATGGACAGTAAAACAGCTGCCGCAGCGAATAACATCTTTAAAGAGATCCAGGCTAAAGCCGGATCAACCCGCCAGGCCGGAAGTATGGCAACCGCTCTTTGGATGAGTGGTCAGCCTGAGATCTCGCTCTATCTGTTGGGAAAAATTTGTGCCGAAGATGCAAGCGATGCTGATAATCTCAGCAGCTATAGCGCTGCACTGACCATGCAGGGCGGTGAGCACCTCGCTATTCCGATCCTGCAGATCCTAAGTGTTAAATACCGGAAAAACACCACGGTACTCAATAATCTTGGACAGGCATGGTTTGGCCTGGGTGAGATCGCAAAAGCAGAGAAATACCTGGATAGCGCTCTCGCGATCTACCCGTATCATCCGCAGGCAAATCTTACGAAAGCCTCTATCGAGGAAAGCCGTGGCAATACGACAAAAGCGATAGAAGCGGTAAAGAAATCCATCCGTCATTCTTATACAAAGGAGAAAGAAGAAAAGTTGAGCAAGCTTGGTCACAAGCTGACGCGTAAAGACCTGCGGATCCCTATCAAAGCCAGCGCCGATCCTCTGGGGTTGCTGAATACGCGACGTCCTGATTATCCGACATCCGTTGCTCAAATGGATATACTTGGCCCAGCCTGGGAGGAGTTTAATAAGGCTTGCGATGATAAGATCATGCAGATCCGAAAAGAGATCAATGAGGTCGGAGTTCAATACGCAGCATCTGCTGCTTCGATGGCGAAAGACGTTATGTCGACCATAGATCAGGGTGGTGCGTATACATTGTCGCAGCCGCCATTTTTGAAAAAAGCCACCATCAACCTGGCAGAGTGCAAATCTTTCTACGAACAGAAATTTAAGAAGGAAACAGACCGGTTTGTTGCATTTCGCAGCGATCTGGATGCAATAGAAAAAAGATATAAGCCGGCTCCGCCGGAAGCGAGTTGTTCGCAACGCAGGGACGCGGTCAACGGACTGATCAAAGCATCGAACGAACGCAAGAAGAAATATGACGAAGAGACGCTACCCCTTTATCGTCATTTTTACAATGACATGGCCTATTGGTCCCAATATACCAGCACCAGCCCTACTGAATTCAGATTGATCGTGCTTAATTTTCAACTTGGCTGGATGCAGAAATTGCGCGAGCTGCAACCTGTTAATTTGTGGCATTATAAAGGACAGTTCAAGGATTGCGTGGATAAAGAAGATGGTAAACCTGGAAAGCTGGCAGATTTTGATGAGGTGGCCTGTAACTATAAAGCAACGATCAACTACGGCATCGCCGTTCAGGAGATCAGTTGCAGCCGCACCAATACCACTTATTTTTTCGGTACACACTCTTATACAACAAAAGAGCTCGGAGAAAAATACATCGGCGCTACAGTGAAGGTAAAGCCACGCCTTAGTATAGGGGCGGATTCAGGCCCGCTAAGTGTTGAAGCTTTTGTTGGAGGAAACTTCACCATTGATCTGGATGAAAACAACAAGGTGAAAGACTGGGGAGGAACAGTAGGCGGGGGAATCGAAACTTCTGCCGGCGGAAACGTAGGGCCGGTGAAAGTGGATGGAACCGTAACGACGGAGATCGAAGTGGAGGTAGGACCTAAAGGAATCGGCGACGTAAATATGATAGGTACGGCGGAAATGACCGCAGGCGCACTTGGCCAGAAAGTAACGATCGGCGTACAGGATAAAGTGAGCCTGATCAGCGGCCGTGGTTCGGTAACAGGTACCGGGATCATGCAAGGGACAGTGTTAAGCGAATGGTGATTTTTTAAGTATTATCGAATAGTAGAACATAAAATTTAACGTGATAAAAACAGCTATACTGGTGAAGCATTTAACCATGACAAATACATTCTTCGTATTGCTTTATGTGCTGACAACACTGCCATCCTATTCGCAAAAGGGGACTTATGACATGGTTGATTACACACTTCCTGCAGTGGGCAGCTGGACAAAAGCTGAGCAGAACAGCTTTGTTACCTTTACGCATATTAATGGTCAGCACAACTGGTGCCAGATCATTATCTACAAAGCGACCGCTTCAGCCGGCAATATCGATGCAGACTTTAGTGCTGAGTGGAATGACCTGACTGCAAAGGATCTCTCCATCAAGGCGGGTCCGAAGAGATCACCGGTGAAGAGAAACGGTCAATGGAACGCAGTCGTTGCTGATGGAAAAGCTGTGTTCGACGGTTTGGATATGTTCATCCGTCACCAGGTGATTACAGGGTTTAACAACCGCGTCAGCATCATCGGTAAAACAAATACGGCAAAGTTTCTGAATGTGATAGCGCAGGTTAATAATTCTGTTAGTTTGAGAAAGCCATCAGCAACAACCGTCAATCAGATCAGGACCCCGGTAAATGATCCTCCTGTGAAGGCAGCAATAGTAACAGGTTCCGGTAAATACCAGTTTGAAACTACCAACTGGGATGATCAATGGATCACGAGTGCGGCGGAAAATTGGGCGGCTGTGAGCAAAGCGAATATCCGCGTATTGGTACATTACCCCAATAAAGAAGCGGACGCTTATCATTCCGTTTTGAAAGAAGGATTGCAAAATGCATGGAATCTTCTTGTCGCTCCCCGCTACAACAATATCCGGAATTATGAATTGAAGCCTATCCAGAGCTTTGAGTCGATCGCCTTCGCCGAAGCGGATGCAACGGAGAAAGCAACCGGGAAGAATGTCCATATCGTTTTATTTAAAAAACATTATTCAAAAGGGAATGGCCGGTATATTGAATTTGTGACACCAGACAAGCGCGCTTTTGAAGAGGAGTTTGGAGCTTATCACAACGATGAATTCGGCTGGGATAAATTGTCGAACATGCAAAACCGTAACCGGTTTGCAGTGGCAGCTGCCGATCTTACCGGTAAATGGTCCGCCAGTGATTATGCATCACTTTCATATTACTATGTAAATAGTGGCGGATTTGCCGGAGCAACGGCAACATCCATTTCGAATGAGTTCACCTTCTTCAATACAGGAAAATATGAGAGCGATCATGCAGGGGCGTCAGGTGTTGTAGGTAACCAAAAGTTCTCGCGGCAAATATATAAAGGGGATTTTAGTGTGAATAACTGGGAGATGGAATTAAAGAACCGTTTTGAAGGAGCCGCAGAAAAATACAGCTGTTATTTCGAAGCGGTGAAAGGCGGCCGGATCCTGATGTTGATCGATCGCCAGGGAACGGTCTTGTCATTGGTGCGGCACAGGTAAGTAAAACCCGGATACATTGTCTTTATAACAGGAAGCGACTGTATCGTCAGCCGCTTCCGGTTTCAGATCTACCTAGCGGATCGCGCATCTCAATGCATCACCTTGTGCGGTCACATGATCTCTTCCAACCACCGCAAATACTCTTTCGCCTTTATTTGTGTAAGCCGCCAGTTGCTGGAACATATAGACGTTGCGGAAAGACGATGATAGCTTGTTGATATCATTTGTAAAAAGACCTCCCGTTTCTTTGGAAGTTTTCGCCGGATCAAACCAGGATTGCGGAGCCTGCCACCAGTGAAGCTCTTCTTTCCAGTAAAGCCTGAATGAGCTATCAAGGTCGGAGATCGTACGGATCAATGACGAATGACCTGTCAAAGCCTGCATTTTTCCGATCATAACGGTCAACTCCCCTTCGATCTGGTCACGTGTATATTCTTTGCGCGTTCTTAATCGCATGGCTTCGCCAAGAAGGAAATACAGTTCTACTTTCCGCTGGTCCTGTTGACTGACCAGGTATTTGAAAAGTTCGACCGGTGGAGGTTCAAGGCTCATGGTTTTAACGCCGGAACCCTTCGCGAGAAAACGTACATAGCCGGATTCGCCAAGCTTTTTGATGGTAGCGGTATCTGATTCTGCGATTCCCCGGTCTGGACCCTCAAAAAAGGCTATTGTTGGCTGAAGATCTTTCCAGGCTTTTTTTATCCCGGAAAACTGGGGATCCGCTGCTTCTGTAAGATGCCTCGCTCCGAAATAATAGAGTTCACCGCCGCCCGCTGATCTTAATTGAAGTGTATATGCTGTTGAAGTGCTGCGGTCTCCATCATAGCCGTGTAATCTGGCTTCACAGCTGTACTGGCAAAAAATTTCTGAAGAAAAGAGCAGAGCGGATGTGCAAGACAGGGCTGCCATAAATTTGTTCATATCAAAGTTTTAGAAATTAAAAAATGCATGACAGTGCGCTGCCCGGAGAATCCGGCCGGCTTGTGTGGTATATGGCGGGTTTGACGCAGGCCGGGAAAAAATGTTGCAATGGACGCAAGTATTTTTTTGAAATTTTTTGAGACAAATGTGCCCCCTGATGATCTGCCCCCTAAGCAGAACGCCACCGGATTTCCGGTGGCGTTCTGCTTACAAACCAATTTAACTGTGCTTAATACTTGTCATTCTGCGTATAGGCTTTCGATGCATCCATTGTGGATTGCGGGATCGGGAAGATCCTGCGGAATGGCTGTGATACCGGTTTTGCTGTGCCGGCTGCATCAAACTTATTGAAACGGATCATCTGTTTTCTGCGGTTCATTTCCCAGTACATTTCAAACCCGATCTCGTTATACAATGAAGTTTCTGTCAATGTCAGCAGCGCCGTACCCGGTGCGTTTCCATACAGCGACTCACGCGTTCTGCTTGTACGCAGCATATTGATATCTGCCAAAGCCTGTGCTGTCTGCGTTTTTCTGAAATAGGCTTCAGCGCGCATGCAGTACAAACCACCGAGGCGGTATAAAGGGATATCTACATTGCTGCTTGAGTTATCACGCTCCGGATCGAACTCGTATTTGAACACTCTTGCTCCGCGGTTTATCTGCGCCTGTGTGAATACAGCCTGTGACGGATTATCGAAGTTCAGCTCCGGGGTAAAATCCATTGCGAGCGTTGTATTCTTTTCGCAGAAAAGTTTGGATACTTTGATGCGGCCGCCAACCATTTCAAATGTACCGTTCGATAACAGGATCGGGCCATATTGCTGACCAGCCAGAATACCCCGGTTAAAATGGAACCACGGAAGATTTGTACTATTCGGTACAATGCTGGTGGCTGGTACGCTCACATCTGTTCCGTTGTTCATAAACCAGGTACCATCGGCATACTGGTAATTGCGATGGAAACGCGGGTCATCATGATTGCCATCCCAGGTGTGATAAAATTCCGGAGTGATGCAGCTTGCATTTGTGCCACGGTTTGCAGGCGATGGTTTCTGATTTCTCTCTACTGGCATATAAGCGAAATCATTGTCGCTGTTACGCAGCGTGTTGATCTTTTGTACCACTACGAATACCAATTCAGAACCGCCTGCATTATCGATGTCAAAATTCTTGAAATAATTGCTTTGCAGTTTGAACTTTGGATTGTTGATCACTTCTGAAGAATACTGGATCACTTTGTCCATGTCTGTACCGGAGCCGCCCACAGCTGCTTCATTGAAATTGAATGTAGCGCCATAACGGTTTTTAAACACCGCACGGTTCAGGTACATATCAGCCAGTAGTGCATAGGCTGTCTGTTTGGTGAAGCGTCCATTGTGTGTTGATTGCTCACCGAGGTTCGCCAGGTTTGGGATCAGTGATTCTACTTCGGTGATCAGTTCGTCGATCGCAACATCCGCTTTGCGGATCACCAGTGGTGCACTTAAATTCAGCGGATCGCGGTAAGGTGCCTGGCCAAACATATCCAGTGTATGGAATGTGTAGAACGCAAGCAGGCCTTTTGCTTCCGCAAGCAGCAGCGCTTTGTTCGGAACATCAGCAGCGCTGATGTTCGTGATCGCCGTCAGCGATTTGATGATGCCATTATTAAGCTGGTCCCAGGTGGTGGTAACGACTGCATTGTCTGCCCCCCAGGTGAATTCATGCATTGCCCGCCATTTGCCGCCATCACCCCAATCGCTACCACGTGTCGGCAGTAACGCTTCGTCTGTTGAGTATTCCTGCAAAGCGAATACGCTTCCATGATCTACGAATGTTCCGTCACCAAGATTTCCGTATGCAGCTGCGATCGCGTTCTCTGGCGTCGCACTGCCGGAACCAAGTACTTCATCAATGACCTCTTCTTTTAATTTGCTACAGCCTGTAATAACAGCGACTGCAAGTAATATAGTGGATATTCTAGCTATGGTTGTTTTCATTTCCCGATTGATTTAAAAGTTAACAGTTGCGCCAAGGATCAGTGTTTTCGCTGCAGGATACGTGGTGTAGTCGATACCCAGCGATTGGTTACCGCCAACGTTCTTGGTTGTATTTACCAGCGGATCGTAACCGGAATAGCCGGAGATCGTCAGCAGGTTCTGTGCACTAACGTAGATATTCATGGATTGCAGCCATGGCATTTTGCCTGTCTTGATCGTATAACCGAGGCGCAGGTTGTTCATGCGAAGGAAATCTGATTTTTCCAGGTAAAGAGAAGACAGTACAACGCCGTTGCTGGTATTGGCGCCTGCTTCGTAGAACTTCCTCAACACGTTACGGTCAGAGGCAAGGTTGTTGATGTTCAGGTTCAGTGCCGTGTTGTTAACGAGGTAGCCACCTGTTTGACCGATAAAAGAAGCAGAGAGGTCAAACTGTTTATAACGCAACTGCGTATTCAAACCGAAAGTAAAGTTAGGGATAGCACCTTCAAAGATCTGACGGTCGTCAGTATTGATAGAACCGTCTTTCGTTCTGTCTTCAAAAATGTCTTTACCGTTCTCGTCAAAACCGAGATGCTTCAGCATAAAGAATGACCCTGCCTCGTATCCGTTTTTGTAAATGTTTGCGTTCACACCAGAAAGACCGGGGCCTGAAACACTACCTGAGTATAGTTCAGAAACAGGAAGGTCTTTGATCGTATTGTTAACGGTTGCTCCATTTACGTCTACTGACCAGGTCAGGTTCTTTGTATGAACAAGACGGGAACCGAGTGTAACTTCAAAGCCTTTGTTAATGATCGTTGCATCAACGTTTTTCCAAACTGTAGTAGTAGGGCTAAGTGGCTCAGAAGGTATATTCAGGATAGGATCTTTCGTGGTTTTATTGTAGTACTCTATCGAGCCGTACAGTTTGCTTCCCCAAAGATCGAAGTCGGCACCAATATTATACTGTTCCACCACTTCCCATTTCAGTTTAGGGTTGGCAGTACGGTTAACAAGAATACCATTTACCAGCATCAGATCACTGTTCAGGTAATATCCAGCTGAAGAAGCGAGTGAATAGCTGGCCTGTGTGATCTTGTTCGGGACTTCCTGGTTACCTGTCTGGCCCCAGCTTGCCCGCAACTTCAGCTCTTTGATCGCGGATGCACCAGCCATAAAGTCTTCACGGGATACTACCCAACCCAATGCAAATGATGGAAAGTAACCGTACTTATTATCTTCTCCGAAGCGTGTGGAACCGTCAGCACGGAGTGAGGTGGTAAAGAGATATTTGTTGTCGAAGTTGTAGTTGATCCTTCCAAAGAAGGATTGCAGTTCATTCTCCTGGGCATATCCGCCGGGAACAAGTGGTGTTCCTGAGTAGCCGGGATTATATTCCGGAGCAACACCTGTTGCCCGGTCTGCGATCTTTTCCACGCCGAAAGTAGTGCCCGAAAATTCAAACTTCTGATAAGAGATACCTCCCAGTACTTCAAACTGGTGTTTATCCAATCCGAGTTTGTAAGTAAGATAGTTATCGATCAGTGTGGTCATTGAAGACAGGTTGCTTTGCGAATAGGCGCCCAGTGGTGTGCGGTCCGTAATGTTCGGGAACATCGTTGTATTTCGCTCGGAAGTTGATTTATCAACACCATAGTTGAATCGGTATTCAAGACCTTTGACCAGTTTCAGGCGTGCTTCGAGGTTACCCAGAACACGGAATGTATTTGTCTTATCATCATAGATGCTCAGCAGGTAAGCCGGGTTGTAGTGAGCATTCATGTTGAAGTTGGTGTATTTACCATCTGGGGCGAAAACTGAGCGGGTTGGGTTTGCCATCAGGATGTGTGTGATCAGCTGACCGTCAGAACCGCCGTTCGAACCGTTGGGTATACCGGTTTCGTCGATATCACTTGCTGTTACGTTCAAACGAACAGTCAGGCGTTTATCATCAAAGAAAGATTCTTCTGCATTCAAACGTGCGGTGGTACGTTTGAAGCTGCTGTTCTTCACGATACCGTCCTGCGTCATGCGGGAGATAGAAGCGAGATAATTGCCGGTGGCAGTAGATTTCGCAAAAGTAACATTATGATTTTGAGAGAAAGCATTGCGATAGAGTTCATCCTGCCAGTCGGTACTTGATTTATGATCATACGCCTGGTCTTTGATCGCTGCGCGGTATTCATCTGCAGAAAGCAGGTCAAGTTTTTTGATCACAGAGGAAGTGCCCACATACATGTCGTAGGTGAGTGTTGGTCTTTCACGGCGTCCTCTTTTTGTGGTGATCAGTACAACGCCATTTGAGCCGCGAGCACCATAGATCGCTGCAGCGGATGCATCTTTGAGTACGGTTACCGTTTCGATATCGCTTGTGTTCAAAAAGTTCAACGGATTTTTTGCTTCCGCATTTCCAAGGCCGAAGTTTGCACCGGATGCGCTCACTCCGTCATTGCTCAGTGGCACGCCGTCGACAACGAAGAGTGGTGTACTACCGCTGCGGATAGAGCCCACACCCCTGATAAATACGTCGACCCCTGCACCTGGCTCTCCGCTCGACTGTGCAATGCGCACGCCCGCTACTTTTCCCTGAAGCAGGTTGTCAACCGAGATATTGATGCCCTGCCGGATATTATCTCCTTTTAATTGAGTCAAAGCACCGGTAACGTCTTTTTTTGTCTGGCTGCCATAACCAACGAGTACGACCTCGTCCAGCTGGCGGCCGGATTCTTTCATGGTTACTTTGAGATTTTCTCCTGTAACATCTACTTCAACCGGTGTGAAGCCTACATAAGAGATGGAAAGTTTTTCACCCTGTGCAGCGTCGATGCTGAATTCACCGCTTTCATTGGTGATTGCAGTTTTGCCGGAAGTGATGGCTTTAACCGTTGCACCTGCAAGCGGTGCACCATCTGCACCCGTCACTACACCGCGTACTTTTTGTTGTTGATTTGCCTGGAAATAAAAATCCGATGGTGGGGGTGTATGGGCCATTGCATTACCCAACCCCAGGATCCATAAGGATGCAGCTAAACAAAGCTTTCTTTTCATAAAACAGTTAGATTGTTTTGTTTTGAAATTCCTGAGTTGATTTGTGATATAAAGACCTGCTCGTACAACCGTACAAGGCAGGAGATTTACGGAATAAAAAGTCTGGACGAAACATACTATACCCTTTTAATTTCAGTGGCGGACCGGGTAATAGCAACCGATAATAATGATGGTGGGTATGATGACGGTAAAACCTGAGACCTTAGCTGTCAAAAACAACCAGCTGTCCTGCAAACGATAAATTCTTTAGCGTCGTCGCGCGCGTTGCAGAGGTGTGATGCGTAATCATTCCTTGAATGTTTGTTCAATAAAAGCGGACACAATACTACAGGAAGATGCGAATAGCACGTTTGTTTTCATGGTTATCTTAATGTTACGTCTGTAGTATCTGTATCATAAAGAGCCCACCAGTATAACGCCGATGCCGGATCAAATCTACGCTTTCACTACTTTACGGATGTTGGGTTTTAATACCTGTATGCGGTCAATGCAGCCTGGGCGGTTTCTCTTAAAAATTTGTTTCAGATCAAGGTTGAGGTAACAATGTGTTAACAGGGAAACGCCATCTTTGCGGCATGCACTATTTAGCAGATCAGCGGGGCCAGGCCGTCGCGCTTCTTTACCAGAATATTTTACTGGACACTTATGGCACCGTTGTGCTTGGTGTTATTCTCGGAAATTGCGTGTTTGACGGACAAGGCGCTGCCTGCGCCAAATACTTTCGTCATACGCTTTTCAACATGGAAGGCCGTATGCTGGCAAAGGAAAATGGATTTGTACCACATGTGCCGATAGATACAAATGCGGTCATGGACACGGCCTGGGAGATCATTCAGGCGATCACCAATCATCAATGCCCAATGATAGATCCTTCGGAAGAGTGGTCTTCAGTGCCGGTGCTGGAACATTTCGATGGCAAGCCAGTGATGAAACCTGAAATGGCCTGAATGATCAGCGCAACCCGCTTCGTGGAATCCGCATGCGTTGTGCGCCTATGCCAGTATCAATGGTCAGGGGGCCGGCATTCAACGGAGGGGTGACCGCCTCCCGCATTGGTTTGATCTTTGCCATCCTACCGCAATAGCATGATGTGTCCTCAATGTTATCCGCAGGATTAATCTGTTGCTGATGCAACGATCGTTTCGATCCGGAGATCATGCTTCTAAAATAATAATCATGCGTTTTTTATTTGTACTGCTGAGTATTTCGCTGATGCTTCCTTTTTGTACAAAAAGGAACAATCCTGATTCCGGTTATATCGGTACCTGGGAATTAAAAACTTCAGACGGGATGACGGGGCATATCGAATATGAGCCAGGAAATGGCTTCAGGATGGTGATCACAGAGGACTCGTTATATGAATATGGAAATGGTACTTTGCAATATACACGTCCATTTTCCGTGGTGAAAGACACTCTTTGGGGATATGGCGCGGAACGCATTGCGGACAAATTATCTCCGGATATTATTGCGGGGTTCAAGACTTTTTTTGAACTGAAAGCAAATACATTGACACGTTATGCGGGCGTACCCGCGTTGGACGGCGGAAGTAGCGTTTATGTCCGCATCAAATAAGACCGTCAGGTTGTGATAAAAATATCCCGGCCAGTCAAGCCTTTTAGTTGAAGTTGAATACTCGGGCCAAGATCCTTCTTAGCAGCCCGGTTAGGGGCATTAAAGATATCCTGGCGCAGCGGACCGCGGCCGATGTGGCAATACGCGGAGCGCGCGGCGAAATAAAATATTGCGGGGCTGTTTCGCAGTGTCCGCTGTGTACCGCCGCGTCGGCCGCGTTCCGCTGCAGCGGTTATAAACCAACACGGTACCAACAGGTTTACTTTTTACGCCCCGTAAGACGATGTCTTGAGATTTCAGCCATGCCGTTTACCGTTCCTTTAGCGTAATTTTGCCTGAAATTTCTGATTTTGAGTGTTCCTGTGTTTTTGATCACCCCGCCTTTTACCCAGCTAAATACGCCTTACCCGGCTACAGCCTACCTGAAGGGTTTTCTGAACACGAAGAATATCCCATCTTTCCAAAGCGATCTTGGAATTGAAGTAACGCTGGCGCTATTCTGTCATGAAGGGCTGCAGGAGTTATTCAAACGCATTAATCAGCTTGAACAGCCGCTGTCTGAAAATGCTGCCCGCATGCTGGCATTACAAGAGGATTATATTTATACGATCGATGATGTGATCCTTTTTTTGCAGGGGCATAATCCTACATTGGCGCATCGAATCTGCAAACGTGATTTTCTGCCCGAAGCGAGCCGCTTTGGTCAGTTGGAGGATCTCGACTGGGCTTTTGGCTCAATGGGTACACAGGATAAAGCCAAGCACCTGGCCACGATGTATCTAGAGGATCTTTCCGATCTGATCACTGAATGCATTGATGAGCATTTTGGTTTCAGCCGCTACGCGGAAAAACTGGGTCGCGCGGCTAACAGTTTTGATGAACTGCATTCTGCGTTGCAAAAAGAATATACGTTCATAGATGAACTGTTGATCAGGCTGCTCGCACAGCATATGGAACGGCTGCAGCCGAAACTGGTGGCCATCTCTGTCCCCTTTCCCGGCAACCTGTATACATCCTTACGCTGCGGACAATGGGTTAAACAACATTATCCGGATACAAAAGTGGCGATGGGTGGTGGCTTTGCGAATACAGAATTACGTTCGCTCAGTGATCCGCGTGTATTTGAATTCTACGACTATATCACGCTGGATGATGGTGAAGCGCCACTTGAACAGCTCGTCCAATTGGTGGAAGGACATCGTTCAACCGAAGAGCTGAAGCGCACCTTCACGCTGCAGGATGGCGCGGTACATTACATCAATAACAAAAGCTGCACAGATTATAAGCAGGCGCAGGTTGGCACACCAGACTACAGCGATTTCCTTTTGGATAAATATATATCAGCCATCGAAGTGGTGAACCCGATGCACCGCATGTGGAGCGATGGAAGATGGAACAAACTCACCATGGCGCATGGATGCTATTGGGGAAAATGTACATTTTGTGATATCTCGCTTGATTATATCAAACTCTATGAACCGATCGCTGCTTCATTGCTGGCAGACCGTATGGAAGAGATGATGAAACAGACCGGTCAGAACGGTTTTCATTTTGTTGATGAAGCAGCGCCGCCAGCATTGATGCGTGCGTTGGCACTGGAGATCATTCGCCGCAAGTTGACAGTAAGCTGGTGGGCGAATGTGCGTTTTGAAAAAAGCTTTACGCGGGATCTTTGCATATTGCTGATGCGGTCTGGTTGTATCGCGATCTCCGGAGGACTGGAAGTGGCGAGCGATCGTTTGCTTGGATTGATCAACAAAGGGATCACGGTTGCCCAGGTAGCACAGGTGAACCGCAATTTCACAGAGGCCGGTATCATGGTGCATGCATACCTGATGTATGGATTTCCTACTCAAACTGACCAGGAGACGATCGACTCATTGGAAATGGTCAGGCAAATGTTTGCCGCCGGTGTGTTGCAATCGGCTTTCTGGCACCTGTTTACAATGACCGTTCATAGCCCGGTTGGTATGCAGCCTGAGAAGTTCCAGGTAAAACGGGAGTCAGCCCTTGTTGGCACGTTTGCTAATAATGATCTTGAACATATCGATGAAGCAGGCGCGGATCATGAAACGTTTTCATTTGCTTTGAAGAAATCGTTGTTGAACTATATGCACGGAATTGGATTGAATGATCCCTTGCAGAAATGGTTCGATTTCAAAGTGCCCAAAACAACCGTTGCACCTGACTTTATAAAGAAAACGCTTGAGGAAGAGCTGTATGTAACAGCCAAACCGACCACCCGGATCGTATATCTTGGAAAACCTCCCGTGGTGGAGCATTTTACAAAAAGTAAAAAGGGAAATACCTGGGAGATGACTTCACTTGTTTTCCAGGATAAACGTGCGAAGCATAGCATCAGTGTGAACCGCGAGCAGGGAGATTGGTTAGCACAGGTGCTGAAGGATGTATCTATTGGGAATCCGAAAACATTTACGTTACAGGATGTGATGGATAGTTATAACGCCGCAGGTCTGGAAGATTTTGAATTGTTCTGGGATAATAAACCGGTGAATACCTTATATAAAGTTGGATTGCTCAAGCTGTAAAGATTGGTGTGAAGCCAATTTCTTTACAAGAGACCAACCGGATATGTCTTTGGGTGATGTGCTCGCTGTGCAATTAGGTTGACTGATCGTTTGAGTTTTCGTCAGAGGGTTTAATGATTTTGCTAGAATGCTTTCTTTCCATCGAGTTTTGTCATGGCTATTTTCATCAGCTGCTCCGCATCTTTCACAGATCGCGCGATCAACACAATAAACTCAGTGTTCATCTTCTTTCCCGCCGAAGTTTTGTAAAACTTCCGCAGCTGATCGATTTCTTTCTCAGTGTAAGATTCGCGGTACATATTAACAAGGCAGTTCTCTAATAAGCGACCTGCTTCTCCTGTGGTCATTTCCTCTAATAGCTTATCATAATACGCGTGTGGGCGCGATGTGTCTTTTTCCTGTTCCTCTTTTATTTTTACCTGCATAACGAGTTCTATATTGATAACGTTTTTTTCCTGGCGTAGTTTTTTGATCTTACTGGTGAAAGCATCATCAGGGGGAGTTAAGGTGTCAGTCTTGAGCATATTGCTGGATTCCATCGCTTTCAGGCGTTGCAGAAACACTGTATCGATTTGTGAAAAAGCGGCAACCGGCAGGATGAACAGCAGCAGTGTAACGACTTTTCTCATATGCTTTATTTCTATGAAAATAGCCAATTGTCGGTAAAAGCATGGCTAAAACAAGGTGCTTCCTTCAAGGGAAGGCTTGCCATGAAATAAACTGATCTTTCCATAAACACCGTCGTAGCCGGCTTTCCGGATCACCTCTCCTGCGCGCATTCGGCGTACGGCTTCAGCCAGCAATGGATTGTGGCGATGGATATCGCTTACAGGAACTATCTGTAATAAGTCGAACTCATTTCCAAAACTTCCTACTGTGTCCGCATATGCTTTCATTACTTTTTTAGAGTCGACACCATTACCATGTATTTCCGAAAGAATTTCTGCCAGTGGGATGATGTATTGAAAAGACGGAGCTTTTTCCGGTTGTAAAGGTTCTTTCCGGTCAGCCAGTTTTTCGATCCGCTGCATCACACCAACGGTGACCAGTTTCCCGCATTTCGGACAGTAGTTATCGAGGGCCCTCGATTCTTCGGGAGAAAGACAGACCCCACAATTGCGATGCCCATCCCAGGAGTACTTCCCTTCTTCCGGGAAGAATTCATAGGTGCCCAGGAAGCCATCCCGGTGCCGGATCGCATCGAACATTGTCTCATAAGAGACTTTTGTTTCAAACAGATTTGCTTCGCGACCGAGTTTCTGCGCCGAATGCGCATCGGAGCTTGAAAGCATGGTCAGGCGGTCGAGCTGGCTCCATCGCCAGTTCATTGCCGGATCTGAAGAAAGGCCTGTTTCAATGGCGAAGATGTAGGGCGACAGGTCGCGGAAGCATTCATCAATGCTGTCGTACCCACCTTTCGAACCGAGTGTAGAGAACCAGGGTGTCCAGGCGTGGGCCGGAACAAGATGAGCCTTACCACCTGGGGTTTCCAGTACGATTTCCAACAGATCGCGGGAAGACAGGGAGAGGGTTGGCCGTCCATCTGCAGACAGGTCGCCATAGCGGGACAACCTTTTGTTGATCCACATTGCCGATGAGAAATCGGGTACATAGATCAGGTTGTGATTCTTCCTGGTCTTGCCACCATAGCTGTATACCGATGAGACTTCAGTCGAAAGCATGAACCGCACATCGAGCTGTTTCACTTTTGCCGGCGTCAGCCAGGGCTGGTCAGCATTCTCCGGCAAGCCAGGTACCTGGTTTCCTGCTGGCGTATATTTCATCCTGAAGAGCCCCTGTCCATCCGGCACCAGCTTATCCTGCAATTCCTGCAGCCAGGCGGGATGTGTAAAATCGCCCGTGCTGATCACGGTAATTCCCTTGATCAACGCCCATTGATAGAGCGTTTCCAATGTGAGAAATTTCGAGCAAGCCTGCGCGTAGCGGGAATGGGTATGGAGATCTGCGATAAACAAGGGTTACAAAGATTTTGGACCACAAAATTACGTTCCCCATCGCAACCCTACGAATTACATAAAACTCCAACATAAGCTACCGTGCTCAGCTCTTTTCACCTCTTTGCCCATCTTTTTCCTATCAGCGTAAAATAATTGTTCAAATAATTTGAAAAATTGCTTTTTCCGAAAACTTCTTTTCCCTATTTTTGCTGCCCCGAAAGGGGAGGTAGCGGTGAAAGCTGCGGCCTGTTAAACATAATCCTCCTTAGCTCAGTTGGTTAGAGCATCTGACTGTTAATCAGAGGGTCGCTGGTTCAAGTCCAGCAGGGGGAGCATACAAATCACGGAGTTACGATAAAACGTAGCTCCTTTTTTATTGCCATTTGCACAAAATTTGCACACACTGTGAGACCAGTAAGCAAAGAACTGTGATGAATTTTGTTATCACTACAATTTACGCAATTTTCCTTTGTCATACAGGCAACAAAAAAGCAGTTACCAACACGGCAACAGCTTTCTGAAATAGGAGGCGTCTCACTCCGCTTTCAGCTTTTTATTTTTTATATATTCCAGCACTTCACTTTTTAGAAAGAATACCCGCCCCTCTTGTTTGTGGCAAGGCAGACCTTTCTTAATCCAGGCATGGAGAGTTGGCATGGAAATGTCATTCAAGTGCTTCACGATCTCTTCCCTGGAAAGGAGTGGTTCGGAAAACAATGGCGCAAGGTTATTTACTCCCATCTCCATTATAACACTATGGACTGCCTCTTTCATCCAACGTTTGATATCTTCTTCGGTGGCCAGTATGATTGTTCCCATATTCAGCGGTTAACCTCAACTCCTTTAGTGAATAATAGTTTCGTCAATGCCGATGAAGCGATCAGTCCGTATCGGCCTGACTGGACCCATTCGTTAACCCTGCAATTTCAACGGATAAAGCACCATCCCTGACACCGGGTTGTAAGAAGGAATGTACACGATGTATCCAAATGCCTGCAAATCTGAAAGACATTTTTGGCAGGTACTACGGGACGCGATCTTCGCTTGCTTCATCAAATCTTTGCAAAAAACAGAAACGGGTAACTGCTTCTTATAAAGCTGATAAAAGTGGAGTATCGCCACATATAGGGAAATGTGCGGGCCGATTCGCGGATCTTCTGCTGCCTGTTTGCAAAACTGCGAGAGTGCTGTTAGAGGATCATTAATCAACTAAACGAAGCGAACGATCAAAAAAAAGGAGATGTGGGCCAGACTTCTCCGCATTGAATTTGCCATCAATCAATAAATATAATAACTTTCGTCGTAAGCTATTTGGTGTGCTTTTTTTAACGTCGCTTCATCTAGCAGGCTCCCTTTCGGATACTTTCCATAAATGTCGTTTCTCTTTTCATTTCTGCATGCCACGATCAATAATATAACTAATAAGTAAGCTAGTATTAAGAAACGAGTACAGTATTGTTTCATTCTATTGCAGTTTTTATTCTTCAGGTGTTAGTATGTCCAGGGAAAAGAGTTGTAGGGGCTGGCTTTCCTAAAATTATCCGGCTTGTCAACAAGAAAAAGAAAGCTACCCTAAAGAGTAGCTTTCTTGTAATCAATTTAGATTTTTAGATCACGCAAATACTTTGCAGCAAAGACCTCCGGCCTTTTCTCATCGGTCCGGTCAAATGTTGCATCGAAACTTGCCCATTCCTTTTCGATCGCTTCGAAATTTTTCTCGACCACTTGCTCATATTGAGGATTCTCCGCCAGTCGTGCAATGATCAAGCGCGTGACAAAAAGGTATAACAGTGGCGGGAACTGGTTGCTTTCCTTTTCCCGAAAATTGTCCAAACTGTTAACTGCTTGATCCAACGCTGATATATCCGAATAAGTTTCGCTAAACCTCGCAAATTTATGCTGATAAAATGTGCGCACATCTTGCATGATGCTTTTCAATTCCGCTTCCGTCCCGAAAGGAGGTTGATGTTTCCCAGGGGATAACGGGTCACCTAACAGAACAGGGCTGATGCCAGTTACAAATCTTGGCACCTGCTGAATTTCTTTCCGGATCGGAGTGTGGTTATGGATCTGCTGTAATGTTTCTGTAACCTGAGGATAACCCAACCCAAAACCATAGTCAAACAAGTAAACATCGTACCGGTAGACGTGACAACTGAACTGATACGATACGTCAGGCTGCGACTTCTCCATTACAGCGATCATGTCGGAAGGCACGCGCGCTTTTTGATATCCCTCCGCCTCAAGAAAGGGGGCCAGGTCAGCCTGAACGATCTTTTTTATGTCTTGCTTATTCATGATGATTAAGTCCAGCTATTGGTAGAAGGCGTAAATTTAGTGAAAGTTGCCGTGCCGGTTGTCGTACCATCTCCCGCACTTTTGACAACAGCCTTAATGTTGAAAATGGCCCCCTGTGGAACCCCTCCGTTTTGAACCGAAGCAAATTTCTCACTTCGAACTTCGAAGTCTACCACGCCGTTTCGTAGGTCGGTTAAAAACTCATTTTGTCGTTTTGTAAATGCCGTTGTT
>JBEVKW010000405.1:0-36392 GCA_040509495.1 Chitinophagaceae bacterium | reverse complement strand
CACTGAGGGAGCTGTTATTGATCTTCTTTTCTCCTGATATCAGGCTGTTGATCTTATGGATCACTCCCACATCATCCATCCCAACGATCTTGAGCCCCGTAAGGAAGGAGATCTCCTTGTTCTTCGCCCATTTCGTTTTGACTACCCGGTGACCATAGTTTGCGAGAAGCTTTGCCGCATTAGGGCAATTCGTGCGGTGAATGGTCAATCCTTTCCCGGTCGTTACAAACCCGAATACATCATCTCCCGGAATAGGTTTACAGCAATTGGCCAGGTTATAAACAATACGGTCACTGCTTTCTCCAAAGATGATCAGTTCTGCGTCTTTCTTATTTGTATGGTGATGCGGAGAAAATTCCTGTTTGAATTCCTGCACAGTTTTTACCGGACGTGGGGGCTCCAGTTTATCACCAATAACGGTAAACTCTTTCAGGTCCTTCAGGTCTATGTTTTTAACCGCGACCTGGTAAAAAAGATCCAGCTGAGAAGGGAGCTTATAAAAATGAACGACTTCTTCTATATTCTCTTTGCTGAAAGCGGCACCAAGCCCTTCGATCTTTCTTTGCACTGCATACTTTCCTTCATCGGCAATTGAACGTTTTTCTTCTTTCAATGCATCCTTGATCCGGCCACGTGCTTTTGCAGTAACTACAAATCCAAGCCAGTCTTCAGAAGGCTTCTGCTTATTGCTTGTAATGATCTCTACCTGATCTCCGCTACGGAGTTTATGGCTGATCGGAACAAGTTTATGATTCACTTTTGCACCGATCGTCTTTGAACCGATGGCACTGTGAATAGAGAACGCAAAGTCGAGTGCCGTTGACTCAACCGGCAGCATTTTTACATCGCCTTTTGGCGTATATACATAGATCTCTTCAGCAAGAAAACTTGTTTTGAATTCCTGCAGAAAGTCGATACTGTCTGCCTCCTGGTTGCTGATCACTTCACGGATCTGCTGGAACCATTTATCAAAGCGGCTTTCGTCGGCTGTTCCTTCTTTATATTTCCAGTGTGCTGCGAGTCCTTTTTCTGCGATCTCGTTCATCCGTTTTGTCCGGATCTGTACTTCTACCCATTTCCCCTGCGGCCCCATCACTGTAGTATGGAGTGCTTCATAGCCGTTTGATTTAGGATTGCTGAGCCAGTCACGCAAACGCTCCGGTGAAGGGGTGTATTCATCGGTGATCATGGAATACACTTTCCAGCAGTCTTCCTTTTCTCTTTCTGTAGGAGAATCTAGGATCACGCGGATGGCAAAGAGATCGTACACTTCTTCAAAGTCCACTCCCTTTTTCTTCATTTTATTGGAAATGGAGTGAATGCTTTTGGGTCTGCCGTACAGCTCAAACTTGAAATTAGCCCGTTCCAGTTTTTCTTTGATCGGGCGAATGAACTCATTGATGTATTTGGAACGTTCCCGTTTTGTTTCCGCGAGTTTTTGTGCGATGTCTTTATATGCTTCCGGCTCCATGTATTTCATGGCCAGGTCTTCCATTTCGGTCTTGATATTATAAAGACCCATCCGGTGAGCGAGTGGTGCATAAACGTATACGGTTTCGGAAGCGATCTTCAGCTGCTTTTCGCGCTTCATGCTTTCGAGGGTACGCATATTATGCAGGCGGTCGGCCAGCTTGATCAGGATCACGCGTGGATCATCGGTCAGGGTCAGCAGGATCTTTTTAAAGTTCTCTGCCTGGGCTGACGCATTTACGTCTATGACATTGGAGATCTTGGTCAGACCATCGACGATCCGGGCGATCTCGTTGCCGAATTCGCGCTCAATATCTTCCAGTGAAATATCGGTATCTTCCACCGTATCGTGTAACAGGGCGCAAATAGTGGAACGAACACCGAGTCCGATCTCTTCCACACAGATCTTTGCAACGGCGAGCGGATGAAGTATATAAGGTTCACCGCTTTTCCGCCGCATGGTCTTGTGAGCATCCGCCGCCATTTCAAAGGCATTGCGAAGCAAATCTTTGTCACCGGGCTTGATCTTCGCCTTCAGGGATCGCAAAAGTGAGCGATACTCCCTGAGAATCAATTTCCTTTCCTGCTCTTCATTCAAATTATAAGTGGGCGTTTTCGCGATAGTTTCCATCCGTAGAGTTGTAATACGAATTTACGAAAAAACTGGGCGTTTTCTTTCATTGAAAAGACATACCTTTGCACCCCGGATTAAATCCGGGGTGACATCGCCCATATTGAGTGATGGCTCCTATACCTAACCGGATGTGGTGAAATTGGTAGACACGCCAGACTTAGGATCTGGTGCCGCGAGGCTTGGGGGTTCGAGTCCCTCCATCCGGACAAACAAAGTTCAAAGGTTTAAAAGTTTAAGGGTTTATTGTAAACTTCTAAGCTATTAAACTTTTGAACTTTTAAACTTTTAAATAAGCGTCATGGCTACAGTTACTAAAGAAAACATCGGCTTGCTCCACGAAAAGCTGACGGTGAAGCTGGAAAAACAGGATTACCTGCCATCTTTCGAAAAAGCACTCAAAGATTATAGCAAAAAGGCAAATATGCCTGGTTTCCGTAAGGGCATGGTTCCTGCGGGACTTATTAAAAAAATGTACGGTCCTTCCCTGTTTACAGACGAAGTACTGCGTTCTGTTGATCGTGAACTGATCGGTTACCTGCAGAATGATAAAGTAGAGATCTTCGCACAGCCACTTCCGCTGGATACAGATATCCGTCAACTGGACGTACAGAACCCCGCAGATTACAGTTTCCATTTCGAGATCGGTTTGAAACCTGAGTTCCAGCTGATGGACCTCGGTGCTGCAAAAATCGACCGTTTTGTGGTGGATGTTACCGATGAAATGGTGAACAATGAGCTGGAGCGCCTGCAAACCCGTTATGGCAATACGCAGGACCAGGGTTCAGTGACCAATGAGGAAAACATGCTGAACGTAACTTTTTCTGAGGTTGACGAGAACGCGAATGAGATCGAGGGTGGTATCAGAAAAGAGAGTTCTCTCCTTGTAAAATATTTCAAACAGGATTTCCGCGCGGGTCTGATCGGTAAAACGGTTAATGATTATGTGGTTGTTGAACTGAATAAGGCTTTTGAAGAAAAAGAACTTGAGTTCATCCTGGGCGATCTCGGTCTTGATAAAAATGATCCTGCTGCTGCCCAAAAGCACTTCAAGATCCAGATCACCAAGATCGGTCTGTTGGAGAAAAAAGAACTGAATGAGGAATTCTTCCTTCAGTTGTATCCGGGCGGCGAAGTGAAAACTGAAGCCGACTTCCGCAACAAGATCAAAGAAGAGATCCAGGCTTACTGGAATTCACAAGCAAGAAACCAGATCCATGACCAGTTGTTCCACCAACTGATCGACCATACAGCTATCAGCTTCCCTGAGTCGTTCCTGAAAAAATGGATCAAGACACAAGGAACAGAAGGACAACAGGTAGAGAAAACTGACGAACAGGTAGAAAGCGAATTCCCTACTTTCCTGAATCAGCTGAAATGGACATTGATCACCGATAAGATCGTTCAGGAAAATAATATCCAGGCTACACCGGAAGAGATCCGTGAGTTTGCAAAACAGCAACTGATGGGTTACATGGGTGGTATGGGCGCAGGTGTTGGCGATCAGCCATGGGTTGCGGATTACATCGAGAAAATGATGAAAGACCGCAAGTACGTGGAAGATGCTTACAACCGTATTCAGACACAGAAAGTGTTTGAATGGACTGAAACAAAGATCAACCCGACAGATAAAGCGATCAGCTCAGAAGAATTTACAAAGATGGTTGAAGCGCATCAGCATCACCACCATTGATAGGTTGGAGCTTCCAGCTTAGTTCAAAAGTTTAAAGGTTTAATAGTTTAAAAGTTACCAGCGTAACATTAAACTATTAAACCTTTAAACTTTTAAACTATACCGAAGGTCAGTTTCCTGATTGCTTCTTCCGTTTCTTTGAATACAACACTTTGGCCTGTTGCACAAGATTGACAAACTCGCGCTGGTTGATATCGTTCAGGTTGGCCGTTGCATTTGCCAGCAAAATAAGATCATTCCAGTTGAAAGCTTTGGCTACTGCTGAAGCGCGCAGCATTGAACCGAACATGGCCACTGCTGAGGAGAATCGGTAGCATTGATCTACCTTATCGAAAGGTTCATAATTGTAGTAGCTATTATATAAAAACTCTTTTTGTACAGAATCCCTTGGCAGATTGTAGCGCAATTTCAGTTGTGCCATCCGCTCTATCATAACAGTGTCCGTTCGCAGTGTGGGTTCTATTTCGAAAACGCCCATCATCGAGTAACCGGAACCGATCTCCCCGCCTTCTATCACTGCCAGCGTATCGCTTAATGCGCCCGCTTTGTTATCAAAGCCGATCAGCTTATACTGTTTCACATAATTGGGGTTGAATTCTATGTTGAGATAAGCATCATCGGCAACGGAATAAAGTGTTTGTGTGAATTCTTTCAGCAGTACTTTTTCGGCTTCAGCAAAATTATCGAGATACGCAAAGTTCCCGTTTCCTTTCCGCGCCAGTGTCTGGATCTTAGAATCTTTATAATTCCCCATGCCAACACCGAGGCAGGTAAGGTATATGCCGGACTGGCGATGAGTGGAGATCAGCGTATCCAGATCGGCTTCAGAACGCAGGCCCACATTAAAATCGCCATCAGTAGCAAGCACAACACGATTGTTACCACCCGGCATGTAATGTTTTTTGGCTACGCTGTACGCCAGTTTGACGCCGGACTCTCCAGGTGTAGTACCTCCCGGCTCGAGCTCATCGATTGCCTTGATGATCTTTTCCTTTTCCTCACCGCTGGTTGCATCCAACATAATACCCGTCACGCCACCATATACGACGATCGAAACGGAATCTTTTGCACGAAGATTATTGACAAGCATCCGGAAGGCCGACTTCAGAAGCGGCAGCCGGTTTGTCATATCCATCGATCCGGATACATCGATCAGGAAAACAAGATTGCTCGGTGGAAGTGTGTCAAGGTTGAGTTTACGGGCAGACAGGTTAACGAAATAAAGCTGGTTGGCAGGGTTCCAGGGACAACTGGTCACTTTTGTCTGTATCGCAAAAAGGTCTTTCGGTTTTGGCTCTGTGTAATTCAGGTTAAAATAGTTCAGCATCTCTTCCACCCGGACGGCATCCGGCGGCACAATGGAATTAAGCGTGATAAACCGGCGGATATTACTGTAGGAAGCCCGGTCTACATTCAGTGAAACACCGGTGGAGGGATAGCCTTTCGCATTCACAAACTGATTCTCAACGATACTGACATAGGTTTCATCACCTGCGAACCATCTCCGGTGATCCTCCTTCAGCATTCCTTTAGTGAGAGAAAGAAGTTTATACGGCCTGGCCGAATTGGCTGAAGCGGGGGCTGTTTTCAGTTTGACAGACAGAAAAGTTTCCGCATTCGCCGCTACTTTTTCGGTGCGGTAACCCGGATAAGCGAACTGAAAACTGTCTACAAGAAAATTAGTATTGATCCCGAAAGTACCAGACGAACCGCTGCGAAAAAGATAGCCTGTGCGCAGCTGCGTGATGACCACATTCTGCAAAACATTTCCTGTCTCGTCTTTAACCTCACCACGCAGGTAGTATTGCTGCGCGGATAAGGACGAGCACAAACAAAGCAGGTAGATAAATATGGAAGCGGCGGCTTTCAAAATATACTGGAATAAGAGCAAACAGGAATGCCCGCGAACTAGCGCGAACCTTTGCGAACAACCCAAATCACGGCTAATTAACGCAATTAGTAGGAAAAAAATTGTAAGTCGTACATTTTTATGGAATTACCCCTAAAATCAGCGCGCATTCGCGGCTATTCTCGCTTACCCATGCTTATTCGCGTACCTGGTAGATTTCTTTCAGGTTCCGGCCCAAACCATCATAATCAAGTCCATATCCCACTACAAATTTGTTGGGGATCTCAAAGCCCACGTAGGCCAGGGACAGGGGGAATTCGGTTGCGTCGGGTTTATGGAGCAGTGTGGCGATCCGGAGCGACCGGGGTTGCTGGTGTTCCAGGCGAGGCAGGAAATGATGCAGGGTTTTACCAGTATCCACGATATCCTCAACAATGATCACGTCCTTTCCGAACAGGTCTTCATCGAGGCCGATGGTAGTAAGTACTTTTCCGGAAGACTGCATCCCCTTGTAAGAAGCAAGTTTGATAAAACAGATATCGGCATCCACGGTCAGGTGCTTGAACAGGTCCGAAGCAAACATGAACGAGCCATTCAGGATAGCCACAAAGTAAGGTCGCTTACCTGCATAGTCTTCATTGATCTTTGCCGCGAGTTCTTTCACGCGCTGCTGTATCATTTCTTCCGGAAGATAAGGCTCAAAAGACTTATCAAGTACGTTGATCAAGGCCATGGATAAACAGTTTCGTTTTAGTTAGATTCCCTTTTTGCAAGTTTTGGAACAGCTGGTGCCGGGCCCCGGAGATATAGTTTCTCACCTGCCGCAGGTCGCATATGTTCTTTCAGCTGGTTATATTCAAGCAGAAATTCGAGCCGTATTGCTTCCGTCTGAGAAATATCACGGAGCGTTTCCCCAGCCTTTACAACATGGAATTCATTTTGTCCTTTCGAACGTTTTCTTTGAATGTATACCAGCTGATCTGAAGGAAGGGTTTCAACCTGCGTCATTTCATTGAATTCAAACAGGCGGCTCAATGGCACATTATACTGTTGCGCGATCACAAGCATGGGCGTTCCTTTTGCACCGTAGATCACGCGGGTATCATTGATCCGGAACTCGCCGGCCGGATAGCTTACCGGGGCAAGTTCTCCTTCTGCCGGCTCTTCTGCATCAGGTGTTGGCTGAGCAGTATTGCCGCCGCCCGTAGCAGTACTGTCGGTTGTTTTCCCGCTGGTTGCTGCGATCGCAGGACGTTCCATTTTGCCCAGGGCAATCATGCTGTAATCCTGCAAATTATACGTTTCTATCAGGCGGATAATGATCACCGGGTATTTGGGATTGGTTGCATATCCTGCTTTTTTCAGACCGTTCGCCCAGCCTTCATAGTCCAGAGGATCGAGTTGGAACAGGCCGGCATAACGCTGATTGTTTTTCAAAAAATTGGAATGATCCTTATACGAATCTTCAGCAGCAGGATATTTACGAAAGCATTCTCCCCGTGCATCGTCATCGTGCGAAACAGATTCTCCCGCCCAGTTCGATTTACATTTGATACCGAAATGGTTGTTGGACTTCTGTACAAGAACGCTGGTTCCTGCCATCGTTTCATGAATTCCCTGCGCAAGTTTAATGGAGGCTGGAACGCCGGTGCGTTGCATTTCCGCAATCGCCAGTTCTTTATACTTTTCAATATACTCCTCAATAATTCCTGCATCCTGCGCATGTAAACCCACGCTGGCAGCCAGCAATACAATAACAAGAAAAGCTTGGATCTTTTTCATGAATATTCTTTTATCACAGTTTGCGTATCAGGTAAAGTCCGTCACGCAGGGTAATGATCATTTTATCGATATCATCTCTTTTCATCACCGATTCGTTAAAAGCCTGGATAGCTTTGGCACTTTTTCCTTTCACTGGTTCGGTCAGCACTTCCCCGTGAAAGAAAATATTATCGGCTAATATAAAGCCGTTTTGTCTTAAATCAGGCAAAACCAATTCCAAATATTCGGTGTAGGAGACCTTATCTGCATCGATGAATACCAGGTCCCATGTTTCTTTCAATGTTGGGATAATATCTTTTGCCGTACCGTTATGCAATATGATCTGATCACGGAATGCGGAACGATCAAAGTAAGCCCGCGCTATTCCCGCATCTTTTTCCCGCAGTTCGATCGTATGCAGCATGCCATCGGGTTGTAATCCTTTTGCAAGGCATAGAGCGCTGTAACCCGTGAAAGTTCCAATCTCAAGGATCCTGCTGGGTTTGATCATGTGGCTTACCATCTCCAGCAGTTTGCCCTGCAGATGGCCACTGAGCATGTGCGGCTCTGAATGTTGGTGTGTGGTATAATCTGCTATCTCATTAAGCAGCTCATCCTCCGGAGAAGAATACTTTTCAGCATAAGATTGAACAAGAGGGTTGATGAGATCCACGGGATTAACTTTTCACAAAGTTAACACCATTCAATGGCTATTGAGCCATCGGTTGCTGTTTTTTGGAGATCATCCAAAGGCCAAGGAATGTGATCAGACCATTGATAATGATAAGCTCCAGCCCAATCTCGAAACCTCCGAACAGGTTTTTCTGATTGTAATCGATCACCAGGCATAAAAGAGGTGCCGCTACCGCGATCACCGGAACAAGTTTATCTTTCACACTGCGTTTGGTGATAATTCCAAAGATGAACAAGCCTAATAAAGGTCCATACGTATACCCGGCCACTTTCAATATGACCGTGATCATACTGGGGCTGTCAACCGCTTTAAAGATCATGACGAATAAAAGAAAGACGGCGGCAAAGATCAGGTGAACGGTCTTTCGTGTTTTGCTTTGCTTCTTCTCATCCCAGTCAGCTCTTCTTTTCATTCCGAGAATATCAATACAGAAAGAAGAAGTGAGCGCTGTGATCGCACCGTCTGCACTTGGGAACAATGCTGAAATAAGTGCGATGATAAAGATCACTGAAATAACGGCAGGCATTCCTGAGCCCAGTGCGATGGTTGGGAAAAGCTTATCGGGTGCAACGTTCACGCCATTTGTGCCTGCATAGAGATACAGCAATCCGCCAAGAAACAGGAACAGTAACACCACGCCTCCCTGTATGAAAGAAAACGTCAGCATGTTCTTCCTTGAGTCAGACAAATTTTTCACACTGATGTTTTTCTGCATCATCTCCTGATCCATACCGGTCATCGTGATGGTGATGAACGCCCCCGCCAGGATCTGCTTGACAAAAAATAGCCTGCTGGACGGGTCCCAAACGAATATATCTGTAAGCTTGCTTTCCTTCATTGCAGCCAGACCTTCTCCGAAGCTCAGGTTCATTGTTTGCAGGATATAGATCACGCAGATAATAAGTCCCGCGAGCATACAGGTCGTTTGAAGCGTATCAGTCCATACTATGGTCTTAACCCCGCCTTCGAATGTATAAAGCAATATCATCAGCAGGATGATCAGTGTGGTAAGCCAGAAAGGCATTCCGAAGCTCGACAGGATCGAATCCTGCAGAATTTTTACGACGAGGTAAAGCCTTGCTGTAGCTCCCAGCGTTCTTGAAAGGATAAAAAAGCTGGAGCCTGTTTTATAGGAAACAAATCCTAGCCTGGTGTTCAGGTAACTGTAAATGGAAGTCAGGTTAAGCCGGTAGTACAGCGGCAGTAATACATAGGCGATGATAAAATAGCCAATGATATACCCGATCACGATCTGGAAATACGTGAAGCCTTCATATCCTCCGCCGAATGGTTTGCCCACCGCTCCGGGTACGCTTACGAATGTCACACCTGAAAGCGAAGTCCCGATCATGCCGAAAGCAACAAGTACCCAGTTACTGTTACGGTTACCTATAAAGAACGAGTCGTTGTTGGAATTACGTGATGTATACCAGGCAACGATCAACAGCAAAACAAAGTAACCGATAACGAAAGAGAACAACAGACCTGCGGACATAAGACAGTTTTTAGCAACCCGGTGAGGGTTAAAATTTTCTGAAGGTAAACAAAAATGCAATCAGTCAGTTTTTGACTGACCCGCAGAAACACGCAACGGCTACCTGTAACGGTTCTGGAATAAGCCCACGTTCACGCCTGCGCGGATGATCGGCACCATATCCACCACATAAGAAGAAGGATTGGCCGGATCATACACCACATTCACATAAGGAGAGTTAACATCTTTCATTACGTCGAATAAAACAGCGATATAAAAAAAGGTATTTGACCCGGGTTGTCTTCCTGAAGCAAAACCTCCGCCAAGCAGCAATGAAGGTGCATTGCCCGTCTCCTTTATAGTTGCAGATCCTACACCCGAGGGAATATATTTCAGATTGAAAAAATTCTTCTCGTATTGCGCCTGAGCGAAAAGGAAGTTGACGGGATACAGGCGCGTGAACACACCCGGACCGAAAGTTGTTTGCCTGAGTTTATCACCCGGCACACCCCGGTAATTCCGGATACTGCTATATATATAATTCACCAGTACGCCGGCATCTACCCAATCAGCAAGCTTATACCCGAAGATCGGATTTGCACCAAGCACAGTCTGACTGTTGAAAAAAGAAACAGTGAGGCTACCCCCGGTAAAAAGGTTTTCCTTGTTGAAACCTTTTTTCTCCGGATCCTCATCCTGCGCTTTCACAGACAAGACAAATAAAGAAGCTGTTAAAAACAGAATAACGGTCTTTTTCATTTGAGTTGTTTTTTTGTTTATCAAAATCTATACTTTCTCAGGTCATCTGGCCCAATACCTTTTCTTCGCGGGGATATTTAACGAGCAGGGATCCCAGCAATCCTGCACCAAAGACCTGGTAGAACGTGTCGCTGGTTAACAGCAACATAACAATACAAAAGATCACCGGCACTTCAATCAATGCCAGATAAACGATCAATGACGATTGATATTTTGTAAGCTTCACAGATAATGGTGCTGATGAACTTCTGGCGGCCTGTATGGTCTTCAGGAAATGCCTTCTTCCAGCCCAGCCGCAAATGAACGTAATGGAAATGGAAGCCACCAGCAACCAGGTCCTGTATTCATTCAATTCGGGTTGCACCGCTCCTTCAACCGTTACGAATACGATCGCAGCCAGCAGCATGATACTTAGGAACGCAGCCATTGCGATAAAGATCAGCCGGATCGTTTTAAGCTGTTGTTTCTCCTGCGGTGTTAAGGTTTCATTCATACTCAGGCATCAAAGATTTTTCCTGCGTTGAGGATATTATTCGGATCAAATGTCTTCTTGATACCTTTCATCAAGGCAAGCTGAACGGGATCAAAAACAATGTCCACATAGGGCTTTTGAATGAGGCCTACACCATGTTCGCCACTGATGGTTCCTCCGAGGCTACGCGTCAGTTCAAACAGATCGCGAAGGCTTTTTGTCATTGCTTCATCGCCATAGCTGTCTGGCGTACCTTCTTTTTTGATCCGGATATGCAGGTTACCGTCGCCGGCATGACCATAGCAAACGGCATGAAAGCCCTGCTGTTTCCCGAGTTCTTTTACGCCTTTTACGAGTGCAGGCAATTCTGCGCGCGGAACGACGGTATCCTCTTCGATCGTATACCCCGCGATCTTTACGGCTTCGGCAGTACGCCGGCGAAGCTTCCAAAGCTCTGCCTTTTGCTGTGCATCATCGGCGAAGAAAACTTCACCGCCTTCGTATTGCGACATCAGCTCCGCGATCTGCTCCATTTCGCTCATAAGGATATCCATGTTATTACCATCCACTTCAATGATCAGGTGGGCTGCAATATCGTCACTCACGGGTACGGCATAGCTATCTACCATGCGGCTGACGATCTGCAGGGCATCTATTTCCACCAGTTCGAGGGCACTTGGAACAAACCCTGCACGGAAAATCGCGCTCACTGCCTCACTCGCTTTTTCGAGTGACGCAAACGGAACGAGCATCAGCAGGTCATATTTTGGAAGAGGGATCAGCTTCAGCACTATCCTCGTTACGATGCCGAGGGTACCTTCGCTTCCGACGATCAGTTGTGTAAGATTATAGCCGGTTGAATTTTTCAATACATTGGCCCCGGTCCAGATAATGTCTCCGGAAGGCAATACAAGCTCGAGGTTCAGCACATAGTCACGCACTACACCATACTTCACGGCTTTGGGTCCTCCACTGTTCTCGGCAATGTTGCCGCCGATAAAGCAGGAACCGCGGCTGCTTGGGTCAGGGGGATAAAACAGTCCTTTGGCTTTTACTGCATCCTGCAAGACTTCTGTGATCACCCCCGGTTCCGTTGTCACCTGGAGATTTCTTTCGTCGATCTCAACAATGGAATTCATCCTTTCTGTAGACAATAACACTCCGCCCAGGTGGGGCAACGCGCCACCGCTAAGCCCTGTACCGGCACCTCTCGGCGTCACCGGTATCCGATGCTCATTGCAAATCTTCATAATAGCGCTGATCTCCTGTGCTGTTCTGGGTTTGACCACCACATCGGGAAGAAAGCTGAGGGTTTCTGTTTCGTCATGGGAATAATGCTGCAGCGATTCTTCATCAATGAATATGTATTGATCGCCACAGATTTCTTTGAAAGCCTGGATATGCTCTCTCGTCAGGTTATTCATGGTGTAAAAATCGGGAAAATGTATGAAGGTTGGCCTTCCGGCTGCCAGATTTAGGAAATACTGAGGCACTGGTTAGCAGAGTGCTGGAGAACGCAATGAACGCAAAGAGCCGCAACGGGCGCAAACGAATGGTCTTGATCAACCCAATTCGTTGCGTTATTTGCGGCTCTTTGCGTTCATTGCGTTACTGCTACGCCAGTTAAACTTAATACGCTTTGAATGACGGGCACATTGCTTCTCTCCGGTTGCCCTTGTACTGGTCAAACAAACCTTCCTTTACCAGTGAAAGTTCAAAAGCCCCGCGGCTGTTGTTATAATTCTTTAATGTGGAGATCGTCGCATCATACGTGAATGTGAATACAAAGTCCTTATAACCCAACCCCACCATTGGAATAATAGCGTCGCTATTCCTGTAATACAAACCTCCGATCAGGATATTTTCACCATCACCGGAAAGATTATACCGCGCATTGGCACCAAGCAGCCACTCGTAAGATTTTGCCTGTAAGGAAAAATAGCTGTTGGGATTGATGATCCACTGGTCATTCAGTTTAAAGCTACCATTTATGAAAGCGGTATGACGAACAGGGATCCTGTTGCTGATACCGGGCTGTTCATCAAAGAAAGATTCACGTGGCCGGTTAATGTGCATGGTAGAAAATCCAACATTGAAATAGGTTCTCTCGTCAGGGAAGAACGCATAGTTCAGTCCAGCCTGTATATCAAGATAGCTGATGTTATTTGCTGTCAGGGCCACACTGGTGGGCAAATGGCTATCAAAGAAATGTCCATCAAACTGATCAGGAAATTTCAGGTTGGTGACATTGATCTGTTTGTTCGACCAGCCGACATTGAAACCCATGCTCAGCAGACTTCCAAGATTGAGCATCTGGTGATAGGCAACTGAACCATATACTTTGGTGGAAGTTAGATTACCGCTGCCGGCAACATCCCGCAAGATCACACCGCCAATACCAACCCAGCTATTATCGCGTTCCGCAACCTGTACATCGCCAAATGCACTCATGGTCTTATAGGGCACTGCCATTACGGAAGACCATTGATTACGGAAGTTCGCTCCCAGTCTGTAATCCCCTTCCGGAATAAAACCGGTATTGGCGGGATTGGTCATCAGGGGAGAATTCATAAACTGTGAGAAATGCAAATCCTGAGCAAACGCTGAAGGCACGGTGGAAAAGCCGATGCCTATTATTAATGCGAGTCGTTTTAAGTCCTTCATATCTCTGTTCCTCCTTTTTCCCGGTTTGCTACTACAGGCCGGATGATTTATTGGTAAATGGGATTAACCCAAAGCTGTCTGAGACTATCTGATCAATGTTATGTCGCCTTTGCGACTGGCTTTTGTTCCATCGAAGAATTCAACTTCGAGTGTATACGCGTATACGTCCATTGGTTGAACCACTCCTTTCACCCGGCCGTCCCAGCCCTGTGAACGGTTTTCTGTCTGGAATACTTTCTGTCCCCAACGATTGTATACGATGAACCTCATCTTAGAGATACCAAACCCTTTCGGCATAACCACGCTGTTGATATCTCCGCTGTTGGGTGTGAAGGCATTTGGAACATCCAGTGCAGGCACGATGATCGTACTAACCTCCATGCACAATGTATCGGTACAGTCAAGGGCATTGAATGCAATAAGACACGCATTAAATGTTCCGGTTGCATTGTACTGATGTGTTACCGGTGATCGTGAAGTCGTCACTAAAGAATCGCCATCGCCAAAAAGCCATTTGAATCTTACTGCGTTGGCTGAAGACGTATTGGTGAAAACATTCGGTGTATTCACCACCGGTGCGATCGGCGTGTAGGTGAAATTAGCCGCCGGTTTATCATATACAATGATCGTATATCGCATGGTATCCGTTCTGTTACAGGTGTTCGGATCGTTTGCGACCATCGTGATCGTGTAAGTTCCCGGAACGGCAAATTCGTGGGTAGGATTCACCAGGGTGGACGTGTTATCCGGGGAAGCCGGATCTCCAAAATTCCATTCAAAGGTGACACCACCGACAGATGTATTGGTAAATATGGCTGTATATGGAGCACAACCTGTAGGAGGTGTTTCAAACAATGCATCAACATTTGCCGCAACTCGGATCACCGTATCAAGTATCTCCGGGTTATTGCAATAGGTAGTATCATTTAATATCAATTGGATGGTGTACGAGCCGGGAGCCGGGAATGTGTGCGGAACAGGGGTAAGACCGGCTCTTACACGCGGGCTTCCGTCGCCAAAATCCCAGATGAACGATGTATCCGTAAACGGCCTGATCGGGTTGGTGGTAGAGAGGTTATTGAACTGGTAATCCAGTGCCGTACAGGCGCCTACCTTATCGAAACCTAATGCCATATTCGCTTTCAGATCTCCGACACGGATATTGATATAGGCCGTATCCCGCTCATTACAACTATTAGGATCGATCGCAATAAGCATCACGCGGTAAGTACCTACATTCATGAAGGTGTGACTTTGTGTATACCCGGTAGCAGCCGGAAGTGGGCCAACATCCCCTGTTCCGTCACCAAAGTTCCAGATATATTCTGTTGCATTTCTGACCTGGTCGGTAAAGTCAACCGTTAATGGTACACAGCCAGCCGTATCATTGGGAACACCGCCAATGGCTGCGCCAACAGAGGCGCCGACTCCGGCGAGGTTAAAGGCCATTTTGATCATACCGAGATTACAGCCTCTCGGCAATGCCCCGTTAACCTGTCCCCAGGCACCTGGCGTAACGGGGAATGCTGCTCCTCCCTCGCAATTCGCACAAACGCCCTGGTAGATCACGCCGTTTGGATCGAACCGGCTTGTACCGCCATCTACGTGATCACCATAGTTACCATTCACCTGGCCAAAGAAGGAGGCATAAAGTCTTCCAGCAGCATTTCGCTGCAATACGAAAAAGTAAAAGTCGCTTCCATCAGTAGTGGCACGGTAAGCATCGGGCGTAACGCCAAGGCCCGTGGTACCCGCACTTCTGTAAGGGTCATTCTGAGAATTGGCACCCCAGCCAGAGACATATACGTTCTCGCAACGGTCAACAAGAAAAGCTGTGATGGATATATCGGGACGTGTACTCCCCTTTCCGAATACAGTACTGTAGACGTAAGCGGAAAGGTCAGGTTCAAGTTTAGCGATAAATTGTCTGCCGTTGGCTTCAGCATAGGCAGCATTCTGTACGGGCCACGCACCTTCCGTTTGTCCGGTTACATAAGGAAACCCATGTTTGTCGAACTGGATCCCATATACCTGGTCGGCGGCATTTGTCCCCAGGTAAGTTGATCGTATGATCGAAGATCCGTTATTCGAGATCTGGGCGACAAAACCATCAATACTTGCATCTGTGGTATTGCCGGGAGTGAAATTAGGTCCGACGGTACCGGATTTATTCCCCGGGAAATCTGTGCTGGCTGTTCCTCCGGCTACGAATATATCTCCTGATGGAGCGAGCTTGAGTACATAAGCCGCATCATTTCCGGAACCTCCGAGAAAGCTTGCAAATGTCATTACGGAAACATCGGGTGTAAATTTCATTACAACCCCATCCTGGTTACCACCGCCGAAATTCCGTTGAAATGCACCTGCCGTGGTAGGAAATCCTCCTGACTGCGTACATCCGGCAATGTAAATATTTCCTGCACCGTCCAGGATCACTTCACCTCTTCCGTCATCTCCATAATTTCGCTGAAGGGAATTCAATGAGGCTCGTCCGGCTGCTATATTCACGCCATCATTTTGCGGACCGCCGATCCTCTTTGAGCCGATCAAACCAGAACCGGTCGCATTCAATTTTGTAACAACGATATCAAATCCGCCACCGCTGCCTATCAGCTGGCCGGGATAGTTAGAGGAACTGGAACGACCGGTGATTACAAGATTACCCTGTGCATCTGAGAATAGGCTGTGAGGTTGTTCATTCCCGTTTCCACCGATATACGTAGCGTAAAGCCGCTGGCTTCCATCTGCCGACAATTTGATGATACCGATATCGATCGGTGGGCCACCTTCATTATCGCCATTTTGGAAGGTTGTTTGGAACGCTCCCGGAGAAACAGGAAAAGATCCGCCATCGAAAACGATACCGCCGCCAAAAAAGCTTCCGTCCGGACCATACGTTGCCGTAAAGCCCCAGTTATTGGCAGTACTTCCGGAAAGGGAGCAAAAGACCAGTGACGGATCAATGATCAGCGTGGAAGAACGGTCATAGTCTTTCACATCGAATTTTACGATGTTATCCTTGACAATATATTTCGCTGACACTTCCGTTCTGCCTTTCGCACTTCCCTGGTAAGTATAAGGATATGATTCTACCTTTTCGCCGAGAGATGTAGAAAGCACCAGCTGCTTATTCTTCACCTGTATTTTGTCAACGCCATCGTACTTAAGCGCGATGCGGCTGATATCTGCACCGGGTCTGGCGATGATATCATATTTGAGACTGCCGTTGTAGGTATAATACCGTACATCAACATTCGGATAAACTTCCTGTAAAGTGATCGCCTGGAATAGCTGGCAACCCTGCCCCCATTTGGACGGATCGTTACCTATAAAATAGTTGTTGACCGTTGTTACTGCTTTATCCGGAACAACCCTCATATTGGGAGAGGCATTCACAAAATCGACATTCCATGCATGTGAACGTAATGTCATTTTTTCCGGCACCGGCATTCGCTGCGTTGTTGCCGGAGATTCTCCATTATGTCTCGCTACCTGGATCTGTGCAAGATCCTGAGGGTTATGCTGTAATATGGTGAAGCCGGTGGAACGGACGAAGACTGCTCCATTACTCACTTCGCCTCTGAACTTCACACGGCTATCCCACTGTCCTTTATTTTCGACGAATTCAATGTTGTCGTAGTTCTGCGCTGCGATGTCAAAACTGATGGCAAGCATGAGTACGAAGACTGTAAAATGTTTCTTCATCAACATGGTTCTATTAATGTACACAATAAATCTGGTAAATCTCAGAGAGGACCTGGTTTCAACGTTTAAAAGTCCGATGGTTTAAACGCTGTTCAAAGCGGGGAAATTTATGAACATTTAAACTGTTAAACTTTTGAACTATTCACCTTCCGGGCCTGTATGTTCCTGTAATCAGGAAATCTTGCTCCAGGCCATTTTGCCTTTTTGCTGTTGCAGGAAACTTTTTAGCCGCAAATTTTCGGCCGAAACAAGATCCGGATCATTTTCTAGTAATTCTGCAACGGCAACTTTCGCTTCTTCGATCAATGGCCGGTCTTCCACGATATTGGCCAGTTTGAAATTGAGCATTCCGCTTTGGCGGGTGCCTTCGATATCACCTGGTCCGCGTAACTCGAGATCTTTTTCCGCGATTTCAAATCCATTACTCGTGGAAGTCATGATCTTGATGCGTTCGCGTGCGTCATTGCCCAATTTGGAACCGGTCAAAAGCACACAATAACTTTTTTCCGCTCCCCGGCCGACGCGTCCACGCAGCTGATGTAATTGGGAAAGCCCGAATTTTTCACTGCTTTCTATCACCATTACACTCGCATTGGGAACATTCACGCCTACTTCGATCACCGTGGTAGAGACCATGATCTGCGTATCTCCCGTAACAAACCGTTGCATATTTTGTTCTTTCTGATCTGCAGGTTGCCGGCCGTGTACCATACTGATCCAGTACTTTGGCTCTGGGAAATACGTTTTTACGGTTTCATACCCCCGGTAAAGGTTTTCATAGTCGAGCTTGTCGCTTTCCTCGATCAGCGGAAAGATGATATATGCCTGCCTGCCTTTGTCAATTTCTGCCTGCAGGAAATTCATTACAAAGCTCCGCTGTGTTTCAAAGCGGTGAACTGTTGTAATAGGTTGCCTGCCGGGTGGCAATTCATCAATTACGCTGTAGTCAAGGTCTCCATAAGCAGTCATCGCCAGTGTCCTGGGAATCGGGGTAGCCGTCATGACGAGTATATGTGGCGGTATATCAGCTTTTTCCCAAAGTCTTGCACGTTGGGCTACGCCGAACCTGTGTTGCTCGTCAATGATCACCATGCCGAGGCGCTGGAACTGTACCGCTTCTTCAATTACGGCATGCGTGCCGATTAAGATTTCCAGACTGCCTTCAGCCAGGCTTTTTGCCAGCTTTTTTCTCGCAGATGTTTTGGTAGAGCCGGTCAGCAGTTCTACATTGACCGGCATTTCTTTAAGCAGGGCACTAATGGTGGCAAAATGCTGTTTTGCCAGTATTTCAGTTGGTGCCATCAGGCAGGCCTGGTAGCCATTGTCTACCGCCAGCAGCATGGTCAGAAGCGCTACAATGGTTTTTCCACTGCCCACATCACCCTGCAACAGGCGGTTCATCTGTTTACCGCTGCCTGAATCGTTCCGTATTTCTCTAAGTACGCGTTTTTGCGCTCCTGTAAGATCAAACGGAAGGTATTTCTTATAAAAGGTATTGAATTGTTCGCCGACTTTATCAAACACAACTCCTTTAGAGAACCGGTGGCGCTTTGAACGCAGTAAATTCATCCGGAGTTGGGCCAGGAAAAGTTCCTCCAGCTTTAAACGTTTGACCGCCGAAGAATATTGAACGTTGCTTGAAGGAAAATGAATTTGCCGGAAAGCCTGGTACCGGCTCATCAATTGCAATTTACTCAGAATACTGTCCGGAAGATTCTCCGGAATATCTTTTTCATGGATTTGTGCAAGTAAAGCCTGGGTCAGTTTGGCCAATTGCCGCCCGCCAAGGTTACGGGTTTTGAGTTTTTCAGTAGCAGGATAGACCGGTTCCAGGAATTCCCGCCCTTCTTTTTTCTCCGGCGCCCACAGTTCAGTCTCCGGATGTACGATCTGCGGGGTTTGATTAAAAAATCCAAGACGGCCATAAACCAGGTATGACTGACCCTCGACCAGGTTCTTCTGGATCCAGGTGATCCCCTGAAACCAAACCAGTTCCATCGTACCGGTTGAATCGGCTACCTGGGCCACCAGGCGTTTGCCACGGCCTTCGCCAACAAGATTAAAACGCAGGATCCTGACCGCCACCTGCACATACTCCGCGCCAGGAATCAAATCCCTGATCAGGTTGACCCGTGTTTTATCAACGTGCCGGTACGGAAAATGCTCCAGCAAATCCCGAAAAGTGAAGATGTTCAGCTCCTTTTTCAGTAATTCCGCCCGCTGCGGTCCCACACCTTTCAAATACTCGATCGGGCTGGCTAATATGGCTTGTGAGGAAGATATAGCAAATGATTTCCGCAAAAATAACGCAATCAGCGTTTGACTGCCCGCATCTGCTCACAACAAAACACTAAAACAAAGCGTTCTTTTTCTAGTCATTCTCCGTGAAAAAACACCGGGTTTGCACAATAAAAATCCTATTGGCCGGTAATCCAATTAAAACTATTTTGCATATCCAATATCTTAATCTGTCAGAAACCAATCCGGCATGAACAACCAATTTTACCTGCTGCAGGTACAATCTTTTCTTGGAGACTATCAATCTCCTCTTTTGAGTTTTGTCACCGCTTTCATTGTTACGCTGCTGACCATTCCCCCATTGATCCAGGTGATCAACCGATACAAGCTTTACGATATACCCGACGAACGCAAGAAACATAAGATGCCTGTACCTACCATGGGCGGGGTAGCCATCATGGCGGGTCTTGTCGTCTCTTCCCTGATCTGGCTGCCATTGCAGGCCGAATTCGGACAACTCGCGTTTTTCTTCTCCCTGCTCGCCCTTATGATCACCGGCATTATGGATGACCTGAAAGATCTTTCCGCCAAGTACAAATTTGCGATACAGATTGCAATTGCGACATTGATCGCTGTCTCGGGTATCCGGATCACTTCATTCAACGGATTATTTGGCATCGACACACTACCATTGTACAGCCAGTTCTTTTTTACCATTCTTGCGATCGTTGGCATTACCAATGCATTCAATCTTGTGGATGGCATTGATGGATTGGCAGGTGGCCTGGCATTTATGAGCCTGATCACACTCGGTTTGTTTCTGACGTTGAGCGGCGACATAAACACCGCCCTCATTGCTTTTGCCGCTGCTGGTGGCGTGCTTGCCTTTCTTTACTTCAATTTCAACCCTGCAAGAATCTTCATGGGCGATACCGGATCGCTTGTACTGGGGTTCACTATATCCGTTCTATGTGTCCGCCTGTTACAGGTAAACACCTTCTCAGTCCATCCCGTATTGCCCAATGCCCCTGTTTTTGTACTGGGTATTACACTGGTGCCGGTGTTTGACACATTGAGGGTGTTTATTACGCGCACATGGAAAGGAGGCTCACCGTTTCAGGCCGACAGAACACATATCCATCACCTGTTAACCAATAATGGGTTCGGCCACGTATTTGCCGTCCGCGTGATCTGTTTCGTCCATGCACTGGTGTTGATCGAAGTATACCTGTTACGGAACCTGAAGCAGGAATTAATGCTGGCCTTACTCATTGCGTTGATGATAGTGGTAGCAGTGGTGCTCAAGAGAAGTAAGACATTCCTGCGCTTTTCAACAAAAGAAGACAACCTGCTTCCTGATGAACAGCGATCAATTGAATAATTGTATTATCGAATAATTACGAAAAAGAAAGAAGCGATGAACAATATCATCGCTTCTTTCTTTTTCGCACTCAGCAATAAGATAGTTACACCAATATCGCTGTATCGCTGATAGCAGTAAGCATACGGTCGCAGTCTACCATTGAATTTGATGAGTACTTCCGTTCCCTAAAGTGAGTAAACCTTTCCTGTCTCCGAGAAAAGTAAGCGTTGCCGTATAACTAACCGCTCGCCCGCCAGCCACTGTTGCGGAAAACCGGATAGCGGCCGAGCCTGAAATTATCTTCGCAGTAGCTTTATCTACTTTTATATCCGTAGAGTTGATCACAAGTTTGCTGCTGAACGAACGTTGCTGCCTTACCTTTGATTGCTGTGTTCCATTACGTTCATACTCCTGGTTGAATGTGTATACAGATGAGCCCGGCTGAAAACCGGTGATAACGAAACTGGCTGTCGTTTTATCTTCAGAAGACATTCTCGGTGTTTCATAAACAACGCTTCCATCGAGTGCAAACCTGAACGCCTGCGGCCCTTCTGCAGTACATATAAGCGAACGGCTGGTCTGTATACGGTAATCGTATGTGATAGTGGCACCGGGAATATTCTGCCCGCTGTAAGTTGTATCAATCGTTTGACCACATCCGATCCTTGCAGATGCCGCAGCAACGCGCGCTGCAATGGCAGTCTGCTCAGCGAAACCTCCGGATTCAGCAGAGATGCCTGCCGTCATGATCTCCACGGCTTCTTCTTCCGAAACAGCCGTTGCCGTGGTTGTGTCATCTTCCTTATTACAGGAGGTGATCATCAGAAGTGATGATAGAACGAAAAGAGCTGCTTGCCTTGCAAACAATACAGGTAATGATTTCATAGTGAAATGATTGACGGTTTGAATTATTGTTACTGGATGCTCCGGCGCCGGCCCGGGTTAATAGAGCGGAAAACAAAATGAAAGTTTAACGGGATGGTGTATTTTTTTTAACGGCTGGTCAAAGGCCGGAACCGGCTTACTGTGAGGCGCGGAGAATAACTGGTTAAGCATCAGTATTAGAAAGCCCGGAAAAATCATTGAAAACCGGTAGTCTCCCTAACAGGCGATTCCGTTAATTTGTAAATTGATAAAAAAGGGTATTTTAACAGGATCAACAAGCAAACCACGAACACTACATGGCAGTTAAAGTATTTATCACTGATGATCATTACATGGTAATTGAGGGGATCCGCTCTCTGCTGCAACACGAAAAGGGTATTGAGTGGATGGGCCATGCCACAAGTGCGGCATCCTGTCTTGCCTTTTTAAGCCAGGAACAACCGGACGTGATTCTCATGGATATCAATCTCCCGGACCAAAGTGGTATCGACCTTTGTAAAGAGGCAAAACAGCTTTATCCCTCCGTGTTCATCCTTGGTCTTAGCACTTTTAACCAGCAAAGCTTCATTGAAAAGATGCTTTCCAATGGAGCATCAGGTTATGTATTGAAGAATGCCAGTCAGCAGGAACTTCTTGACGCGATCCATACAGTGATCAAAGGAAAGCAATACTTAAGTTTCGACGCTGCAATTGCTTTCAGAAAACACGATGAAGCATCGGACACACCGATACTTACCCGGCGTGAAAAAGAAGTGCTCTCCCTTATCGCAGAAGGAATGACCAATAACGCCATTGCTGCCCAGTTGTTCATCAGCCCGGCTACAGTAGATACGCACCGGAAAAACCTGCTGGCAAAGTTTGCAACCAGGAATACCGCTTCTTTGATCCGAAAGGCCGCGCAGATGCAAATAATATAATGTCGATTTCGGACGCGAATGGCAACCGGGAAGACAGAGGCCGATCAAGCCCGGCGATAAGCATACCTGGTCTGCCTGTTTAAAAATCATCTGAAAAAAGGATTTTACCAACGCTTACTTTAACCGTAATTGTATACCGGCTTAACTATATGCAAAAAGCAACCACCACCATACTTCTGCTGTTTCTTATAACTATAAGTCATGGACAGTCATTTCTCAATCTTGACAGTCTTTTGAAGTTGGTTCCTGCGGCAAAGGAAGATTCGGGTAAAGTGCTGCTGTACATAAATATCGGGCAGCAATATGAATCCAACCATCCCGAGATAGCGAAGCAGTATTACCGCGAAGCAGGAACCCTGAGTAAGAAGATCAACTACCCATCTGGCATTATCAAGTACATCAATAACTACACGTTCATACTGAATATGCAGGGACAATTTGATTCGTCCTTACTATTGAACAAACAAGCGGTTGAGATTTCCAGGCAGATAAAAGATTCTGTCAACCTTGGGAAAACTTTATTTAATACTGGCACCTCATACCGGAACAAAGGGGAGTTCGAATCGGCCATCCGATATTATGAAGAAGGCAAGAAGATCTTTGAGCGGCATGGAAATGAAGAGATCCAGGCGATAGCAAACGATATTTTACAACTCCTTTACTACAGTCTCGGGCAGTTTGACCGCGCTATAGAATACGGAACAGCTGCAGTCGAGTATCTCCGGAAAGTGCAAAACCTTCCTTTCCTCGCCACGGCTGCCTGCAATCTGGGTATCAGCTATTCCAGGAAAGAGCAATTCGACAAGGCAAAAGCGTTATTCAATGAAACCTACAATATCGGCATCCAGACCGGCGATCTGAATGCACAAGGCTCTGCCACGCTGAACCTTGGCGATATCGCAATGCAGCAAGGCCATTATGGCGAACTGGAAAAATATTTCAGTAAAGCGGAGAAGATCTTTCTGGAACTCGACGCAAAAGAGAGTCTTGTGATAACCTATCGCGGTCTCGCCATTTATTATTTGTTTCAGCGGAATCACACCATCGCTGCAAAATATGGAGAACAATCCCTTGCTCTTGCCAACGAGTTGAACCTGGCGGCAGAAAAAAGAAAAACACTTGAAACATTATCGAGCATCTATATAGCGATGCAAAATATCGAAAAGGGAGAAGAATATCTGCGTATGTCAACCAGGCTCGGAGATAGCCTTCTGAATGAAACGATCCAAAAAAATACACTTGAGATAGAAAAGAAATTTGAAGCAGAGAAAAAGGAGACGCAGATCAAAACATTGACCGCCAATCAAAAAGTACAGCAGCTCTCCATTGAGCGAAAAAATTTGTGGAATAATATACTGCTGACAGCAGGTGCCGCAGTCGTGATCATCTCATTGCTCGTTTACCGTACGTATCAACAAAAACAAAAAATACAGGAACAAAGAATTGCGGAACTGGAGACTGAAAAGAAACTTGCCGCAACCGAAGCTGTGTTAAAGGGAGAAGAACAGGAAAGGACCCGCCTGGCGAAAGACCTTCATGATGGATTGGGAGGCATGCTGTCAGGCATTAAATATTCGTTTTCAACCATGAAAGGAAATCTGATCATGACGCCCGAAAATGCAAGGGCATTTGAACGCAGCATGGATATGCTGGACAGTTCCATCGCAGAAATGCGTCGCGTAGCTCATAATATGATGCCGGAAGCGTTGGTCAAATTTGGACTTGATACAGCACTTAAAGATTTCTGCAATGACATCAACCAGTCCGGCGCATTAACAGTCAACTATCAATCTCTCGGTATGGACAACATTTCACTTGATCAAACAACGGCCATCACCATCTATCGCATAACACAGGAATTGCTTAATAACACCATGAAACACGCAGCCGCTAAAAACGCGATCGTGCAGTTAAGTTACTCAGGAGATACGATCAGTCTCACCGTTGAAGATGACGGAAAAGGTTTTGATACGGCTGTTCTCCAGGGCGCACGTGGCATCGGATGGACAAACATCCAAACCCGTGTTGAATACCTCAAAGGCAAAACGGATATCCAGTCAGCACCACAAAAAGGCACTTCTGTACATATTGAACTGAAAACAAGCTAACGTAAAAAACTTACTCCGCTGCAACGGGAGCTACCTATCATTAAGGTCGGTGACAGGAAGTTATCATTGTGCTCTTCCTGACTCTTCTTCATCTGAACTTCTGCGCGTTTTGGAGGTCTTCTTTCCGAAACGATAATTAAAGGAAATGCCGAAGCGCTGTGTATCAGATGTGCTGACCTGCGTGTAATCCGCCTGGGTTAAACCAACTGAGCGATTATGGTATTTCCATGAATAGAATATATCATCAAGATTCAGCCTTATGCTACCATTCTCACTGATCTTATATTGAAAACCCGTATTGACCCTGTACATTCCACTGGTTTTATTCTGACCGTTCAGGTCTGCACTGGCATAATAGCTGCTCAGCTCTGCAGAGAGCTTCGGGCTGATAATAAAATAGCTGTTGAATTCCCAACGGAGCACATTTGTATTCGGACGCAGTTTGGTGTTATCAACATTTCCACGAAGACCTATCCTCGACAAACGGACCGTTGAATTGATCGTGTACCATTTCGCAGGAGACAGGCTTACTCCTATATTCAACAACACCATATAACCCCGCGCATAATTATCCGGTCGTGTGATAAAAATACTATCCTGTACGGTAGTAATGGGCAATATCACACTGGTAAAATTGTTATAGCTTAATCCTGTCCACCAGCGCTGTCCATGTTGATATTTTAATTCATACCTCGTTTGGATCTGCGGATTCAGCAGGGGATTGCCTCCGCTATAAGAAAAATTGTCCCTGTAAAAAACAAAAGGATTTAATGATTGATAGTTGGGTCTGTTGATCCTTCTGCTATATAGAAAACTTAATTGCCTTGTTCCGGTACTGTCTAGTTTGTATCCAATGGCGGCAGAAGGAAAGAATGTCCAGTAGTCGCGTCTGAAACTGCTATCCTTCACCACCGTGTTACCTAACTGACGACCATCTATAACAGTCTGTTCGGTACGAACGCCAGCCTGAATGGAAAAACGTTCAACGCGCTGCTGAAGGTTAAGATACCCCGCATTGATATTCTCTTCGTAGATAAAATGATTTGACATTCCTTCGATCCATTCGGGAGCAGATTGTTTTTTATCAAAGAAATCGGAGATATTGTCATTCGTAACAAAGCTGGTTTTTATTCCTGCCTCGAATGTTCCTTTTAATAAAGGTTGTACATAGTCAGCCTTTGCCGTATAAATCGAAATATCAGAGGGGACGAAGTATGCGAATTTCGAAACAAGGACATTATTTCCCGGAAAAGATCCTTCGAAGTTTAAAAGGTCCTGCGTCATCCGTGTCCGGTAACGCATATGATTTGCTTCCATACTGATCTCCCTTCCTTTTTGTTTCATCTTATGCAGCATGTTCATGTTAATGGTACGGTTATTTCGCCTGTCCACTGAATAAGTATTGCCATATCCTTCTGCTGTTACGATCTGCATGGGTGACAGGGTCGTGCTACCGTACTCAAAATCTCCATAACGTTTTCCCCCGTTCAGGTTTACCATCACACCGATGCTTGTCTTAGCACTGATCTGGTAGTCGATACCTGAAACTACGTTGACCGATCGGCCACGATATCGCTGGTGATTATCCAGCAGTATCGATGCGGCCAGTTGTCCCTGCTGATCAAAATACCTGCGGTTAAAGACGTCATGGGAAAAAATCCTGTCCCTATTATGCCCGATGTTGGCATACCAGGTGATCTTTTTATAATTAAAGTTCAGGTTGCCAGCGTAATTCTGACGGCCATAGCGGCCCTGTGAATATCCTGCGGAAAGACTACCGGTCCAACCGGCCACACGCTTCTTTTTTAACTGGAGATTGATGATCGAATTGCCTGCGGCATCATAGCGCGCAGGTGGATTATCAATAAGCTCTATCTTCTCCAAGGTAGCTCCGGGTATTGATTTAAGATAATTGGACAGATCCTGTGAAGACATATATGTTTGTCTTCCGTCTATCAGCACCATTAAACCCGACTTTCCGTTCAGGCTGATATTTCCATTATTATCTATGTTTACCCCCGGCGTGCGTGCAAGAACTTCCAGGGCATTGCTTGAAGCACTACTGATCATTGCATCAACATTCACAGTGGTGCGGTCGATTGAATGCTCAAGCAGCGGCTTTTTAGCTTTCGTGATCACCCCCTGGAGCTCCTTGATTTCTGACGTTTGTAAAATGATTGCCGGAAGCTGGAGATCGCGCCCTGTTTGAATATTTACCTCGGCTTTGTAATGTCGAAGCCCCATTGCGTCCACAGCGATCACCCAGGAACCGGAGCTGAGATTAGTGGTAAACCGTCCGTCAACCTGCGTAGTCGTTATCCTGTTAAGAACTGAATCCACCTGGTTCATGAACTTGATCGTCGCCCCAGGTACGGGTTGCTGACTGTCATTCATGATCCTACCGGAAATGGTCTGGGAGAAAATGCTGTTCGAAGCTAACAGAACGGCGAGGAATAAGGTCATTTTTTTCATGATCGTCATTTGATAGGCAAATATTGACCAGTCAGGATGGGTTCAGAAATAATAGTGTTGTAACTTGGTATTTCACTGACGGAATGCTTCCGACGGGGGACAAATTATTTGGTCAGGATCTACGAGCAGTATAACACGGAAGAATGCATTTCCGTCAGCAAAACTTACCTGGTAAGGGCGAACAACTGATATTTACCCCGTGAGTAAAAACAGACTATGAGTACTATTCGTTTTAGGGATTTTTTTGGGAGCAGGAATTACTTCTTTTTTTCGTGGCTGCTCGCAATACCCGTTTGGATCGCGGTCAATGCGTATGTTGAAACATTGAACGTGCCCGATTCGGAAGCAGTGGCAGGAAGTATGACCGCAGGTTTTTTTCTATCCGTATTCTCGGGCCGCTTTGTTATCGGAGCGTGGGCTGACCGATCCAGAAGATTTCCCGCTAATTTCATCGGAACTATCTCCGTAATAACAGTCCTGCTCGTTTCATGGCTTTGCTTTCATGCCGCGTTTCCTTTTGGCCGCAGAACCGGGCTGAACCTTGCCACATTCCTGCTTCCTCTTCTCATGTCCGGATTTGGAATAGGCGCTGTGGCAAAAATGATCAGGGCCAATACACAACAACAACTGAGCGAAGCTAGAAACGCTGCAGCTCAAAGCAAAGGCGAACTTCAGCTGCTTCAATCACAACTTAGTCCGCATTTTCTTTTTAATACACTTAATAATCTTTACGGACTGTCGATCACGCAACACGAAAAGATCCCTCCGCTATTGCTCCGCTTATCGGAGTTGCTGCGTTATTCCGTATACGAAGCAGGAGAAACATATGTTCCACTGAAAATGGAAATGGAATACATAAGCAACTACATCGAATTTGAAAAGATCAGGATGGGTCACCGGCTGATACTGGAAACTGATCTTGCAACCAACATCAGCGCTGACATTAAAATTGCGCCGATGCTGCTGATCGTGTTTGTCGAGAACGCTTTTAAATTTGCCGGTAATACGTCAGCCAGCCGATCATTTATCGACATAAAAATGGCGATCGAAAATGACGTGATCATCTTTAAAGCCAGCAACTCTTACAGCAAAGAAAAAGATCAGCGTAAACTTCCGGGAAAAAACAGCGGAATGGGTTTGGCAAACGTTTATAAAAGACTGGAATTACTTTACCCATTTGAACATATCCTCAATATCAACCAGGAACCGGAACAATACACCATCCTGCTTCAATTAAAAGCGAGAAGATGAAATATACCTGTGTAATAGCAGACGACGAACCAATTGCCAGAGACATTATCCAGGCTTACTGCAATCAGCTTCCTTATCTGGAAATAATAGCAACCTGCGCAAATGCCCTGGAGGTAAAAATGGTTTTACAGCGTCAGAAAGTTGATATCCTTTTCCTCGATATCAACATGCCCGTAATGGATGGAATTACTTTTCTGAAAACGCTGAAAACGCAGCCGCAGGTAATTCTGACGACAGCTTACAAAGAATACGCGATCGATGCTTTTGATCTCTCTGTAATTGACTACCTGCTCAAACCTTTTTCACTTGACCGGTTCATGATTGCCGTTGATAAAGCGGTAGAACGCCTCCAATCTTCAACACAACAAGCCGCCGCAAACACGGCCGTCTCTGAAGAAAAAGCAACGGAAGATTTTTTCTTCATTAAGACAGACCGCAAGATATTCAAGATCAGGTTTGACGAACTGCTCTATGCTGAAGCCGCAGGTAATTTTACCAAATTCGTCACCCCGTCGCAAGTACTCTCCCCTTCCATGACATTTTCGAATGCAGAAGAGCTGCTGCCGGCACATACATTCCTGCGGGTACACCGATCCTTTATTATCAACAAATCCAGGATAAGCCATATTGAGGGCAACAGGGTATTCATCGCAGACAAAGAAATTCCGATCGGCAGTAATTACAAAGAAGCTTTTCTAAAGGAGATCGGGCTTGATCTTTGATCCGTGCCAGTTTTATGGTCCGGTGTTTGTCTTTTTATCCTAAACAACCATTTATGGCAACCGATAAGGATAAAAAGAAAAAAGAAGACAACCCCGTAACCAAACCAGATCCTGAAACGCTACACAAGACCGATCCGCAGGAAAACATGGAGGGGCCGCTTTCTTCTCTTATGCAAAACATTAAAGAAGAAGCAGAGGATAATGACGAAAAAGATCAGAAAGAAAATAAAGACGAAAAATAATTGCAGGGCTGTTCTATTGAACAGCCTTTTATCGTCCATATAAATCATCGTCAGAACTGGCGGAGAATTTGCCCGGACTTCCCGCATTCATCACGTTCGCCGTAATGCTGCGCATCACTGCAATTCCAGGTGCGATGATGAAGTTATCACTAACCTACTTGCTGCGTTAAAAACAAAAACCACCCGCTTTTCCGAAGTGGGAACAACTTTCCTCATTCAACGCTATCCGAATTGAGTATCCAGATCAGACAGGATGTGCATGAAAATTGCAGTACATCAAGAGCAAACTGACCAGCTTTTGGACCTTCTAAATCTCAGCATCTGTATGGATATAATGGCGCAAGTCACAAACGGCGCCAGCAATCCCACCGGAAGAATGGTCGACAATGCCCAGCACACGGTTCCTGCGGTTGAGCAATAATACCTTGAACTGTTCCAGCAGTTCGATCTGGTCGAGGTTCCATGCACCAAGAAAAATGTCGTAGGCATCGGCAGCACTGGTGACGATAGGTAACCGAGAGGGTTTGATGTGAGTCCTGTACACCAGATCGATTTCAGCTACGATGTAAGTTTTTGTTGTTGCGATTGAAGTTTCCATGATGCTGATTTTTAGTTTGAAAAATGAATGATGGAAACATTCCCGGCAAAGGGCTAGCAAGGGCATACAGGAAACGGAATAAATGCGGGACATGGCGCAGGGCTGTGTTTATGCCGTAGTCTTATGGCCCGCCCGCTGCCCTTTGCCGAACTTTTGCAATCAGTCATTAACCTCCCTGCAATCACAGAAAGCCAACTGCACGGTAGGATTCAACCGAACCGGGCTTTTCAAGTGCATCGGAATTTGTAATTCTATATTTTAATGCCTAATTTATTCCCGGCAAGCGCCGCACCTTGGTAAATGGAACCGCCTTATGCTCCAACAGATAGAACCATACCTTAAACTTGTTCCTGCCATCCTGTTGGTGGTAACGGTCATCGGTATCCTGGTGGGATGGCTCAAATATCGCATCAGTCTTTTCCAGCCCCTGGAAAAGATTGCCCATGACCAACGGGAATACAGAAGGAAAGCAGAGCAGGAGAAACTGAAAAAGGTGATTACCGAGCGTCACATCAGCCTGGGTAACGAACTTATCGAGATAGGTCAGTTCGATGAGGCCAAGGCGGAGTTCCTTGCCGCACTTAGCGTGGACAGTATCAACCTGGACGCGTCGATGGGCCTTTTCAAATCCCAGATCCTGACGGATAAAAACCTACGGGATACCAACATCGAGGTCATGAAAAAGAAGATCGATGTGATCTTCCAGTACAATGCGCAAGATCCGCACGGATTCTATTTCCTGGGAATGAGCCACAAGGACCATGATACCAGGGAGGCGATGCTCAACTTTAAGGAAGCCATCCGGCTGAAAAACAATTTTGCCGACGCCCATTTTAGGATCGGGATGCTACATGAAACAAATGACCAACTGAAGACCAGTGACGCATTCCATTATTATGAGACAGCCTATCAGATCTCGCCGCTGAATCCCACCTATCTGAACAACCTTGCCTACCAATACCTCCAAAGCAACAAATACAAGCTTGCTGTTGAATATTATACCAAGCTGATCCAGTACAATCCCAATGACCTGCTTCCCAAGCTCACCCTATCACACGCTCTGCTACGGCAGAACAAATTTGGTGAGAGCGCACGCTACATCAATGATTTCATCCAAAAGATCGAACGGGATACCCTGCTGTTGGAAACCAAGCTGAACAACATGCAATGGTTCTTTGAGGAGTTCGACAAGCGGAAGATCCTGTTGGACAGTACAAGTAAAAAAATGTGCTATGCCTATTTTAACGGGTTCTACAAAAACTCCCTCAACAACAATATCGCTAAGGCGCACAACGACCTTCAAAAGGGCATCAATATCTTTTTACAGCATACTTTGGAATGTGAGTCCGTAAAACGTCTGATCGAGTTCGAGATCTCAAAATATCTCTATAAGACAAGGGCGCCCCGTGAGCTGTTGGGCAACATCCTTCAGGAATTCTACAGGGCCTTTGAACAGGAAACGTCACAGCAGCCATAAAACCATCAGCTACCACCGTTGTTTTCCCGTTAGGGATTGCAGTGGAAATCCCGCAATGAAGTGCAACGGAATGAGGAATTGCAACGTAAAGCCCGCCCGTCAGGGAACGGCATAATGATTCCGATTAACGACGGAGCAGATTTCATCAAACCTGCATCAAAGCAATTGTAAAGGGAGAGCATCTGCACTACATCCTATTGTAAAATATCAAATCATCAATAGTGTAGCTCCCATAACGACCATTCCAAGCATCCATAGGCGGCTGTTCAACGATAATCTGAAAAGGTCTTAAATACGAATTATTTTAAATACTTAAAACTTCCTCGTATGTTAGGATCTACGAAGGCTACAGCAAGCTTTGTTAGGCGGGGACATGAATATTGAAAAAGCGCAGGCCATCTAACAGCCCCCATCAATGGAGAATATCTATAAACACATCGTTTCGGCAGAAAAGCTGAATAAGAAGTTCAAGTTACTATCGGATAATAAATTGTTTGATCCGGCAAAAAAAATCATTGAAAATATTGCCGTATTAATGGACGACAAGGACGGCAATTTCATCCAACAGTTCCAATCCGATGGCTTTGATGCCCGGTTGTGGGAGGTTTATCTCTTTATACTTTTTAAAGAAATCGGTTTTACCCAAAGCGGAAAATATGATAGGCCAGATTTTCATTTGAGCAAGGAGAACATTGATCTTTTTGTGGAAGCAAGTTTATCGGCTGAAAAGAAGGATGATATTTTTAGCAGGGAATTTATAGAAGACGCCAAGGCAAAAAATGATCTGGCAGTCCAACAACAGTTAATCGACTACTTCGTCATCAGGATGGGAGGTGTTCTATTTTCGAAACTCCAAAAGGAATATTGGAAACTAGATTGGGTCAAAGGAAAACCCTTGGTCTTGGCCATTACGCCGGCACATAATTATTTAGCCTCTTTTTTGCCGGACGCCAAATTAATCGAATACCTATACGGTATCAAGCAAAACGTAAAAATTACGACAGCAGGTGTTGAAAATCTCGGGGCAGAAACCATCACCGAATTCAAATTGGGAGAAAAAGTTGTTCCTGCCAATTTTTTTGCCCAGCCATTGGCTGAAAACATTAGTGGGGTCCTTTTTACGAATAATTCCGATCTGCATAAGTTCAACCGAATGGGCTATCAGTCAGCATTGACCAAGGAAGAACTGATCATTGTTAGGGCAGGTGCAAAGCACAATCCCGAATTGGGATCGGAGGCTACGCAGTTCACCTATCAAGTCAAGCCAAAACAAGGCATAGAAAACTGGTGCGAAAGTGTGACCTTATTCCATAATCCCAACGCCCTACACAAAATAGACAAGACCACTTTTGAATATATTAGACAACTATGGCTAGAGCCCGATGGCACCTTCAATGGGATTATGCCAAATGAGTTTGTTTTCAATTCTGTAACCGGAATTATGAAAGCCCATTAACGATCCCATTGCAAACTGAAATCTTTACGCCGAAACTTCCAGCACAAGTACCACCCAAACCACAAGCCCTCATAGCAAACATGTCAAGATGAAAAAAAATATCTATTTATTATTTATAATTTTCCTGTGTTTCGATTCCGCAGCACAGGTCATTGACTGTCCAGACAGGAACCAGAAAGATTATAACTGCGGAAACATAGAAGAAAATATCCTGGCAACAATTGACCGGAAGGGATATACCATGAACTCCCATTTCACGGTTAGTCTATCCAGCACCTTTTCAAAGGATAGCGATAACAGGAGGGGCGCAGAGGTTACCGATCTGTGCAACAAGGTACTGAACGATCCCGATTTCTGGAATGCCCTGGAGCACTACAGGGGCTACCGGTATGCCGTATTCGAAAATGCCCAGGGCAAACGTGAAATCACTGGAGCCCAGATCATCAACAGCCTGATCAACGGAAATCCGAACGATAGCTCCCGGCCTTCGAAAGTTAACATCATGCTGAACATTGAACTCTACGGGATGTCGATCAAAACGCCCTTTGAATCAGCCGTGGCAAAAGAGATCGGAGATGGAAAAATATACAACAAAAAATGGTTCTTCCGGAAATCATCCATTGCCGATATCGGTTCCAACTGGCTGCACGAGTTTTCCCACAGCAAGGGAGTAAGCCATTGCTATTACTGCCACCAGGAAAGAGACTATTCAATCCCCTATGTGATCAACCGGATTTTTGTTGAGGTAGCCCAAAAATATCTTACAGATAGAGCCTGACCCCGAACTAGTAGCGCTTATGTTTAATACAGCTTAGCCCGTAATCTTTTTTAGCTTATAAAGGAAGGTGTTTTCGGACCTTATTATTAAATCACCCATTTTTGCCTGCCAATTATTTCAAACCATTATGACCAATAACAAAGAAAAGGACATCATCAAGGATATCATATCAACCGGTTCTGAAATTTCCGGGGGGATCGGAAGTGCCATCATTGGCGGTCTGCTTGCAGGACCGGCAGGTTGGATCTTGGGAGGTGCAAGCGGACCGATCGTTACAAAAATCTTCAATTCCATTGGAACAGAAATAAAGGAACGCTTTTTAAGCCATAGGGAAGGTGTAAGAATTGGAGCCGCATATACTTTTGCCATCCATAAAATAAGGCAAAACGAAAGCAATGGGCAATCCCTTAGGGACGATGATTTCTTTAAGGATGTCAAGGACAACAGGCCTGCTTCGGAAGAAGTACTGGAAGGGATCATACTTTCTTCGCAAAGGGAATTCGAAGAGCTGAAAATCAAATTTCTGGGAAACCTATATGCCAATGTCTGTTTCAACAAGGAGGTGAGCAAAGAACATGCTAACCAACTGACCAAAACTGCCAACCATCTTAGCTTTAGGCAATACTGTATCCTACAGTTGATGAACGAAAAATATATAGAAGGCCAAGAATTGAAATTTAAACTCCGGGGACTTGATAAATTGGAGATTAGGGAAATAGATATCATCGCAGAATTTCGGGATCTACAACAAAGGGGGCTAATATATATTCCGGCGACTTACGATGGTGGCAACAATTCCGATCCTATCCAGCTAGAAAAATTATCAATCACCAAAGGTGGAAGGTTCTTTTGCGATATGCTTTCCCTAGAGGAAATCGAAAAGGACACATTGGATCATCTTAATAGCAAAACGTACATCAAAGCTTAAGGTTAAGGCGCTTTAGTTCCCAAGCAAACATAGAGCTTTAAGCCTTCAGGATGATTAAAGCTTCGAAGTCCCTATCTTCTTGGATAAGGGCCAAGTCCTTACAGTCCGCTTTTGGATCATAACTTAACTAAACAATAGAAAATGAAAGAAGAAATGAAAATTGTTTATCAGCACTACATTCCAGATGACCTGATTGTAGAATTTGACAAACTGCGGGTAGGAGACCATCTCCAGGTCGAAATAAAAACTAAAAAAGCAGAACAAAAGTATTACAATTTTAATGGTCCTGAAATTGCGGACATCCTCATCTATGTGGAGGAACACACCACAGAATTAATTGTAAGCGGCTTTCTTGTCAATGTGGCCTATGACATGTTTAAAAGTGGATTGAAGCTACTATGGACAGGGATTTCCAACCTTGCTGTCAAGAAAATGAATGCAAATGACAAGCAGACTGACAAAAAAAAGAGTATTTCAATAACACTAGCGGTTAAGGACCGGGCGATTGAAGTTATTCTGGAAGGGGATGTTGAGGACAAACAAGCTAATATCCTTATTGACGAAGCCTTTAAGTTTATCAGTCCAGAAAGCCTCAACGAAGCATTTAATAACCCAGACTTTATTGAGCAGCCTACAGACAAGCCAAAGATCCGTTTAAGATTTGATAAGGAAAAGCAAGTCTGGCAGCCAGAAAATTTCGGCGAACACAGACGCCAGGTCTCAGACTTTCAAAAATGGGCGGAAAAAAAATTCAATAACTAATGGAAATAGAGAATTGGATTTCAAAAATCACACTTTCAAGTATACCGTTAAGACAACTGAATGAAGTTGGGATACCCATTAATTTTGCCTCTGGTTGTTTAATTGATTATTGTGGCAAGCGGATCATTCTAACGGTCGCCCATGCCACAGGCAACGACCAAAATTGGGGGATAGAAATACAATCGAAGGAAAATGTCGCTACAAAGATTTATCAGATCGGAGCCATGATGTTCCTTACAGTTGGGAACCTCCACAACGATACCATAAAGGAAGTGGATTTTTCTTATGCTACTGTTCCAAACGACCTACAGCCCTACTATCATGAAATGGAAGAAAAAGGCCAAATCATCATTCAGAAACCAAGAGAAATACTACACGTAAATTTTGATCTGGAACCATCAGCAGAGAAAAAATATGGATTCTTTGGCCATTCAGCCTTTTCATTCAACGATGGGCATGTGTATTCGCAGAGCAGACTTGTCCCTGACCTTCAGTTTGTAGGTTTTCAAGACGACTTCTATAAATTCAAACTTCCATTCCAACATCCAGGAGACGAGTATTTTCGGGGAACTAGCGGGGCACCAATTCTTGACACAGATGGAAATGTGGTCGCATTGGTCAGCCACGGTGAGGTAGAGGAAGATATTATTTGTGGAATTGCCCTAAAAAAATACAAGTCGGCGCTTGATATTGAAACAGGAAATTTCAATAAATAGGAAAATGTTCTGCCGCTGTCGGTTGTAACTTACCATCCCTGTCATAAGGAAGAAATGCTTTTGATAAGGCGGATAATGCCAGTGATGGTTTTGAAGTAACATTAATGCCGTTCTGGCAAGGAGGCCTTTAGGCAAAAAGCCATCTTGGTTAAATCAATGGGAGCAACATGAACACTTTATCCAACGGAGTATACACCCTGCCAGCGAGTTAAACGTTTATAGGTGTAAGACCATTGCTCACCTGGATGAAAATAAAAACTACGCCGCAGTCTATCCTAAGGACACCCATCTTTCCGCTTAACATTTC